>JAQXTF010000001.1 GCA_029219345.1 Eggerthellales bacterium
AAGGTCAGGTGGTTTTTGCTCAGCTGCGCCTGCAGGCTGGATAGCTGCTGCTCCATCACGTAGGCAAAGCCAATGTCGGCGGCGCCGTCGGCCAGGGCGCGAATGATGTCGTTGGTGGATGCGGTGAGCACCGAATAGCGCACGTTGCTGGACCCGTGGGCCTGGTAGTAGCGGCGGAAGGTGCGGGCCATCCAGCGGCTGGGGTTGGTGAGGATGTTCAGGTGGCGTAGGCCCTGGTCATCGGAGAGGCGAGAGATGCGGCGGGCGCTTGCCAGGGTGCTCTTGGCGTGCTCGTAGATTGCGGCTCCGCGGTCGGTAAGGGTGACGCCGGTTTGGGTGCGGTGCAGCAGGGCGCCGCCCAGTTCCTTTTCCAGACCTTGAATGACCTTGCTTACGTTGGATTGCGACGTGTACAGGATGCCGGCCGCCTTGCGGAAGGATCCCGTATCGGCGCAGGCGATGAAATATTCCAGTTGCTTCAGTTCCATAGCGTTACCTTTTGGATGCGAGCGTCACGCTCAAAATGCTTCGAATACGACAAGAATACCACAGTTTACCTGGGGTCATTCCAAAAAGTGAACACATACGAAAAATGCGGAATAGGGCAAATTGCTGCGTAATTTTGCCGCTGGTTCTATGATGCAATCACCGTAACACGAATTCAGCAATCGTTGTTACCCAAGGATCCTCTTCTCCCAGCATCCTTGTTTGCCGCGGCCCGTTATCCCCCTGTTGGTCTCCGCGGCGTAAAGCCCCCTTCGGTGCGGCTATCTCCAGTGTCCCCAGAGATAGCCGCAAGGGGGATTGTTTCGGTAATTTCGCAAGTTTTGCTATTGCGACGTACATACATAAAGGAGAAAGAAATGAAGAAGAAAATTGTTGCGGTGCTGTGCGCGGCGGCTTTGGCCCTGAGCATGTTTGGCCTGGCCGGCTGCTCATCCAGCAGCGCAAGCGCATCTGCTTCCGCCAGCGCAAGTGCAAGCGTGCCCGCCAAGCAGACCGTCACCGACATGGTGGGTCGCTCTGTTGAGGTTCCCACCAACCCCTCCAAGATCATTGGCATTGGCTCCAGCGCCCTGCGCCTGATTTCCTACATGCAGGCCACTGACCTGGTGGTTGGCGTTGAGCAGTCCGAGCAAACCGACGCAGTTTCCTGCGCGTACCGCCACGTGTACCACGACACCTTTGCCAAGCTGCCTGTCATTGGCGACGGCGGCTCCAAGGGTGTTACCCCTAATGAGGAAGCCATTATGGGCGTTGCTCTGCAGGTGATTTTCGCCTCCCTGGATGCCGATACCGCCAACGCCTTGCAGGAAAAAACCAAGATTCCTGTTGTGTGCCTGGACCTGTCTGACAAGATGTTCGATGAGGTTCTGTACAACAACTTCACCCTTATGGGCAAGGTGCTTGGCAAGGACGCCCGCGCCGCTGAGCTGGTTAAATACATGCAGGACATGCAGGCTGACCTGAACAAGCGCGTTGCTGCCGCAGGTGGCGCCAAGACCGCATACGCCGCAGGCATCAGCTTCCGTGGCGGCCACGGCTTCGCCGGCACCGAGGCTGGCTTTGCTCCCTTCGTGAGCGCCGGTGTTGCCAACATTGCTGATGCCACTGCTGCTCCTGGCTGCTTCGACATTGACCTTGAGGCCGTTTCCGCAGCTCAGCCCGACTACATTTTTGTGGAGAGCGGCAACCTGGCCCTGGTGAAGGATGACGTGGCCGCCAACCCTGCCTACTTCCAGAACCTGAAGGCGGTCCAGAACGGCAATGTGTACGGTCTGATTTCCTTCCGCTTCTACGCAACCAACATTGAGCTGGCCCTGGCCAATTGCTACCAGGTGGCAGCCGTGTGCTACCCCGAGCAGTTCAAGGACGTTGACCCCGCCAAGAAGATGGACGAGATCACCAACTTCTTCCTGGGCGCCCCGCTGTACGACGCTCTGGTTGCCGAAGGCGGCACCTTTGGCAAGATTGAGCTGTAAAGTTTGCCCTGAATACGAGTGATTAAAAGACGCCTGGCTGTTTGCGGTCAGGCGCCTGATCTGCGAAAAGGAGACATCATGCTAGATTTGAAATACTGGGATAAGTGCGCGGAATTCCACGGCCACAAGTGCCCTGGCCTGGCCATTGGCTTTGCCGCCGTTAACGGTGCCATTGCCGAGCTGGGTCTGAAGAACTATCCCGCCCTGGACGAGGAAATTGTGTGCGTTACGGAAAACGACGCCTGCTGTGTGGATGCCATCCAGGTGCTGCTGGGCTGCACCTACGGCAAGTCCAACCTCATTCCGCACATTCGCGGCAAGATGGCCTTCAGCTTCTACGTTCGCGCCACCGGTGCCAGCGTGCGCCTGGTGCTGAAGAACGGCCTGGGCGACGGCCTGTCCCGCGATGAATACATGAACCTGCTGATCAGCACCCCCTACGAGCAGCTGTTCGACGTGAAGGAAGCCACCTATGAGCTGCCTGAGCCCGCCCGCCTGTTCCCCTCGGTGGAGTGCGCCATCTGCGGCGAGGCAACGGCTGAGTTCGGCCTGCGCGTGCAAGACCTGAAGATGGTGTGCACCGATTGCTACGACGCCTACCAGCGCGAAGGCTTTTAGGCCGCCGTTCCCATGGAAAAGAGCGGAAATAACGAGCAGCTTGCCACCTCGTGGCAGCAGATTGACGCCTCTCAGCGCAAGGCCGAGTGCCTGCGTTGGGTGGCCATTGGCGTCATGCTGCTGGCGTGCATTCTATGCGCGCTGGCCTCTTTGGCCTCGGGTGCTTCAAACATTGACCTGTTCACCAGCGCGGCGGCACTGTTCGGTTTCGGCACGCCCCAAGATGTGGCGGCGGTGCAGACCATCCGTCTGCCTCGTGTGCTAACAGCCATCGTGTCGGGTGCGGGCTTGGCCTTGGCGGGCGCCGTGCTGCAAAGTGTGCTGGAAAACCCCTTGGCCTCTGCGTCCACCGTGGGCATTTCCCAGGGCGCGGCCTTCGGTGCCACCCTGGCCATTTTGGTGTTCATCCCCCTGGTGGCAGGCACCTCTACCGCGGCCGGCATGGGCACCATTGCCATCTTCGCCTTCGCTGGCGCCATGATATCGGCCCTGGTGGTGCTCATTTTTTCGCGCCTGGGCTCCTTCAGCCCTGAAAGCATCGTGCTGGTGGGCGTTGCCCTTTCGGCCCTGTGGGCGGGCGCTTCTACCATCATCCAGTACTTCTCTGATGACCTGAACCTGACTAAGGTGATCTTTTGGCAGTTTGGTGATTTGGGCCGCGCAACTTGGAACCAGATTGCCTTCATGGCCGGCGTGCTGGTCATTTGCGGCGCTTATTTCTTCTACAACCGTTGGAACTACAACGCTTTGCAAAACGGCGGCAACGTGGCTGGCGGCTTGGGCGTGGAGGTGCAGCGCACCCGCGTTTTGGGCGTGGCGGTGGCCTCCTTCACCGCGGCGGCCATGGTGTCGTTCGTGGGCCTGATCAACTTCATTGGTCTGATTGCGCCCCATATTGCTCGCCGTTTCGTGGGCAACGATTACCGCTTCCTGCTGCCGGCGTCGCTGGTGCTGGGCGCAGCCATCATGATTGCCAGCGACCTTCTGGCCCGCATGGTCGTCTCGCCGGTCATTCTGCCCGTGGGTGCCATCACCAGCTTCCTGGGCGCGCCGCTGTTCCTGTATCTGCTGTATAGGGGGTACAAGCAATGATGCATCGCAATCATTTTGCGGAAACGTCCGCGGACCCTCTGCACAGCCACGTGCATCAGCACGCGGACGGAACCTTCCACAACCACTTTCACGCCCATCCCGGCGGGGGAGAGGCCCATGAGCACGGGGCGTCTCACGGCCACGGGCACGGTGCCGAGCCTTCGCGCACGGTCATGGAGGCCAAGAATGTGGAATATGCGTACCCCCATGTGGCCGATTCGGTGTTCAAGGACATTAGCGTTGAGGCGAAAACGGGGTCGGTGCTGGCCATTTTGGGTAACAACGGCGCTGGCAAGTCTACGCTTTTGAACCTGCTGGCGGGCATCGCTCAGCCCAAGGCGGGCCAGGTGCTGGTGGGGGAGAAGCCCCTGGCGCAGTTTTCCCGCCGCGAGGCCGCCCGGCACATTGCCTACGTGGCGCAGCAGCAGCGGGTGCCCCACATGACCGTTTACGATTCGGTTATGATGGGCCGCAAGCCTCATGTGGCCTGGTCGTTAACGGAGAGGGACCGCCAAATTGTAGCCAGCGTCATTGAACGCATGGGCCTTTCTGGCTTCTCTCAGCGCTGTTTGGATGAGCTCTCTGGCGGCGAGCGGCAGAAGGTCTTCATTGCCCGCGCCCTGGCCCAGGAGACTGAGGTGCTGCTGCTGGACGAGCCTACCAGCGCTCTTGACCCCAAAAACCAGCTGGAGGTGCTAACGGCGGTAAAGGATGTTACCAAGGCCGGCTCCCTGGCAACGGTGCTGGTCATCCACGACATCAACCTGGCGCTGCGCTTCTGCGACCGCTTCCTGCTGGTGCGTGACGGCATCGTCATTGCTCAGGGCGGTCTTGAGGTCGTTACCGACGAAACCCTTTTCGCCACCTACGACATCCATTTCCACGTGTGTGAAGTGGGAGGCGTGCCCGTTGCCATCCCCGCCTAGAAACCTGCCAAATTACGCCATCATTTGGCAGGTTTTCTGCACGAAAAAAGCCCGCCGAAGCGGGCCTTTTTGATGCTACGGGATTGGAGTGGGGAACTACTCGTCAAAGCCCCACATGCACACCTCGGGGTCAAGCTTTACGCCGTCCTTGGTGAACACGATCTTGGAGACTTCCTGGATGAGCTCCAGTACGTCTGCGGCGGTAGCGTTGCCGGTGTTTACGATGAAGCCGCTGTGCTTCTCGGAAACCTGGGCGCCGCCTACGCTGTAGCCCTTCAGATCGGCTTCTTCAATGAGCTGACCTGCGAAATGGCCTTCGGGACGCTTGAAGGTGCTGCCAGCAGAGGGCATGTCCAGAGGCTGCTTGGATGCGCGGCGCTCCTGCAGCTCGTCCATGAGGGCCTGAATCTCGGCGGGATCGCCCTTCTCCAGGCGGATGGTGGCGTTCAGCAAAATGACGTCGGCTTCCATTAGCAGGCTGTGGCGATAGCCCCATTCCATGGCCAGCATGGGAATGGTGGCAATAGCGCCGTTGGGCTGCAGCACGGTGCAATAGGTGCACACGTTGGCGAACTGCTGGTCGTAAGCGCCAGCGTTCATGTAAGCAGCACCGCCGATGGTGCCAGGAATGCCGCAAGCGAATTCGTAGCCAGTCAGGCCAGCTGCCTGAGCGGCGGCGGCGATGTCGGCATTGGTGGCGCCGGCTTCGCAGGTGATGTTGCAGCTGTCGTCAACGGTGATCTTGGCGTAGCCTTCGCCCATCTTGATGACAACGCCCTTCAGGCCTTCGTCGCTGACCAGCAAGTTGGAGCCCTGGCCAATGACGCGGGGCCTCAGGCCGGCCTTGCGGATGATGCGGTTGGCGTTAATGACGTCCATGATGCCGTTGGGGGTTACCATGATTTCAACGGGGCCGCCAATTTTGAAGGTGGTGTGGTTTGCCATGGGCTCGTTCACCAGAACGTTCTCTTCGCCCAGGGCCTTTTTGAGATCTTCTGCAAGCTGGATCATATCAGCCATAGTTGTTTCCTCCCTATTTCTCTCATTTCTCATATTCTACCAATATTGGTGAGAAGAATGAGACAAAAACGCCCGGGGCAAATCTGTCACATTGGGAAACGAAACAGATTTATCCAAAGCGTTTTCTATCTTTCTACAAATGCAGGCCTTTCGCGGTGACATCTTTGATGCCCAGAAAGTTTCGCAGGCCCAGCTCCACTACGGCATCGGCTTTTATACCGCGACCGTTCAGGAAGAGCACTGCGTCTTGCGCCTCCAGCGTGCGGCACCCGCTTTCCTGCAGGCGTGCCACCTCTGCGGGTCGGCAGACGCGCACGTACACCTCTGCCACGGCGCCGCCGCAGGTCTTGCATTCCGCAAGCTCTGCCACTAATGCCTTGACTTGCTTGCGGGCCAAATAAGTTTTAAGGTCTGCGGAAAGAACGATGTTAGTCATGGAAACTCTTTCAATAAGGCGAAATGCTGTTGCATTCAGTGTAGCAGATGCGTGCTTGCTGCGATTTACGCAATCAAGGCTGAGCAACAAGGTGCGCAAGCGAAGGCTGCATGATTGAGGGGAAAGAAGGGGGGGGAGGCCCTTAGAAATGAAAAACCTCCCGACTGGGAGGCGAAGAATTCAAATGGTGGACCGTCGGGGACTCGAACCCCGGACCTTGGGATTAAGAGTCCCCTGCTCTACCAACTAAGCTAACGGTCCAATAAGTTAAAAACTATGTTTTCAAAAGTGCCTGGATATTATACATCGAGCATTTTCAAAATGCAAGAACTTTTTTCAGGCGCGCTGGGGTGGGTAAAGGGACTCGAACCCTCGATCTCCAGAGCCACAATCTGGCGCCTTAGCCAACTAGGCCATACCCACCATGCGCGAGGAATTATTATAGGGGTAGTGCGCTATAAGCGCAAGCGTTTTCCCAAAGAAAAAGCCCCCAATTTCTTGGGGGCTTGGATGCGCGAAAAAACCTGCCAAATGATGGGGTAATTTGGCAGGAATTAGGACAGGAAGTCCTCGATGATTTCCTGCTCGGCTTCTTCCTCGGTAAGACCCAGGGTCATGAGCTTGATGATCTCGTCGCCGGCAATCTTGCCAATAGCGGCTTCATGAATGAGCATGGCGTCTTCGCAAGCGGCTTCAATGCCGGGGATGGCCTTCACCTTGGCGTTGCCCATGATGATGGCATCGCACTGCACATGGCCGTGACAAGCGGTTTCGCCCACAACCAGGGGATTGAAGATCTGAATGGAATCGTCCTGAGCAACAGAGCGGCTAATAACCTGAACGTTGGAGCCTTCGCCCTTCAGAGTGATGTTCATGTTGGAGGTTGCCATCTGCTTGTCATGGGTGAGCAGGCGTTCGGTCAAAATGAGCTTGGAGTTGGGGCCCAACTCGGCGTTGGTGTCACGCACGGTGGACGTAACGCCGCGCAGCTGTACCATTTCCATTTCGCAGAAAGCGCCTTCGTCCAGGAAAACCTCGGTGGTGGGGTTCATAATGCGGGCGCCGGTGCCTTCGCCTTCGCCAATGTGGCGCTCGATGTACTTCACGCGGGCGTTTTTGCCAATGTAGAAGGTGTGGATGCCGTCGTGCTGGCTGTCTTCGTGGCTGTTCACATGAACGCCGCAGCCAGCAATGATGGTAACG
>JAQXTF010000002.1 GCA_029219345.1 Eggerthellales bacterium
CGCGCGGGCAAAGACGCCACCGGCGAAACCGGCGATGGCGTTGGCATCATCTTGCAAGTGCCGACCCGTTTCTTGAGTGAAGCAATTGTGGAAGAAGGCCTGGTCAAGGCCGAGGATGCGCCCTCTGGCGAATACGGCGACCTGGGCGCTGGCATGTTCTTCTTCCCCCAAGACGTCATTAAACGCCAACTGCTGATGCATCGTATTGAAGCAATCCTGGAACGCCGCGGCGTGCCTTTCGTGTGCTGGCGCCCGGTGCCCGTGAACCCCGACGTGCTGGGCAAGAAAGCCCGCGACTGCATGCCCGCCATCTGGCAGGTGCTGGTCGAGCGCCCCGAAAAGGTGGCAGCCGGCATTGAATTCGACCGCCTGTTGTACCTAATCAGGCGCGAATTCGAACAGTCCGCACAGGAATGCTATGTGGCCAGCTTCGGCAGCCGCACCATCGTCTACAAGGGCATGTTCCTGGTGCAGCAGCTGCGCAAGTTCTACCTTGACTTGCAAGACCCCCGCTGCGAAAGCGCCATCGCCCTGGTACATAGCCGCTTCTCCACCAACACCAACCCCAGCTGGGAGCGCGCGCATCCCAACCGCGTGCTGCTGCACAACGGCGAAATCAACACCATCCGCGGCAACCTGGACCGCATGAACGCCCGCGAGGAAACCATGAGCACCCCCGTGTTCAAGAACGACATGGAGTGCGTCATGCCCGTTATCGCAGGTGAGGGCTCCGACAGCGCCATGCTGGACAATTCCCTGGAGTTCCTCATGTTCAGCGGCATCGAGCTGCCCAAGGCCGTCATGATGCTGGTGCCTGAGCCCTGGAGCAAGAACACCAACATCTCCGCCGCACGCCGCAACATGTTCCACTACTACGCCACCATGATGGAGCCCTGGGATGGCCCTGCTGCCCTGCTGTTCACCGACGGCGAAGTGATGGGTGCCGCCCTGGACCGCAACGGCCTGCGCCCCGCCCGTTATTACGTGACCGACGACGATCGCCTGATTCTTTCCTCTGAAGTGGGCGTTCTTGACATTCCCGACGAGCACATCGTCACCAAGAGCCGCCTGGAACCTGGCCGCATGCTGGTCATTGACACCAAGGCCGGCGTCATGAAAGACGACGAAGCAGTGAAGGAAGCCTACGCCGCCGAGCATCCTTACGGCGAATGGCTGGACTGCCAGCTCATCAAGCTGGACGACCTGCCCGAGCCCAAAAAGGCCCTGACTCACTACACGGGCAACGAGCTGAAGCGCCTGTGCCGCGCCTTCGGCTACTCCTACGAAGACCTGTACTCCGTGCTGCTGCCCATGGCAAAGACCGGCGTGGAGCCCACCGCTGCTATGGGCATCGACACGCCCCTGGCCGTGCTGGACAAGAACGAACGCCCGCTGTTCGACTACTTCAAGCAGATGTTTGCCCAGGTCACAAACCCGCCCATTGACTCCGAGCGCGAGGCCATCGTCACCGACACCACCGTATACGTGGGCAGCGACGGTAACCTGCTGGAAGACTGCGCGGAAAACTGCCATCTGCTGCAGATTGACTCGCCCATCCTGACCGAGCTGGAGCTGGAAAAGATCAAGGCCCTGAACCTGCCCAACCTGAAATCCCAGGTCATCAGCTTGCTCTACTACGAAAACACCCCGCTGGCTACCGTGCTGGACCGCCTGTTCCTGAATATCGAGAAGGCCTACCACAACGGCGCCAACGTGATCATCCTCTCCGACCGCGGCGTAGACGAAAGCCACCTGCCCATCCCGTCGCTTCTGGCCGTATCCGCCGTTGAGCAGTACCTAGTGCGCACCAAGAAGCGCACCGCCATCTCCGTGGTGCTGGAAAGCGCCGAACCCACCTGCGTGCACCATTTCGCCACGCTGCTGGGCTATGGCGCCCGCGCCGTGTGCCCGTACCTGGCCCACCAGTGCATCCGCCAGCTCACCGCTGCGGGCTCTCTGGACCGCGACCCCTACGTGGCCATCAACGACTACAACAAGGCCGTGCTCCATGGCGTGGTCAAAGTTTCCGCCAAAATGGGCATTTCCGCACTTCAGTCCTACCAGTCAGCCCAGATTTTCGAGATTCTTGGCCTGAAGGAAGACGTGGTGCAGCAGTACTTCACCAACACCGTAAGCCGCATTGGCGGCATCGGCCTGGAAGAGATTGCCCAGCTGGTCAGCAAGCGTCACAACGCCGCCTTCGACCCCCTGGGACTCACTCCCGACCTGAGCCTGCCCACCGTGGGCGACCACAAGATGAGCAGCGCCCCCGAGGCTCGCGACCACATGATCAACCCCCTGACCATCCGCCTGCTGCAGGCAGCGGCGCGCCAGGGCGACTACGAGGCCTTCAAGCAGTACTCGGCCCTGGTGGACAACGACGCCATCCCCCACACCCTGCGCGGACTGCTGGTGCTGAACACCGACGGCTGCACCCCCATTGACCTGGAGGAAGTCGAGCCTGTTGAGAGCATCGTGCGCCGCTTCAAGACCGGCGCCATGAGCTACGGCTCCATCAGCCAGGAGGCTCACGAGTGCCTGGCCATTGCCATGAATCGCCTGGGCGGCAAGAGCAACTCCGGCGAAGGCGGCGAATCACCCGAGCGCCTGAACAGCGAGCGCGGAAGCGCCATCAAGCAGGTTGCCTCTGGTCGTTTCGGCGTGACCAGCGAATACCTGGTAAGCGCCAAGGAAATCCAAATCAAGATGGCCCAGGGCGCAAAGCCCGGCGAAGGCGGCCACCTGCCTGGCGGCAAGGTATGGCCCTGGATTGCCAAGACCCGCTACTCCACCCCTGGCGTTTCTCTGATTTCTCCCCCGCCGCACCACGACATCTACTCCATTGAAGACCTGGCCGAACTGATCTACGACCTGAAAAACGCCAACAAAGACGCCGTCATTGCCGTAAAGCTGGTTTCCGAAGCCGGCGTAGGCACCATTGCCGCAGGCGTCGCCAAGGCTGGCGCTCAGACGGTGCTGGTTTCCGGCTACGACGGCGGCACCGGCGCAGCACCCCGCAGCTCCATCAGCAGCGCGGGCCTGCCCTGGGAACTGGGCGTGGCAGAAGTTCACCAGACCCTCATCCAGAACGGTCTGCGCTCTCACGTGCGCATTGAGGCCGACGGCAAGCTGCTCACCGGCTTTGACGTAGCCGTAGCCGCCATTCTGGGCGCCGAGGAATTCGGCTTCGCCACCGCTCCGCTGATTGCCATGGGCTGCGACATGATGCGCGTATGCAACCTGGACACCTGCCCCGTTGGCATTGCAACGCAAAACCCTGAACTGCGCAAACGCTTCACCGGCAAGCCCGAGCACGTGGAAAACTTCATGCGCTTCATCGCCCAGGAAGTACGCGAGATTCTGGCCAGTTTCGGCCTGCGCACCCTGGACGAACTGGTGGGCCGCACCGAACTTTTGAAGGCAAACCCCCTGGCCAAGACCAGCAAGACCGACGGCATCATCCTGGATCGCATTTTGGCCAAGGCCAGCGAAGAAAACGTGCTGTTCAACGCCGCCGATGTTTTCGACTTCAAGCTGGATGAAACCCTGGACGCCAAGCACCTGCTGCCCGTTTTGGACAAGAAGAAGGGTTCCAAGGCCGCAAAAGACCAGGTCATCCCCATCAGCAGCACCGACCGCGCCGTCGGCACCCTGTTTGGCGCCGAGGCCACCCGCCGCTTTGGCACCAGCCTGGAGCCTGACACCTACCACTTCAAGCTGGAAGGCGGCGCCGGCCAGAGCTTTGGCGCATTCCTTCCCAAGGGCGTCACCCTGGAGCTAGAGGGCGACTCCAACGACTACCTGGGCAAGGGCCTCTCCGGCGGCCAGATTGTGGTATACCCGCCCACGGGCAGCACCCGCGCCCCTGAGCAGAACGTGATCATCGGCAACGTGGCCCTGTACGGTGCCACCAGCGGCCGCGCCTTCATCAACGGCCGCGCAGGCGAACGCTTCTGCGTGCGCAACTCCGGCGCCACCGCCGTGGTTGAGGGCGTTGGCGATCACGGCTGCGAGTACATGACCGGCGGCATCGCCGTCATCCTGGGCAGCACCGGACGCAACTTCGCCGCAGGCATGAGCGGCGGCGTGGCCTACGTCCTGGACGCCAACCACGACCTGTACACCCGCACCAACAAGCAGCTGGTGGCCATTGAGCAACTGAGCAGCGTCGACGACGCCCTGCAGCTGAAAGAACTCATCCAGGAGCACGCCCGCGTCACGGGCAGCCCCCTGGCCAAGCGCCTGCTGGAAGACTTCGACAACCATATTGGCGACTTTAAGAAGGTCATCCCCCACGCCTACCGCAAGATGACCGAGCTGATCAACGACAACCTGCGCCAGGGCATGACCGCCGACGAAGCAGCCACCAAGGCGTTCCTGGAAAGGGATGAGTAATCATGGGAAAACCTACCGGATTCATCGATTACCCTCGTCAAGCCGCCAATGACCGCCCCGCGGCCCAGCGCATTGCCGATTACGAATGGATTCACACCTGCCTGAGCGAAGAAGCCCGCAAGGAGCAGGCCGGCCGCTGCATGGACTGCGGCGTACCGTTTTGCCAGACCCCGGTGAAGATTAACGGCGCCGAATTTGGCTGCCCCCTGCGCAACCTAATTCCCGAGTGGAACGGCCAGCTGTGGAACGACAATCTGCCCTTGGCCCTGGAGCGCCTGACCAAGACCAACAGCTTCCCCGAGTTCACGGGCTACGTATGCCCCGCCCTGTGCGAGCGTGCCTGCAACTGCGCCAAAAGCTCCGACGCTTCCGTTTCGGTGAACGACAACGAGCGCTACATCATTGACACCGCCTTTGAGCAGGGCCTTATGCAGCCTAAGGTGCCCGCCAAGCGCAGCGGCAAAACCATTGCGGTAGTGGGCTCGGGTCCCGCCGGCCTGACGGTGGCAACCTTGCTGAACCAGCGCGGCCACAGCGTCACCGTGTACGAGCGCGATTGCCGTCCCGGCGGCCTGCTGGTGTACGGCATTCCCAGCATGAAGCTCCCCAAGGAAGTGGTTGCCCGTCGCATTGCCCTGCTGGAAGCTGAAGGCATTGAATTCAAGTGCAGCGTAAACGTGGGCACCGACGTGACCACCGACCAGCTGGCAGCCCAATACGATGCCGTGGTTTTGGCCATTGGCGCCCAGGAGCCTCGTCGCGTTGCCTACGAAACCGCAGCTCGCGGCGTATATTACGCCCTGGATTTCCTGGGAGCCTCTGCCTGCGATCTGCTGGGCGAGGTGCCCCTGGGCCCCGCGCTGAACGCTCAGGGCAAGGTTGTGGCCGTGGTAGGCGCTGGCGACTCCGCCAACGACTGCATCGCCGTTGCCCTGCGCCAGGGTGCCAGCGACGTGCTGCAGCTTATTCGCCGCCCTGCCAGCGATTACGGCCCCATGAACGATTACGCTCACGTGGAAGCCGCCGCGGCCTTCGACCACGACATCCGTCGCTTTGGCACTCAGATTTCCGGCGTTGTGGCTGATGAGAGCGGCAATCTGACCCAGCTGGTGCTTTCCACCCCCGATGGCGAGCAAACGGTTGACGCTCAGATGGTGGTAGTTGCGTCTGGCTTCTCCGGCGCCGAGACCGACGCTCTGGCTGAGGGCGCCAACATCTTCCAGGCAGGCGACATGGCCACCGGCGCCACCCTGGTGGTGAAAGCCATGGCTCATGCCCGCAAGGCCGCTGCCCAGGTGGACACCTTCCTGACGGGCTACTCCACCATCAAGTAGAATTCCCGAAAACCTGCCAAATTACCCCATCATTTGGCAGGTTTTTTGCGTTATGCTACAACGCGAGAGAAACCTCGAGAAAGGCCCATCATGACCGCACCTGTTCGCATCGTCACCCTTGGCAGCACCGGCATCACCACGCCCCAAAA
>JAQXTF010000003.1 GCA_029219345.1 Eggerthellales bacterium
GCAGCAGCTGGCCATTGACGGCTTTGACCCCGTGTATGGCGCTCGCCCCCTGAAGCGCCTGATTCAGAAGGAGATTGTGGACCGCATTGCGCAGAAGGCCGTCATGGGCGAGCTGCGCGACAAGTGCCACGTGTTCTTCGATATTAACGAGATGGGCGAGTATCAGTGCAAGATTGAAGAACCCATAAACTTTGACAGCCTGCTCATGAAATAAAACGCCTGATTGCACCAAGGCCCCGTCATTTGGCGGGGCCTTTTTCGTCCTTTGACCGCAGGATGTAAAGATTGCGCCGTGTTTTGGTGGCGACGGCTGCGCACTGTTGACCACAACGCTATAATACGTGCCATGAAAACACCGTCGCGCCGCGTAAATATCACTGACCGCATTAAGCCCCTGGAGGGTGTTGGCACCGTTTTCCTTTTCCTGGGTACGCTTATGGTGTTGTGCTGGGCTACATTCGCCCTGGTCAGATTGGTAATGGGGTAGCGTATGTGGCAACGTTTCTCCCTGCATGACGTACGTGTCATCGGCCACTATCTGGGCGTTCTGATCATGGTCTCCACGGCCATGTACGCCATTCCCTTTATTACCGCGCTGATCATGCAAGAATGGGAACCCGCTTCCCGCTATCTGTTCACGTCGGGCTTCAGCCTGATCGTGGGCGGCCTTCTGCGCATGCTCTACGTAAACCCTAAGCGCTTAACCCGTCAGCAGGCGCTGTCGGTTACTGGCCTGGTGTGGATCATTCTGGCCTTTATCGCCGCCATTCCGCTGTTTTACTCTGGCCATTACGATAGCTACCTGGACGCCCTGTTCGATGGCGTGTCAGGCCTGACCACTACGGGCGCCTCCATTATCTGCGACCTTGACCACTTGTCCTATGCCGACAACATGTTCCGCTTTATGATGCATCTCTCCGGCGGCTTGGGCTTGATCGTGGTTGCCCTTTCTCTGGGCATCTTCGGCAAAGGCGGCGGCGGTAGCCTTTATTCCGCTGAGGCCCGCTCCGAGCACATGGTTCCCAACATCGTGCAAACCGCCCGCCTGATTTTGAAGGTGACCTTGCTGTTTGTCCTCATTGGCACGGTTATCATCACTGTGCTCAGCATTTTCTTGGGCATGGAGCCGTTGCGTGCGTTGCTGCATGCGTTCTGGCTGTCCATCTCGGGCTTTGTAACGGGCGGCCTCGCGCCCACCAGCGAAAGCATCTTCTACTACCACTCCTTTGTTTTGGAGTGCGTGCTCATGCTGCTAATGCTGTGCGGCGCCATCAACTTCACGTTGCACCTGGAGGTGTGGAACGGCCATCTGAAGGGCTTCTTCAAAGACCTGGAAATTCGCACCATGGTTTTGTGGCTGCTGGCGTTGTCCCTGGTCTTTGCGGCGTCCATGTCGTCGAGTGCCAACTTCTCTGACTTGCCATCAATGATGCGGCGCGGCTTATTCATGCTGGTTTCGGCCTTTAGCACAACGGGTTTCCAAAACATCACGTCAAACCAGCTCACCTCGGTGCTCACCTCGGGCTGCTTCTTGCTGCTGGCTATTGCCATGGCGGTAGGTGGCGGATCTGGCAGCACCGCTGGTGGCATTAAGCTCAGCCGCATTGGCTTCATCCTGAAGGCCATTGTGGTACGCGTGAAGGAAACCCTTGCCCCTGATAGCGCCCGCGTTATTGTCGATTACTACCACCTGGGCCGTCGTCGCCTTACGTCGGAAGAGGCCGAAGAGGCCATGACCATCTTCATGCTGTTTGTGGCTACGTTCACGGCAGGCGCTCTGGCGGGCATTGCCTATGGCTACGATGCCTTGCAGGCCATCTATGAGTCGGTTTGCATGGGCAGCAACGGTGGCCTGATTGTTGGCATTGCGGCTCCGGGCATGCCTGCGGGTCTTGAGATTGTCTACATTCTGGAAATGTGGGCAGGCCGTTTGGAATTCATCACGCTGCTGGCGTTGTTGGCCAAGATTGTGGTTTCCGTCGTTCCGCGTAAGCTAGGGGGCCGATAATGAGCAAAATGGCAAAACGCCTGATGGCGCTTGGATTCGCGTTGGTTCTCGCCCTGGCGTTGCCCCTTTTTGCCTTTGCGGCTGAGGCGGCTGATGATCAAAACGAAGCTCTGCAAAACTACGTAAACGAACGCCAGATACCCGACGGTTCGTTTTTGTATGATACGTCTATTGAGGTCTTGGCTTCTGCCGACATTCTCTACGACAACACAACGGTTGTGGTCATGGGCGAAGTGGTTGGCGATCGCATTGCTGCCGATGTGGGTTCCAATAGCAGCTGGATTACGCTCTATTCGCTGCACAAAAAAGTCAATGAGACCTATAATCCCAGTTCAATCCAGGTATACGTATCCAACACCTTGGCTGATACCATTGACACCTATGGTCGTTACAACGCCCATGGCACTCACGTGCAGGTAAACGGAACCTTTCATTTGGCATGCGTTGACCATGACGGCATTAGCGATATCCACGCCGATTCTCTGCAGGTGGTTCAAGCGGGCGCCAAGGTAAACGACCCCTTGATTCTAAGCGAATTCTTCCCGGGCATTATTGCTGTTGCTTTGGGTCTTTTGCTGATGCTGGTGTATCGCCGCATGAAGGAGCGTGCGCGCTAAATGGCCGCCCTTGAAACGCAGGAGATTCAGCCCCGCGAGGCAAAGGGTCAAGTGGTGAAGCTTGATCGAGGGTTTCCGCTGGTGCGTTTTGAAGATGGATCAACTGTTCGCTGTGAACACGCCACTGACCTGGTAAAAGAGGGCGACTCTCGCGCCGTTATCGGCGATTTCGTGCGCGTGGTGTGGCCCGATACCCATGACAAGGCCATCATTGCTCAGATTTATCCTCGCCACAACGCTTTCGTGCGCCGCGATCCGGCGGAGCGCACTATCTCTCAAACGCTGGCGGCCAACTTCGACGTGATCATTGTGGCGCAGCCCCTGCCCGAGCTGAACGTGAAGCGCCTTGAGCGCGAATTGGTGCTGGCTCATGAAACGGGGGCGCAGGTAGCTGTTGCCCTAACTAAGGTGGACATGGCCGAAAGCCAGGCTCTTATCACGCAGGTTAGGGAAGACGTTGAGGCTCGCGTGGGCGCATCAGTGCAGGTCATTGGCTTGTCTTGCGTGGACGATAGCGGCTTGGACCAGCTGCGCGCCCTTATTCCCGCAGGCACTACCGCCGTGCTTATTGGTAAGAGCGGCGCAGGCAAGTCAAGTTTGGTGAACATGCTTATGGGCCATGAGGTGCAAGAAACGGGCGCTGTGCGCGAAAACGACCGTCGCGGCCGCCATACCACCGTCTCCCGCGAGATTATCCAACTGCCCTGGGGCGGTTCCATTGTGGACATGCCAGGCGTGCGCGGCTTAGGCATGTGGGAGGCAGAAGAAGGAATTGGCGCCGCCTTCCCCGACATTGAGGAGCTGGCCTCTCGGTGCAAGTTCGTTGACTGCAAGCATGGGAGCGAACCGGGGTGCGCAGTACTGGCTGCTTTGGAGCAGGGTCTTATCTCCCAGCAGCGCTTAGACTCGTACCGAAACCTTATGAGCGAAACCCAAATGGTGCGCGATAGGAAGGAGCGCGCCCGTTGGCAAAAGCAGGGCCGAGGTCGCAAAAAGAGCAGGTAGACGCTATAATATCTGCCTGAAAATAATGAAGTATCTTCAAGCATTTCAATAAATAGGGAAGCATAAACGCAGAAGGGGACCTATGAATCCGGCAATCATCATTCCCACTTACTATTCTTCGCGCAAGCAGAAGGATAACGCCAGCTTGATGGCCACTTACGACCATACCACTCCCGTTACCCAGCCTGGCGAACTGGCTCGCTGCCTGGAGTCTATCCAGGGCGCTCAGGGCAACGTTCCCGTTATTATTCTGGTGGCCAGCGACCGCTCCATTGAGAAGCAGGCTGCTGAAAAGGTGCAAAACATCGCCTCCAAGTTCCCTGGCGTGCAAAGCCTGGTAGTGGGCGCAACCGAGCAAGACCTGATTCATCAGCGCATGAATCAGCTGGGCCTTACCGAGTATCAAGAGGGCGTGGGCCTGGTGGGTTACAGCGCCATTCGCAACTTGGGTTTGGTTGTTGCTACCGTTTTTGGCTTTGATGCGGTGGTGTTCATTGATGACGACGAGATTATCGAAGATCCCGAATTCCTGAAAAAAGCCGTGTATGGCCTGGGCAAACTTACTAAGAAGGGCATTCCCATCGTTGCTAAGAGCGGCTTTTTCCTGGATGCCAAGGAGTCTTACCTGGCACCTGAAGAGTCTCACTGGTACGACCATTTCTGGGACCAGAGCAAGAAGTTCAACGAGTGGATTTCCGGCGCCATGTCGGGCCCTCGCCTGTCTCGCTCCAACCATGCGTGCGGCGGCTGCATGGCCCTGCACAAGCAGGCCTTCACCCGCTTGGCCTTTGACCCCTGGATTACCCGCGGCGAAGACCTGGACTACCTGCTGAACCTGCGCATGTACGGTTCTGAGATGTGGTTTGACAACAAGTGGTGCCTGCGCCACCTTCCTCCTGAGACCACCAGCGAAGGCATGCGCTTCCATCAGGACATTTACCGCTGGCTGTACGAAATGCGCAAGCTGGAATATAGCCGCACCCAGATTGACCTGCTGCAGCTGAAGCCCTCTGCGCTGAACCCGTATCCCGGTCCCTTCCTTGATCATGGCGTTCGCCGTCGCATCACCTGGACGGCCCGTCTGCGCGGCTTGGCTCGCCCCGATCACGGCGCCTACTTTAAGGCGGCCAGCGCTGCCAAGCATGAGGCCGAGGCCTATGCTGCATCCAATTGCGCCAAGTACTTCGAGTTCCAGTATGCGTGGCCCGAGCTTATGGCCCGCTTGGAAAACGACGCAGTGCTGCGCACCATGCTGGTTAAGTCCACCGCCTTGCGTCGCGGCATTGACCTGAGCGCTCAGCTGGCTCATGCCCAGGCTGACACGCAGCCCCAGGGCCAGGCTGAGGGCCTAAAGCCGGTAAGCTACGACCCGGGTGTTACCAGCGAAATTCGTTTGAACATAGCAGACTAAGGTACTGAAAAAATGGATTTGATTGTTTTGATTCCCGCCTCTTTGGCGGTTGGCCTCATCGTGGGCGTATTGGCTGGCCTTCTGGGCGTCGGCGGTGGAACCATTATGGTGCCCGCGTTCCGCCTGGTGTACAACATGAGCGCCATCACTGCCACGGCAACTTCGCTTCTTACCATCGTTCCCACTTCGGTGGCGGGCATGATTACTCATATTCGCAACAAAACCTGCTATCCTGCCGTTGGCGTGACCGCTGGTTTGGGCGGTGCATGCACGTCGTGGATTGGCGTTATGGCGGCTTCCCACTCGCCCAGCTGGTGCGTTATGGCTGCTGCGGCCTGCGTTATTTTATACAGCGCTTCCACCATGCTGAAGAAGGCGCTGGCCATGAAGCCCGAGGGCAAGAAAGAGGACAAGGCTGCGGCTCCCGCCCCCGCTGCTGCTGATGATTTTCAGGTGACCAAAAACGTGCTGATCAAGGCGGCCCTCATTGGTGCCTTGGCGGGCGTGATTTCGGGCTATGTAGGTGTTGGCGGCGGCTTCCTCATGGTGCCCATGTTCCTGAGCGTTCTGGGCTTGTCCATGAAGAAGGCTTCGGGCACGTCGCTGGTGGGCATTGGTATTTTGGTGCTGCCCGCCCTGGCAACTCAGGTTATGCTGGGCAACATTGACTGGATTCCGGGCCTTGCTTGCATTGTGGGATCTATGCCCGGCGCAACCTTAGGCGCCAAGCTGCAGCAAAAGCTTCCCGAGCGCACCTTGCGTTTCTGCTTCGCCGGCTTGCTGGGTGTTGCGGCCGTTTTGCTGGTGGTAAAGGAAACGGGCCTGATGGGCTAGGAGTAAACGAGGGTTTTAATGAATACCATGCATCCTGATAACAACGTGTACACCCAATCGGTTGTCGTGCGCCCCTTTAACCTAACGTGGTTTCTGGGCTTGGTGGCCATCATTTCGTGCGCCACGCTGGCTTGGCAGCTGACCAGCGGAAACATCAACGAATTCATTATCGCTAGCGCCGGCATCATGTTTACCCTCTCGCTGATTTTAATCATGCGCAGCATAGTTGACCAGGAATCGGTTCGTGCTCGCCAGACAGGAGATATGCTTAAGCTTTCCCGTCAGACCCTGGCTTGTCTGAAGGGCGGCTTGAACGAAAAATCTGCCCAAAAGCTGTGCTCGCTTTTGGCTCCTAACACTGAAGCGGTTGCCGTGTGCATCACCAACAAGACCATCGTTTTGGGTTACGAGGGCTTGGGCCAGGCCAATCATGGAGCTGGAGATCCCATTTTCGCCACTACCATTGCAGAAGCTGCGGAAGATGGCGAACCCCGTACGCTGCTGATTCCCGAGGAGATCGGCTTCCTTGATTCCAGCTATGGCGTTGAGTCGGCCATCATCATGCCCCTGCGCGTTGGCCGCCGCGTTGAGGGCACCCTGACCTTCTTCTTCCATTCGCCTCGCAAGATTACCGACACCCAAAAGACCATTGCTGAAGGTTTTGCCCATCTGGTATCCACCCAGCTGGCTGCAGAGGCTTTGGAGGAGCAGCAGAAACTGGCCACCAGCATGGAGCTGAAGGCCCTGCAAAGCCAAATCAACCCTCATTTCCTGTTCAACACCATCAACACCATTGCCTCGCTGGTGCGCACCGACCCCGACAAGGCCCGTGTGCTGCTGCGCGAATTCGCGGTGTTCTATCGCCGCACCTTGGATGACTCCCAGGATCTGATTCCCCTGCATCGCGAAGTTGAGCAGACCGTGCGCTATTTCTCCTTTGAGATGGCTCGCTTTGGTGAAGACCGCGTGAGCTTGGATGTGGACATTGACCCCCAGACGGAAGACCTGATGGTTCCGCCATTTTTGGTGCAGCCTTTGGTTGAGAACTCGGTGCAGCACGCCATGCCCGCCGAGGGCAAGCTGACAGTGACTATTGGCGCGCGCCTTGATGGCGACGACAACGTGATTGTGTGGGTTGCCGATGATGGCGTGGGCATGTCCGAGGAGGCTTGCAAGAACATTTTGCACCCCGAAAGCGCCACGGGCATTGGCATTGCCGTGAAGAACGTGCACGATCGCATGTGCGGCTACTTTGGTCCGGGCACCCATATGGAAGTGGCCAGCGAACTGGGATCGGGCACCACGGTGCGTCTGATTCTGAACCGCGCCGCTCTGGACGAATACCTGCCCGAGTAACATTGGGACGCCGAGATCAGGCGCCTCATTCCATTACGCAGCAGGAATAGCGGGAATTGCAACAATGAAGCAGGCGCCGCCGCCCGAGAGGTTTACGGCTTCTACGGTGCCGTCGTGGGCTTCCACAATAGATTTCACAATGGCCAAGCCCAGGCCGGTGCCGCCAGTGCCGCGCTGGCGAGAAGAGTCGGTGCGATAGAAGCGGTCGAACAGCAGCTTGGGGTCAATATCGCCAAAGCCGCAACCGTCGTCTTTCACCGACACCACGCAGTTGTCTTTCAGGCCGCACAGTTCCACGGTAATGTGTCCGCCGGGCTGGATGAATCGACTGGCATTTTCCACCAGGTTTTGAATAACCTGCTTCATCTGATCGGCGTTTCCCAGAATGTCGGGAGCCTCGCCCACAATGGCCACGTTGGCCTTGCGGTCGGTCAGAATGGGATACAGGTTGTTCATGACCTCTTCCACCACGCGCTTCATGTTCACGCGGCTCATCTCGATGGTTTGGGTCTTGGAACCTTCAATTTTCTCAAGGGTGATCAGGTCTTTTGTCAGATTGCTCAAGCGCGTGGACTCATTGATGATGGTCTCGCAGAAGCGATCATGCATGGCGGGGGGCAAGTCGGGGTCTTGCAGCAGCTCAGCATTGCCGCGAATAGCCGTCAGGGGCGTGCGCAGCTCGTGGGCAACATCGCTGATGAATTCGCTCTGGCGCTTCTCGCGTACCGCCAGTTCCTTCTGGCGCACGGTGGCGTACTGGATCAGCTCCTCCAGGCAATCGGACAGTTCGTCGGCTTCCGCTAGGCGGCCTTTGCCCAAGAAGGTGAATTCCGGGGCGTCCTTGCGGTTGCGCACCTTGTCGGTGAGCTCGCGCAGGGGCTCGGTAAGGAAGTGGGCAATCACGTAGCTTAAGACAAATGTGCCAACGCCAATGGGGGCCAGGCATTCTACCAGCGGCGTTGCGATGGGGGTGCCGTACAGAAAGTGCACCAAAAACACCACCAGTCCCGTTGCGAACAGGGCCAGCAAGGTGGATAAGAAGGCAAAGTATGTGCGCAGGTTGTTCATGGGCGTTTGCGTTTACAGCTTGAAACGATAACCGTAGCCGCGTACGGTTTCTACCAGGGCGGGATCATAGCCGGCGGCTTCAATCTTGTCGCGCAGACGCTTGATGTGGGTATCAACCGTTTTGGTCTCGGTCAGGTATTCCCATCCCCAGGCATCGCGCAGCAGGTCTTCGCGGGAAACCACTTTGCCCGCATTCTTCATCAGGGCCGTGAGCAGCTCAAACTCGCGGGGGGTTAGCTCAATGGCGCCCTTATCGCCAGTGGCGGTATGGGCGTCTTCGTTCAGTTCAATTCCTCCTGCCACAATGGTGTTGCCCACGCTGCCGCTCTCGTTTTGGGAAGCGCGGCGCAGCAGGGCGCGGACGCGGGCAATAAATTCGCGCACACCAAACGGTTTGGCCAGGTAGTCATCGCCGCCAATTTCCAGGCCAACCACCTTATCCAGCTCGGTATCGCGCGCCGAAAGGAATAAAACGGGAGCGCTGGAAAGGGCGCGAATGCGACGGCACAGCTCGTAGCCGTCAATACCAGGCAACATGATGTCAAGTACAAACAAATCGTACTGATTTTGGCGGGCCATAACCAGGGCCTGTTCGCCGTTGTCAACCACGTCGGCTGTATAGCCTTCTTTGCGCAGAGCGTATCCTACGAATTCCGTAATGGAGGCTTCGTCGTCAACTACTAAGATGCGTGTTTGCTTATCGCTCATAATGCCTCGTTTCCTTTGCGCTGTATCATTTTGCCTGCATGCGCGTTTATAATACTGAATAGCACTATAGCTAGTTTACCAGCAGGTATAGGGGGTTGTCACAATTATGTTACTTACGGTAGACGTAGGAAATACCCATACTGTCATTGGCGGCTACGAAGGTCAGGAGCTGCAGTTCGTATGGCGTATGGCAACCAATAAAAAGCAGACGGAAGACGAAATCAGAGCTACGCTGAGCTCCATGTTTTTCGCCCAGCGCCTTGACCACGCCCATGTAACCGGTGTGGCGTTGGCGTCGGTGGTTCCTCAGCTTTCCATGGCATGGAAGCGTGCTGCCCGAAGCCTGTTTGATGCAGAGGCTTTCGTATGCAACGCAGAAAATACAAAAGGCCTGTTCAAAGCCGATTACCCCAATCCTCACGAGATTGGCCAAGACCGTGTGGCCGATGCTATTGCGGCAGCGCATGTGTATGGTGCGCCTTGCGTGGTGGTTGATTTTGGCACTGCGACCAATATTGAAGTGGTGAACAAGCAGGGCCTTTTTGTGGGCGGCATTATTGCCCCAGGAGTGAGTACCTCTGCTCAGGCGTTGTTCCAGTACGCTGCTAAGCTGGCGGCTACCGAGTTGATTGATCCGGGCGTAGCTATTGGCACTTGCACGGAAACCGCCATTCAGTCGGGCATAGTGTATGGCGAGGCCGGGCGCGTTGACGCTCTGGTAAAGCGTATCTTTGCCCAGTTGGGTTACGAAGCTCCCGTTATTGCAACGGGCGGTTTGGCTCCCGTAATCACCCCTTGCAGCGAAACCATCACTCATACCAACGCTGAGCTTACCCTTGAGGGCTTACGGCTGGCTTTTGAGTGGAATCGTGCGGCAGGGCGTGTACAATAGAACCAAGGGCGAAAGCCTGTGACTCAGCTGTGCAGATGCGGTAAAGGCCAAGTGACAGCACGGATGACAAAAGGAAGGTTATCATGCCAAGCGATATTGAAATTGCCCAGGCGGCAACACCGGAGTTGATTACGAAGATTGCGGAAAAAGTTGGTATTCCCCTGGATTATGTTGAGCAATACGGCAAGTATAAAGCCAAAATTGATTACAACGTATTGAAAGATTGCCCCCAAACTCCCGGCAAGCTGATTCTGGTCACCGCTATCAATCCTACAAAGGCGGGCGAAGGAAAGACCACCACTACCGTTGGTTTGGCCGACGGTCTGTCCAAACGCGGCAAGAATGTTGTGGTTGCCCTGCGCGAGCCTTCTTTGGGCCCTGTTTTCGGCATTAAGGGCGGCGCTGCAGGTGGCGGATATGCCCAGGTTATTCCCATGGAAGACATCAACCTGCACTTCACCGGCGACTTCCATGCCATTGGCGCGGCTAACAACCTGCTGGCTGCCATGCTGGATGCCCACATTCATTTTGGCAACGAGCTGAACATTGACCCTCGCAAGATTACCTGGAAGCGCTGCGTTGACATGAACGACCGCCAGCTGCGCCAGATTGTGGACGGCTTGGGCGGCAAGGCTCAGGGCGTGCCCCGCGAGGACGGCTTTGATATCACTGTTGCCTCCGAGGTTATGGCCATCTTCTGCTTGGCCACCTCCATTACCGACTTGAAAGAGCGTCTGGGTCGCATCGTGGTGGGCTACACCTACGACGACAAGCCCGTTACCGCTCACGACCTGAAGGCTGAAGGCGCTATGGCGGCTTTGCTGAAGGATGCCCTGAAGCCCAACTTGGTGCAGACCTTGGAAGGCACGCCTGCCTTCGTTCATGGTGGCCCTTTTGCCAACATCGCCCACGGCTGCAACTCCATTATGGCTACCCGCATGGCTATGAACTTCGGTGATTACGCGGTGACTGAGGCTGGCTTTGGCGCCGACCTGGGTGCCCAGAAGTTCCTGGACATCAAGTGCCGCCTGTGCGGCTTGAAGCCCGATGCCGTTGTTCTGGTTGCCACGGTGCGCGCCCTGAAGAGCAATGGCGGCGTGAAGTTCGAAGATCTGAACACCGAGAATCTGGAGGCGCTGGAGGCTGGCCTGCCCAATTTGCTGCAGCACGTTGAGAACATCACCCAGGTGTATAAGCTGCCTTGCGTGGTGGCCATTAACGCTTTCCCCACCGACACCAAGGCGGAATTGGACCTGGTAGAAGCCAAGTGCAAAGAACTGGGCGTCAACGTTGCTTTGTCTGAGGTTTGGGCAAAAGGCGGCGAAGGCGGCCTGGCCTTGGCCGATGAGGTTGTGCGTCTGTGCGATCAGCCCAATGATTTCAGCTTCTCTTACCCCGATGAGCTTTCCCTGGCCGAAAAGATTGAAGCCATTGCAACGCGCATCTACCATGCTGATGGTGTGGACTTCACCCCCAATGCGGCGATGCAGCTGAAGCAGCTGGAAGACCTTGGCTTTGGCGGTATGCCGGTGTGCATCGCTAAGACCCAGTACAGCTTTACCGACGACCAGACCAAGCTGGGCGCTCCTCGCGATTTCCGCATTACGGTGCGCAACGTGAAGGTTTCCGCAGGTGCAGGCTTTGTGGTTGCGCTGACGGGCGAAATTATGACCATGCCGGGCTTGGGTAGAACTCCTTCTGCCTTCAAGATTGACGTTGATGAAAACGGCGTGATTTCCGGACTGTTCTAATTGTTGGAGGAAGACATGATTGACACCACGTTCTTGAATGAACTTTCCACCAAGGCCCCCACTCCCGGTGGCGGCGGCGCGTCTGCCTATGCGGGCGCTTTGGCTGCAGCCCTTTCTTCCATGGTGGGCAATTTGACCACGGGCAAGAAGACCTATGCCGCTGTGGAAGATCAGGTGCAAGAGCGCTTGGCCGTGCTGGAAGACATGCGCGCCAAGCTGGTGTCTCTCATTGACGCTGACGCCGAAGCTTTCAAGCCCCTGGCCGCATCTTACGGTATGCCTTCGGGCACCGAGGAGGAAAAGGCTGCCAAGAATGCAGCGCTACAAGCTGCCCTTACCGACGCCTGCGCCGTGCCTCTGCAAATCATGGAAGTGTGCGCTGCAGTGATTGACCAGGCCGATTTTTTGGCCCACAACGGATCTAAGCTGGCGGTTTCCGATGCTGGTGCTAGTGCCATTTTGGCCCGCGCCGCAACGCGTGCTGCCAGCTTGAACGTGTTCATCAATACGGGTTCCATGGCTGATCGTGAAAAGGCTGCCGCCTTTGAGCAGAAGGCCGACGAACTCATTGCCGTTGCCGATAAAAAAGGCCAGCTTGTGGCCGATTTCGTTATGGCTGCCATTCGTAAGTAACTATCAGAAAGCAGGAAGCTTATGGCTCAGCTGTTGACCGGCAAGGAAGTATCCGCCGCCCTTAAAGAGAAAATGGCTGTTCAGGTCCAAGATCTGACGGCTGCGGGCAAGACCCCCACCTTGGCAATTTTGCGCGTGGGCGAGCGTCCTGATGACTTGTCCTACGAGCGCAGCGCCATGAAGGTGGCCGCGGGTTTGGGCATTGAGGCCCGCCAGTTCGTGCTGCCCGCTGATGCCTCCCAGGATGATATTGCTGCCGCCATCGACCAGATCAACGTCGACGATTCCATCCATGGTTGTCTTATGTTCCGCCCGCTGCCCAAGGGTATTGACGAAACCGCCCTGTGCAACAGGCTTGCTGTGGAAAAAGACATGGATGGCATTGGCCTGCCTGCGCTGGCCGCCATTTTCGCAGGTACGGGCCAGGGTTACGCGCCCTGCACCGCTCAGGCTTGCGTTGAGATGTGCGATTACTACCAGGTGCCCCTGCAGGGCAAGCATGTGGTTGTTGTGGGCCGCAGCCTGGTTATTGGCAAGCCGGTGTCCATGCTGTTCCTGCAGAAGAACGCCACGGTGACCATCTGCCATTCCCGCTCTGAGAACCTGTCGGAAATCACTCGCCAGGCCGACATTGTGGTGCTGGCAACGGGTCGCGCCAAGGCCTACGGCGCCGAGTATTTCAGCGCTGGCCAGACCGTACTGGACGTGGGTATCAACGTGGATGCTGAAGGCAATCTGTGCGGCGATGTTGATTTTGATGCCGTCGAGCCTCTGGTGGCGGCCATTACTCCCGTGCCTCGTGGCGTGGGAAGCGTGACTACCGCTTTGCTGATGCAGCATGTTGTTCAGGCGGCTGAGCAGGCATAATATACATAAGCACGGCACCTTATGTACTCAAGACGAAGGAGCGCTTCATGGACAAGCCCTCTTATAAGGATTTCTGCTTCAACGGTACGGGCACCTTTGAGCTGGCGTCGATTCCCACGGGGTTGGGCATTGATGAAGGCCTGAAGAAAAAGTACGTGGAGGCCACCCGGAAAAATGTGGAACGCATCGCTGAGCTGCAGGAACGCCTGTATGCCGACCGTCGCGAGGGCCTGCTGGTTATGTTTCAGGCCATGGATGCCGCCGGCAAAGACGGCACTATTGAGCACGTGTTCTCTGGCGTGAACCCCCAGGGCGTGGAAGTGACCTGCTTCAAGACCCCTTCCAAGGAAGAGCTGGCCCACGATTACATGTGGCGCGCCTGGAAGGCGCTGCCCGAGCGCGGCATGATTGGCGTGTTCAACCGCTCTTACTACGAAGACGTGCTGGTAGTGCAGGTGCACCAGATGCAAAAGGGCTACAACATGGCCCAACGCAACATCGGCTTGCCCTCTGATGAGTTCTATGCTCAGCGCTATGAACAGCTGAGCAACTTTGAGAAGTACCTTGACCAGAATTCTTATCGCGTGGTGAAGGTGTTTCTCAACGTATCTCAGGAAGAGCAGCATGCGCGCTTCCTTTCGCGTATTGAAGAGCCGGTGAAGAATTGGAAGTTTTCTGCGGGTGACCTTGCCGAAAGCGCTCTTTGGCCCCAGTATATGGAGGCATACCAGCAGGTAATCAGCAACACCTCCAGCGTTGCTGCTCCGTGGTACGTGATTCCCGCAGATCAGAAGTTTGTGGCGCGTTATCTTGTATCTGAGCTGGTAAAAGACGTGTTGGAAGACATTGATCCTCAGTTCCCGCAGCTCTCTGAGGAAGAGGTTGCCGCAATGCAGCCCCTGCGTGAGCAGCTGCTGGCAGAGAGGAATGGGGAAGAGGCATAATTATGGCAAACGGTCTGACCTACAGACGCGCTACCACTACTCCGGTGGCAACCAAGCAGTTGGCCGCCACCTTGGCCGCCCATTTGCGCCCCAATGACGTGATTGCGCTCATTGGCGATTTGGGCGCGGGCAAGACCCAGTTCGTGCAGGGTGTCGCCGATGGTTTAGGCGTGAAAGCCCAAGTAACCAGCCCCACCTTCAATATTCAAATTGACTATAACGGTGGCCGTCTTCCGCTGCATCACTTTGACCTGTACCGTTTGGAGCAGGAAGAAGAGTTGGATGACATTGGCTTTTTTGATACTATCGAAGACGGCGGTGTATCGTTTTTGGAGTGGGGCGATAAGTTTGCCGAGGCTTTGCCGTATTCGTATCTTGAGATTGAGATTCTCAAGGACGATGACAATCCTGACGGTCGCGTAATTTACGCCCACGCTTATGGAGAAAGCAGCCGCCAGCTGCTGTTTCTGTGGGCGAAAGATTCCAAGAGCCGCCTGACGAAAACCACCAGGTAGGAAGTTGTATGACATTAGCTTGTGATGACGCCGCGCTTTCAGCGGCGCGCTATGCGCTGGCCTTTGATACGGCCAATGAGGTTATTGCGTTGGGAATTGGCGTTTTGGATGCCCAAAACCAGGTTGTGACCTGCCTTTATTCTGAAACCATCGAGGCGCATCGCGCTTCTAATACCCAGTTGATCCCTCGCGTTGATCAGGCTTTGGCCCAGTGCGGTATCTCCCGCGACCAAATTGCCTGCGTGGTGTGCGGCCGAGGCCCTGGCTCTTTTACGGGCGTGCGCATTGCCTTAGCAACCGCCAAGGGTGTGGCTCATGCTTTGGGTGTTGCTTTGGTAGGTGTTTCCACGTTGGAAGCCATTGCTTGGGGAGCTTGGCAGGCGGGCACTCGCGGAACCGGCGTGGTTGTTGCTGATGCTATGCGCAAGGAAGTGTACCCGGTGCGCTTTACTCTGACCGATGGCGGCGTTGAGCGCCAGGATGCTGATACGGTGGTAAAGGCTGCGGTTGCTTCCGAGCAGCTGGCGGCGGGGCAGGCCCTCGATTTTGTGGCAGGCGATGGCTTGCGCAAGTACGGGGAGCTGTTTGAGCAGTGCGCTCCCGCTCTTGACCAGGAGTTTTGGACGGCCAGCGGTCAAGGTTTGCTGTTGACTTTGCAGGCTGCCTGGGCGGCTGGCAAGGCTGATCCCTTTGATGCAGAGCGCCACAACCCCTCTTTCACCTTGCCGGTGTATACGCGCCTTTCTGACGCGGAAGAAAATGAACGCATGGTGCTGCCCAAGCGTCCCGCCAAGAATTTGACCACGGGCGTGCAGGGCGAAAGCATCGTTTACAAGCCTCTGGATGCCCGCGCTATTGATTCGGTGCTGGCGGTAGATGCCGCAGCTCCCGGCCGCGAGGCGTTGGAAGCGGCAACCACCTGCAAGACCAATCTGGTGTGGTTGGCCTACGAAGACGATGCCCCTGTGGGCTATGTTATGGGCTCCGTGGCGGTAGGTGTGCTGACCATCGAGCGCGTTTTTACTCTGGAGCAGCAGGCATATGCGCTGGTGGAAAGCGAGTTGCTGGCTCGCATGGCTAGTGATGCCCGCGATTTGGGTGCTGTGGAATACGTGCGCGAAGGCCAAGATCCTCAGGCTCTGGAGGGCTTGCTAAACAACCGCGACGTTGCCGGCATGGAGCTGCGTCTGGGCGGCGAGATGATTTCCGCCTCTATTGCACCTGAGGCGCGCCCGCTGATTCTGGCCCTGGAGTCTTCCTGCGATGAGACTGCCGCGGCCATCGTGAACGGCAAGGGTGAGATTATCGCCAACGTGGTTGCTTCTCAGATCGACTTCCATTCCCGCTTTGGCGGCGTTGTTCCCGAAATTGCCAGCCGCAAGCACATCGAAGCCATTTGCGGCGTGTGCGATGCGGTGTTCGAGCAGGCGGCTGAAGCACTGGAAATTCCCCAGATGACCTGGGTAGACCTTGATTCTGTAGCTGTCACCTATGCTCCCGGTTTGGTGGGCGCACTGGTGGTAGGTGTGGCCTTTGCCAAGGGCGCCGCCTGGGCGGCCGACAAGCCCTTCATTGGCGTGAACCATTTGGAAGGCCACCTGTATGCCAACAAGATTGGCTCCCCTGATTTGCAGCCTCCGCTGGTGGCGTCGCTGGTTTCTGGCGGCAATACCATGCTGGTGCATGTGAAGGATTGGGGCAATTATGTGACCCTGGGCACCACCCTGGACGACGCGGTGGGCGAGGCTTTCGACAAGGTGGCCAAGGCTTTGGGTCTGGGCTATCCTGGCGGTCCGGCAATCTCCGCTTATGCGGCCAAGGGCAACCCCAAGGCCATTGCGTTCCCCCGTGCCATGATGCACTCGGGCGATTTGCAGTTCTCGCTTTCGGGCTTGAAGACGGCGGTCATCACCTACATCCATCAGGAAGAAGACGCAGGTCGCGAGCTGAATTTGCCCGACATCGCTGCCAGCTTCCAAGCTGCGGTGGTTGATGTTCAGGTGGCCAAGGCTAAGACGGCGCTGGAAATGACCGGCGCCAAAGAGTTTTGCTTGGGCGGCGGTGTGGCGGCCAATCCAGCCCTGCGCGAGGCCTATCGTAAGATGTGTGGCAAGATGGGCGTGCGCCTGACTCTGCCCCCCATGAGCGTGTGCGGCGACAACGGTGCCATGATTGGTCTGGTAGCCCTGGATCGCTACAAGCAGGGCAAGTTCTTCGACTTCACCTGCGACGCCCTGGCCCACACCAACCTGGACGAACCCTACTAGCACCCCAAAACCTGCCAAATTACCCCATCATTTGGCAGGTTTTTTGCCCAACGACAAAAAAGAGCCCGACATTGCTGCCGGGCTCTTCGTGTTTACGGGTGCGTGCGAATTAGTAGTTCTGTCCGGAAAGCTCGAAGTAAGACTGAGGATGGTCGCACACGGGGCAAACCTGGGGAGCCTTGGTACCTACGCAGATGTGACCGCAATTGCGGCATTCCCACACCTTGACCTCGGACCTCTCGAACACAGCGGCAGTCTCAACGTTCTGCAGCAGGGCGCGGTAACGCTCCTCGTGATGCTTCTCGATAGCGGCTACGCCACGGAACTTGGCGGCCAGCTCGGGGAAGCCTTCTTCCTCGGCGGTCTTGGCGAAGCCTTCATACATGTCGGTCCACTCGTAGTATTCGCCGTCGGCAGCAGCGGCCAGGTTTGCGGCGGTGTCGCCAATGCCGCCCAGCTCCTTGAACCACATCTTGGCATGTTCCTTCTCGTTCTCAGCGGTCTTCAGGAACAGAGCAGAAATCTGCTCGTAGCCTTCCTTTTTTGCAGTAGATGCGAAATAGGTGTACTTGTTGCGAGCCTGAGATTCGCCAGCGAAAGCAGCTTCCAGGTTCTTTTCGGTCTGGGTACCAGCGTACTTATTTGTCATTTGCGGCCTCCTTTGGGGGTAATCTTTTCTTTTGAACAAGGTCATTATACACGCTTTGGGTCTTTGATAGTTTTTTGTGCACGTTTTGATAGCTTTTTGTGGACACTTTGATAACTCGAGACACGATTTTGATAGCTTTTTGATAGATGCGCCTGTCATGATTCCCCCATTACGAAGGAGGAATCATATGCGTATTGATAAAAAGACCATTATTGGTGTTGTGTGCGCCGTTTCATGTGCCGCGTGTGTGTTCGCGTTTACCCAAAGCGTGCGTGGTGAAGCCAACCACGTGAGGGATGAGGCCATGGCAAAATACGGCGGCGATCAAGTGGAGGTCTGCGTTGCTGCGCGCGATATTGCCGCTGGGGAAACGCTGACGGCATCGGCGGTGGAAACCCGCACATGGCTGGTGAGCATGCTGCCTGATCAGGCGGTAACCAATTCCAAGCAGGTGCTTGGCCAGCAGCTCACTTCGCCCATTGTCTCAGGTGAAGTGATTTCCGCAAAGCGCTTCGGGTCATTGTCTTCGGCCTTTGAAGTGCCTGAGGGCATGGTGGCGGTGAGCGTTTCCGCCAAGGAAGTGCAGGCGGTGGGCGGTGCCCTAAAGCCAGGATCTGCGGTGGATGTGTATTCTGTGGGCGCTAGCGGGGCAAAGCTTATTGCCCAAAGGGTTTCTGTGCTTGCCACCAGCGCCTTTGATGCTTCGGGAGCAAGTTCGGGCGGCGCTTTGTCGTGGGTGGCCCTGGCGGTAAATCCCAATGCGGTGGAAGAAATCATCGCTGCTGAAGAGCGCACTCAGCTGTATTTCGCCTTGCCCGGCCAAAGCGTTGGCGCCAACTATGAGGGAGGCGGCAATGGTAGCAAATAAATGGCTGGCGGGTCGCGGAACACGAGCCCTTTCTGAAAGCATGCTCTTTGAGGAAGGCCTGCTTCCTGCGAGTGAGCCCTTTTTCACGGAAGAGGATGGCCCCTATGATACGTTGCTGTGCGTTGGGCAGGATTTGCTTGGGCGCCCTCAGACCCTTGGGTTGCTGGATGCCCAGTGCTTCGATTTGCCGTTCGTCCGGGTAGTGTGTGGCGCGGCACAGGCGCGCCAGGCGTTTGACCAGCCTGATTGCGACTGCGCATTCATTTGCTCGGCTGACGATATGCCTGCGCTGAACTTGGCAGCGGCTTTGAAGCGCGACTGGCCATCCAAGCAGGTGTTTGTGGTGGCTGATAGCGATACGCCTGGGTTTAATCAGCGGGTTGATCGGGCAAAGATTGACGGTCTGATTCACCCGACAAAGTTCTATAAAGAGCTGCTTAAAAGGCATATTAAGCCGCCCGTTGCCCAAAATGAATTTTCTGAAAATCCAAGCGAAACCCCTGATGAAAGCTCTATTGGAGAAATTGCCCAAAATCAGGTGGAGGTGCTAGAGCCCGATACGGTGCCCCTTGAGGTGTATGCGGCGGATGCGCTGACGGCCGACGCTTATCTTGATGAAATGCTGGAAGAGCCGCTTCTGGAGGAGCCCCCGGTAACAGCGCTGGCCCTTCCTGATGCCTTGCCCTCGCCCTTAAGCCAGCGAGCCTTTTATCTGCCGGTTATTGGGGCCAGCGGCGGAACGGGGAAAAGTACCATTGCCTACCTGAGCGCGCTGTGTTCTGCGCGGTTCGGGTGCAAAACCTTGCTGATTGATTTTGATATGCAGTTTGGCGATATGGGTCTGCTCTCCCGGTCTGACCAGGCCGTTTCCTTTGACAAGGTACTGGAAGACCCCAGCTGCATTCGTAAATTAGAGGCAGGCCCTGAAGGGTTCGCTCTCATTACGGCGTGCCAACAGCCAGAGCATTCAGAACAGGTGATGGAGAACCTGGACTGCCTTTTTGCCCAGGCTGCCTCGTGCTTTGACGTCATTGTGTCTAATGGGCCTACCTTCTGGAATGACCAGCACATGGCTCTTCTTGAGCGGGCGGGCAAGATATTTTTCGTCCTTGATCAGCGGATTCATGGAGCAAAGGCGGCGCAGAAGGCGTTCGATTTGTGCGCCCGCTGCGGTTTGGCAACGTCGCCCTTCTTGTTCCTTCTCAACAAGTGCGGCCGCCAGCCGCAGCTTACCTCGCTGGATATCGCCTGCGCGGTGCAGGGTGCTCAATGCAGAGAATTGCCTGATGGAGGCAGGGAGGTAAGCGAATACTGCGAAGCGGGCCAAGGGGCTGATTTGCTTGATGAGGGCAATTGCCTGGCAGAGGCTTTGCGAGAGCTGCTTATGGACGTTTTGCCGGGTTGCAGCGTGCTGAAAGGTTTGAAGCCTCTGCGCAGAAGCCCCTTTTCACTGTTTTCGCGTAAGTGCAGAAAGGAGGAATAGTCATGTCGCTGATGGATCGCGTGAGCAAGGCCCAGGGCAATGATATTGCTGCGCTTGAATTAAGCGATGAAGAGCTGTTTTTGGAGCTTCGCCGTCGTATGAACCAGCAGCTGCCCGATGGCTTGGTGTCTGCTGCTGCCACGGCTTCGCTGCGTGTGGAAAACGAGATTCGCAGTTTGTGTCAATCAGCTTTTGCTCAGCCGGAATGGGCGGGCGTTTCTCTTGAGCGGCGTCAACGCTTGACCGACCAGCTTATTGATTCGGTTTTTGGCTTTGGTCCCCTGAACGGCTTGCTAGCTGATGGATCGGTCACTGAAATCATGGTAAATGCGTTCGATAAGGTATTTGTGGAGCGTCACGGCGTTTTGGAGCAAACTGACGTGCGTTTTGTGGATAAAGACCAGGTCAGAGCGTTGATGGATCGCATCGTTGGGCCTTTGGGCCGCCGTATTGACGAATCATCTCCCATGGTGAATGCCCGTCTTCCCCAGGGTTTTCGCGTGAATGCCATCATTGAGCCCATTTCGGTTGATGGCCCGGTGCTTACCATTCGAAAATTCCCCGACCAGCTTATGAGGCTGGAAGACATGGCTCAATCGGGATCAATTGAGCCCACACTTCTGCCCTTTCTTCGCTGGGCGGTTGCGGCGCGCAAAAATGTCGCGGTTTCCGGCGGTACCGGCAGCGGTAAAACCACGTTCCTCAATGCTCTTTCTTGCTTTATTCCCCAAGGTGAGCGCGTCATTACCATTGAAGATTCGGCGGAGCTGCGCTTTGCGCCATCGGCTCATGTGGTGCGCCTGGAAGCGCGCCCGATGAACGCGGAAGGCATGGGTCAGGTGACCATTGGAGATTTGGTTGCCAACGCTCTGCGCATGCGCCCCGATCGCATCGTGGTGGGCGAAGTGCGCGGGGCAGAGGCGCTGGATATGCTTCAGGCAATGAACACAGGCCATGATGGATCGCTTACAACCCTGCACGCCAACTCGACGAAAGAGGCGGTATCGCGCCTGGTTACTATGGTTCGCTATTCATCGGAAGTGCCTGTTGAAGTGGTGGAATCGTATATCGCAACGGCGCTGGACGTGGTGGTGCAAACGGCTCGCAGCTTGGATGGCCGGCGCTACGTGTGTGAAATTGCCAGCTTCTCTTTTGACGAGGAGCGCAGACGCTGCGTGGTTGAGCGGCTCTATCAGCGCCTTCTGCCCGATGATGCGGGCTTGTGGCTAGCGGTGCCCTCTTGGGTGGATGAGCTGCCTCGCTACGGATATGTCTCACAAGAGGAGGTGGATGCGTGGAAACGTCAGATATCTTGCTTGTAGCATCTATTGTTTTCGCAGGCGGTGCAGGGTTTTTCTTGCTGAAGGCGCCAGTTGCTCGCTTGACGAAGCGAAAGCGCTCCTTTGCTGCCGATTTGTCTGAGAAAAGGGGAGAGCGGCTTCTTTCCTGGGGTGTTGGCTGTTTGAGACCGGCGGCGGTATGGCTTTTGCGTTGGCCCCTTGTGCGAGACTTTGCCGTAGAGGCAGCCGCCTTGCTCAAGGAGAGGGGCTTCCTTCGAGTTCAGCCGCGAGGCCTCGTGAGCTTGGGTCTGTGCGTTTGCGCAGTCTCTCTGCTGGTGGGTGTCTTACTGCTAGGGTCGGTGTTTTCGGCTCTGGCGGTGGTGATGGGCGTTGTGGCGTTGATCGTTTTTCTGGTGCGGTCTGAGGCGGATAAGCAGGCTGAACAAGTTCGCATGCGTGTGCCTGATAGCATTCAGGCCATGAAATCGTGCTTCCAAGCTGGCTTTTCGCTGGAGCAAACCCTGGAGTATCAGAGCCAGCATGGCTGCAAGCAACTTGCCGATGCCTATAGGCATGCGCTTCAGGCGCTGCGGCTGGGATGCACGGCCTCTGAGGCGTTGGATGGTTTGCGCCAGGAGGTAAACGCTCCAGAGTTCGCATTTGTGATGGTGGCGCTTGAGGTGCAGCATCGAACGGGTGGAAGCCTGGCTGCGGTGCTGGCAGATGCGGAGCAGATGGCGCGCAGTCACTTTGAGCTGGAGCGATCGCTGCGCGTGCAAACTGCGCAAGCACGACTTTCCGCCCGCGTGGTTAGCGCCATGCCGCTTGTTTTGGTTGGACTGTTTTCCCTGGTCACAGAGGGATTTCTTGACCCATTTTTCTCGAGCGTCCCTGGTGTTCTCATGTTTTGCCTGGCGGTGATCATGCAAGTTGCCGGAGTGCTTATGGTGCGTAAAACCCTGGACGAAGCGGGGGTGAGGTGCTCATGACGTCGCTTTTGCAAGCTGCGGCAGTGGTCTGTGCTTTAGGTTCTGGCTGGTGGCTGCACTTTGATGCGCTGCGCTTGGGAGCATCGGCAGGGCGCCGAAAACGCCGTCGTGCTCTTGCGGGGTTTGCCATCAATCAAGGTGGGGAAAGCCTTTCCGAAAAAGTGCTTCAGCTGTGGGCGCAAAACTCCGCCGGCGGTGGCCTGCGTGATGCCCCCTTGCGCCCTGCGGTGGCGCTTTTGGAGGGGGGATCTCGCCGATGGATGGAGAAATGGGGCCGTTACCTGGGCAGACCTGATTTGACTGCCGAAGGTCTTGCGGCAACACAGCTTCTTGGCGGCTTGGCAGGCGCTATGGTCAGCGTGATTTTGGCGTACGGGTTCGCTCTGCCGTTTTCGGGCGTATTCGCCCTGGTCCTAGTAGGCGCGTGGGTGGGCGCGGGGCTTCCCCAACGCATTGGAAAAAGCCTCATTGCTCAGCGAGGGAGCAACTTGGAGCGCGAGCTGCCCCAAATGCTTGCCATGGTGTCGCTGGGATTGAGAGGCGGCTTGTCCTTTGAGCGTAGCTTTGCTCTTTATGCGGAAGGGTTTTCCAGTGATTTTGCCCAGGCGTGCCTGAACGCTCAGCGCCGCTGGGAAATGTCTCTGGCAACGCGAGAGGAGGCGCTGCGCGATTTGGCTGCTTCGTATCGCTCGGACTTGCTTGAACAATCGGTTGAGTCTATGATTCGCGCTCTTCGTTTGGGCACGGCCCTGTCGGAGAACCTGGAAGCTTTGGCTCGCGAGGCACGCAATCAGTATCGTGCGGCCTGTGAAGAAACTATTGCGCGCGCTCCCGTGAAAATGCTGGTACCCACGGGCACGCTTATTTTGCCAGCAATGTTGCTTTTGGTTATGGGTCCCATCTTGTTGGAAATGATGGGTGGTTTTTAGAAAGGAATCATCATGAACAAATTTGATCAACTGTGCCTGAGCGCTTGGGGTTTCGGTCGCCAAAAGCTGGCCGAGGTAAAGGGCCAGGGAACCACGGAGTACGCCATTTTGGTAGGCGTGCTGGCTGTCATTGCCATCACAGCAATTTCCCTGTTCAGGACCAAAATTGATGAGCTTTGGTCGGCTATCGCCGATGGTATCAACGGTCTGTAGCCATGTTTGCCAAGCTGTCTGAAAAAACCGGACAAGCCACCGTTGAGTACGTTGTGGTTTTGGCGGCTCTTCTGGCTGTGGTTGTTGGCTTGGGGGCGCTTTCGGGCCTTTTTCGTGACGGTGTTGTGGTTGATCATGCCCTATTTTCCGCTTCCCACCATGTGGCGGGGGAAGCGGCGGGCATGGTTTTGGATGTTTTTGCGTTTTAAGGAGGTGGGCTAATGAAGCCTTTTCTGAAAGGAGTGCTGGTAGATAACTCGGGCCAGGCAACGGTGGAGGCGGCATTGGCCCTTCCCTTGATTATGGTTTTGCTTTTGCTGTTGTTGCAGCCCGCTATTGTTCTTTACGACCGCATGGTTATGCGAGCTGCGGCGGCGGAAGGATGTCGTGTGCTGGCAACCATGCCGGTAGAACAGCAATCTAGCTGCCGGGAATACGTGTTGCGTCGTTTAGGGGCCGTTCCTCCCCAAAGCCTGTTCCATGAGCATGGGGCTACGTGTTCATGGGATGTGGCCATGGAAGGAGGGGAACAGGCGTCAACGGCGGCGGTGACCATCACCAACAAGATAAAGCCGTTGCCCCTGATAGGAGCGGCGGCCTATGCCGCAGGAGTCTTGGATGATCAGGGCTATCTCACTATTTCCGTGCGGGAAGAGTGCGAAGTGCAGCCTGCTTGGGCGGCTGAGGGCCTTGGGGCTGAGGCTCCGAGCGGCTGGATTGGCGCGTGGACTCATGAATGAGAAAATCTTCCGCGATGAACAGGGATTTTCCACCTTAAGCATGACCATTTCCCTCCTGCTTTCCCTTTGCTTGGTGTTTACCTCTGCCCAGGTGTATCGCATTCAATCGGCTTCTGCTCAGGTTCAAGATGTGGCCGATGCGGCTGCCCTTGCCGCTCAAAACGAGGTGGCTGAGTTTATGGTGGTGGCCCAGGTGTGCGATGCGGTGACCCTTTCTCTTGCCCTCGCTTCCACGGTATCAACGGGGGCGGGCGTGGTGTGCCTTTGCGTGCCGCCGGCGTTTCCGTTCTGGGAGGGCTTTTTTGAGGCGGGGCAGAAGTTTGCTCAGGCGAAAAACAGCTTCCTCCGCACGGCAAAAACGGGTCTTGAGGCGTATCAAAAGGCGCTTCCTTTTATTGCTGCGGCGAAGGCGGCGCTGGTGGCCCGTGCGAACGGCCAATCGAATGCATCGGCGTATCATGCCATTGCGTTAAGCTTCCCTCTTCAGGGCGATCCTATTGATATTGCGGACAGCACCCAGGATGACCAGCACTTTTTCGATAAAATTCAGCAAGATGGCCAGCAGGTGAAGGAAGCTTCAACCAAAGCGGAGCAAGCGGCCGAAGAGGCGCTGGAGGCAAAAGAGCGCGGCTTTCAGGCTGATTGCGGTGCGGCTTATTGCATGCAGGAACGTGCCTCGTCATTGGCTGGCTTATCGGGGGCTCAAAACCCTCGGTATTCTTCGGTTGATACGTGGTCGTTCCAGGTGGCTCTCCAACGCGCGCGCGCATATTACGCTACGCGTCTGTCCAACGAGGCGCCTGCGTCAGCGGATCCTGCTGAAACTTCGCGTTCGGCGGTACGCAGCCACTATTACCGATATGCTTGCGAAGAGCTCCAAAAGGGGTATGTGTACGAAACCGACAGCGATTTCTCAGCCAATTTTCCCACTATGCCGCGCAATATGCAGCAGATGTGCCAAACCATCCTGTATACCCAGGCGGTTTACCCCGTGACAGAGGATGCGCAGGGCGCTGTTATGCATGGCTGCGCCAACTGTCCCGGCGCTGCCGGGTTCCAAAGAATGGGATCGGTGCAGGAGCTTGAGCAGGGTGATTTTCATCAGTGTTCTCAATGCGGTTTTCAGGCGGCTACTTTGGGTAATGTGGCGGCTGCCACCAGCTCGGTTGAGACGGGTTTTGAGTATCACTATTTGAAGGTTGCTCAGGCGGCAGAGGATTATCAGAAGGCTATGGAGCGGGCAAAACCCCATATTGAACAGGCAAAACAATCGGCGCAGAGCCTCTTTGACCGATTGTGGGACTATGCCAAAACTGCTCAATCTTCGCGCATCAAGGTAAATCCTCCTGGCAGATACGGCGCCATCGCGGTTGCTTTTGTTTCTTCGGCCCAAGAGGTCAAAGGGTTCTCTTTTTCAGGCGGTACCAAGTCTTTGGGACCCCGCGTTGCGGTGGCGGGTTCCGCCCTTCTGGCAGATTCTTCGGTCGAGGGGGCATCGGTTCTTTCGGGTTTGCTCGATGGATTGAGCGATGAGGCGAAGCTTGCAATGGGACCAACGGCTTTCGCCTTGCGCTGCTGGTCGGGGCTGCTTGAAGCCTATGGCTCGGGTCAAGAGGCGCTTACTTCCGCATTGGAAGATGCCCTTAATGGATTGCCACTTATTGGGGCTAGCGGTTTGGGCACCTGGGCGGATGATGCATTCAAGGAAACCATGGAACGCCTCGGGCTGCAACCAGCTCAGATTGATGTACTCAAGCCGGTTTTGGTGAATACCAGCCATGTGGCTGCGGCAGCCGATACCACTGTGGCTCACGGATACACCCAGTTCAAAGAAGGGGCGTTGGAAGGTGCCCAGGCCATCGACGGGGTTCTTGCGTGGTCCAACTATGCGCTATCGGCCTCTGATCAGGGGGTTTCGCTGGTGGGAACAACGGTTGAAATTGCTCAATTCAGTCCCTTTGGCGATCAAGGTCCCTCTTTCTCAGTAGAAGTTCCGCTGCCGGGAGGCGTCCAGGATGCCTTGGATGGCGCCCTGGCCAGTCTAGCGGTGGGCATTAACGGTGCGTATCAATGGTTGCAGGGGGCAACTCGATGGCGATAGCGAAATGGATGAAATGCGCTCTTCGCGGGCAAGATGGTCAGGCGACTATAGAGCTTGCAATTACTTTTCCGGTGGCGCTTATTTTGGCGGTTGTGGTTCTCAATTTGGTGAACTACCTGGGCGTTTGCGCTTCTTTTGACAGGGTGTTTGCTCAGCAGGTGCGGGTTGCCGCCGCTGCTCCTGGTGTTGGTCAGAACTTGTCGGATTCGTCTGCGGTTGTGCAAGCGGCCTTAGAGCAACGTTATGGACGGGAATGCTCTTCTGTTGGCGTCACGGTTTCTCAAGACGCTTTTGGCAACAGCACCTTTTGCGGAGAGATTGCCTATGAACCGACGCTTTTTGGGCTGAACTTCCGCTCCATTTTGTTTGGTGTTGACGCGCCAACGTTGCGCCATCAAACCAGATATGTGGTGAGCTGCTATAGACCGGGGGTGTTGTTTTGAGGGTGGGAGAACGTTTGAGGGCGGCGCTTCTGGTGGTTTTGTTGGTGTTGGCCGCCCCTTGGGTTGTTGAAGGAGCTCTGAATTTGGGGCGTGATGCCTATGTGTTCAGGGCCCTTGCAGGCAGTCAGGACGCCGCCTTGAGCAGCGAATTTGTGAATTTTGATTCCTATGACGCCGTACGCGTTCAAGAAGAGCTGGGCGTATGCAGTTTTGAAAGCGGCCTGTCCGCCTCTGAAACTATGACGCGCATATGCGCAGACTTGGAAGAAAAGGGATGGACGCGCGTTTCCTCCGATCAGGCGGGCAATGCATGCTTGGCGAAGGATGAGGGGGTTTACGGCTGGGCATATGTGTCTTGCGGAAGCATTGATGGAACAACGGTGGCGGTGTGCAACATTGCCAAACGAAATTAGGAGGTGCGTATGAACGTGCGCTATGCAAATACTTTCTTTCAGCGCCTGAAGGGCATGCTGTTCGATGGGAAGAAGGGCGTGTCCGAGTATGTGGTGATTGAGCCTTGCAACGACATCCATACCTGGTGGGTGAGGTGGCCCATTGACGTGGCTTTCGTCGATTGCTTTGGCGTGGTGCTCATGGCGCGCACCAACGTGCATCCTTTTCGACGTCTGAAATGCAAGAAGGCATACGCGGTGGTGGAGCGAAAGTCCACAGGGGATGGGTGGTTTTCCTTGGGCGATTGCATTCCGTGGGCTGCTCGCGATAGAAAGGACGGGTGGATGTAAAGATGAAGCTGGATATGAAAACCTGCCCTGCTTGCGGTGCCGTCAGTTTTTCTGATGCTAAGGTGTGCTTTGGGTGCTTGAACCAATTTGAAGATACAAAAGATGTATGCGCCGATGATTCCGATGACTTGGTAGCTGTAGGCGTGGTTATGGTGAAAAGAGAAAGCGCACCCGAAGGTGCGCTTGAAATCACGCTGCGATTTGATGATTGCTATGCCAAAGACTTGGCAAGAAGCTTTTCGGCTTGTTCCTGAAGGATCTTCTCAATCTCAATGTAGGTATCAAGAATCAGATTGCCTTCTTCGGTCAGGGTGCTTCCATGAGCGCCATCGCGGTCAAGCAGCTGAACGCCCAACGCGGCTTCAGTGTCTTTCATGATGCGCCATGCCTTGCTGTAGGCCATGCCCATGCTCTTTGCGGCGGCATTCAAGGATCCGGTATCGCGTACGCCCAGGCAAAGATTTGCCACACCGCGGCCAAAAGCCGAGGAGCTATCGGAGCCGGGATTGGTTACCGACAAACGAATAAAGGGACGCAACGTATCCAGTGATGCCATAGAAACTCCTTTAACAATCATCCGTGAATAATTATAGACCTATTGTTACCTGGGTTAATGATTATTCATTTAAATTGCGCGAGCAAAGTCAAGGGCGCATTCCTCCATGGTCTCAATGGAGGAATCAATGACTTCAGTGAAGCGAATGGGCAATTCGTCCAGCTCGTCTAGACCCTTAGGAATGTAGGGATTGTTAATTTCCTTGGCAATGAAGCGGTTCAGTTCGCAGCCAGAAAGGGCAGCGATGTCTTCGGGCAAAGCATCCTTGGCGGCAAGGCCGTGGAGGCCGCGATAAACGTTTTCGCCGAACTTGGCCCAGTGTGCCGTGCTGGCAATGAGCAGCGGGTTGGCGCCGCGCTGTTCGTTGGCAACGCGGTAAGCAACGGCGGTGTGGGGGTCAAGCAGGTAGTTGAACTGATCGAACACCTCCTTGATGGTTGCCAGGCATGCTTCGTCGTCAGTGGAACCGGCCTTGAAGGTTTCCTGCACGCGAGCCAGGGTTTCTGCGTCAACGGTGAAGCAGCGCTTGTCCTTCAGGTCGGCCTGCCATTGGGCAACGGCCTGTGCGTTGCGGCCGCTAAGCTCGAACAGCTGGCGTTCCAGGTTGGAGGAAATCAGGATGTCCATAGAAGGCGAGGGGGTAAGCACGAATTCGCGATCAGAAATGTCGTACGTGCCAGTTTCGATGAAGTCGGTCAGAACGCGATTGGTGTTGGAAGCGCAGATAAGGTTTTCAATGGGGGTGCCCATCTGCTTTGCGTACCAGGCTGCCAGGATGTTGCCGAAGTTGCCGGTGGGAACGCACACATCAATGGGGTCGCCCGCCTTGACAGCGCCCTTGACTACCAGCTTTGCGTAGCCGGAAATGTAGTACACCACCTGGGGAAGCAAGCGGCCCCAGTTGATGGAGTTGGCGCTGGAAAGAGCCAGCTTGTGGTCGGCCAGCAGCTTTGCGGCAAATTTCTCATCGGAGAAAACAGCCTTTACGCCGCTCTGGCAGTCGTCGAAGTTGCCCTTGACGGCCCAAACGCGGGCGTTCTTGCCCCTCTGGGTGGCCATCTGCTTGTATTGGATGTCGCTTACGCCGCCATCGGGGTACATGACGCCAATGGAAACGCCGTCAACGTCGCAGAAGCCTTCCAGGGCGGCCTTGCCGGTATCGCCAGAGGTGGCAACCAGAATCATGAACTGATGATCCAGCTTACCGCGCTCAATGAGCAGCTTGGTGCTGGCGCTGAAGAAGCGGGGCAGGCACTGCAGGGCCATGTCCTTGAAAGCAGCAGTGGGGCCATGCCAAAGCTCCATGATGTGAGTGTTTTCATCAAGGGAGGTAATGGGGCAAATGTCTTCGCTATCGAACTGCGCGCCATAGGCATCATCCATGAGGGCGTCGATGGTCTCGTCGGGAATGTCAATGTCGAAGCGCTTGTAGATTTCGGCAGCGCGCTGAGCATAGGGCTTGTCGGCCAGAGCGACAATCTCCTCCAGCGTGAGGGAAGGCAGATTCTGAGGAACAAACAGACCGCCGCCATCGGCAAGGCCCTTCACTACAGCCTCAGTGAAAGAGACGGGCTCGGTGCAATAACCGCGGGTGTCAAGGTAAAGGTTAGACATAACAAGAAATCCTTTTCAGCGAAACGAAGGTTCGTGGGGGTGGTGCGTTTACGCACGTCAGTGCGGTGTTGATAGTATAACTGCTGCTTTTGCGGGATGGGCGCCGGAAGTCAATTGATTAACGCTGGCGCAACAAAAAACGGGCGCAACGGATAACGCTGCGCCCGAAATTCATGAGCAACTCTTGCCTAGTGGGGCATGATGGGTCGCGGGGTGCCACAGTTGGGGCAGTAGCTGGTGCTGTTTGAAGAGCCGCAGTTGGGGCAATACCAGTTTGTGCTGGATGCAGTTGCCTGCGGTGCAGGGGCGACGTATTGGTTCATCATGCTTTGGGGCGGCCAGGCTTCAACGGAGCTTTCTGCCGGAACTGCAGCCCTAAAGGCACGGTCTTCCTTGGCGCTTGCGGCAACGCGTTTGAATGCGTAAACATATATGGCGACGACGAAGATGAAGAACACGATAATGAGCAGCTCGCTATCCATGGACAGGCAGAAATCATAGAAGCCGTGGATGGCAACCGGAACGGTAATAGTCATGACCTTCGCATGCTTGTAGGCGCTCTTGTCGCCGTTGATCTTGGCGTCTTTTGCCTGCCCGAAGAAGAAGCCCATGAACACGCCGCAGAAGCAGTGCAGGGGGACGCTCAGCAGGGCGCGGCTGCCTGCCAGCGCCAGACCGTCGCCAAAGGAGCCTTCGCCTGTGACGTACAGGATATTCTCCACCAGAGCAAAGCCCAGGGAAACGAAAACGGCGTACACGATGCCATCGAAGAGATAGTCGAAATGCTTGCTTTTCCAGGCGATGGCAATGAGGAAGATCAGCTTCCAGCCTTCTTCTATAAGGGCCACGCCGAAGAAATTCTCCATGAATATATAGGTCACGGAATCGCCGAACATGCTGAGCAGCAGGCTATCGGCGAAAAGCTCGCACACCATTACGGGCACGACGGATACGCAGCCGCCCAGGAACAGGGCAAATAGCAGGCGAATGGGCTCATGCTCAATACCGTCTTTGCGGTAGATGTAAGCCATGAGCACAATGGCGGGCGCCGCTGCTGCGGCGGTAAGAATGAGGTCCATGATGATGCCTTTGTTGGGGGTTTCCAGATGCCGTTATTGTACAGGAGTGGTCACAGTTGCAGGGCCATGGGGAAGGAAAAAGAAAGGGCCGGGGGAAATTCCCTCGGCCCTTCGGTGCTTCTTGAGAGCTGATTACTGGATGTCAGCGTGGATGGCCTGCAGGCTCTTGACCTTGGACTCACCCTTCTTGTTGATGTCCATGATGCCCAGGGCAGCTGCGCGAGCGGCGGCCATGGTGGTGAAGTAGGGGGTGTGCATCTTGATGGCGGTGCGACGAATGAGTGCGCCGTCGTCGGTGGACTTGGTGTTGGCGGAAGGAGTGTTCACAATCAGGTCAACCTGCTCGTTCAGGATCAGGTCAATCAGGTTCGGACGGCCTTCGCTGGCCTTCAGGGTCAGGGTTGCGGGAATGCCGGCTTCCAGCAGCATGTCGCGGGTGCCGCGGGTTGCAACAATCTCAAAACCTGCCTCGTTGAACAGCTTGCCAACCTCAACCAGGTCGCGCTTGTCCAGGTCAGACACGGAAATCAGAACGGTGCCGCCCTTGGGCAGTACGGTCTGGGTGCCTTCCTGTGCCTTCCAGAATGCCTCGCCGAAGGTGTCGGCCAGGCCCAGAACCTCGCCAGTGGAGCGCATCTCGGGGCCCAGAACGGGGTCAACCTCGGGGAACATGTTGAAGGGGAATACGGCTTCCTTGACGCCATAGTGGCTGTACTTGGCTTCCTTCAGGTCGCCAACGGGAGACTTGCGGCCGGTGAACTCGCCGGTCATAACGTCGGTGGCAATCTGAACCATCTGGATGCCGCAAACCTTGGAAACCAGCGGCACAGTGCGGCTGGCGCGGGGGTTGGCTTCCAGAACGTAAACGGTGCCATTCTCAATGGCGTACTGGATGTTCATCAGGCCGGTTACGTGCATGCTCTCGGCAATCAGACGGGTGTATTCCTTGATGGTGGCCAGCTGCTCATCGGTGATGTTCAGAGAAGGCAGAATGCAAGCGGAGTCGCCGGAGTGAATGCCTGCCAGCTCAATGTGTTCCATGACGGCAGGCACGAATGCGTGGGTGCCGTCGCAGATAGCGTCAGCTTCGCACTCCAGAGCGTGGTTCAGGAAGCGGTCAATCAGGATGGGACGGTCGGGGGTAACGCCAATGGCAGCAGTCATGTAGGCGCGAAGGTTCTCGTCGTCGTACACGACCTCCATACCACGGCCGCCCAGAACGTAGGAGGGACGAACCATAACGGGGAAGCCAATCTTGTGAGCGATGCTCAGGGCCTCATCAACGGTGACGGCGAAGCCGCACTCTGCCATGGGAATGCCCAGGCCTTCCATAACCTCGCGGAAGCGGTCGCGGTCTTCGGCCAGGTCGATGATCTCGGGGCTGGTGCCCAGGATCTTCACGCCGGCCTTCTCCAGCTGGCTTGCCAGGTTCAGAGGAGTCTGGCCGCCGAACTGAGCGATAACGCCCAGGGGCTTTTCCTTCTCGTAGATGCTCAGAACATCTTCAGCGGTCAGGGGCTCGAAGTACAGCTTGTCGGAGGTGTCGTAGTCAGTGGACACGGTCTCGGGGTTGCAGTTGACGATGATGGTCTCGAAGCCCAGCTTCTTCAGAGCCAGGGCGGCATGAACACAGCAGTAGTCGAATTCGATGCCCTGGCCAATGCGGTTGGGGCCGCCACCCAGAATCATGATCTTGTTGTTGGTGGTAGTGGTGCTCTTGTCCTCAGCATTGTAGGTGCTGTAGTAGTAAGCGCTGTCGGGGGTGCTGTAAACATGCACGCCTTCCCAAGCCTCGGTGATGCCCAGGCTCAGACGGTAATTGCGCACGTCATCTTCGTTCTTGTGGGTCAGCTGTGCCAGGTAGCGGTCGGAGAAGCCGTCCATCTTTGCCTGCTTGAACTGCTCTTCGGGCAGCATGGAAACAGGGTTCTTGGTGGCCCAGGCCAGAATTGCTTCTTCCTCTTCCACCAGTTCTTTCATCTGCTCAATGAAGTGGGTCTTGATGCTGGTCAGCTCGTGCAGCTCCTCAACGGTAGCGCCCTTGCGCAGTGCTTCGTACATGATGAACTGGCGCTCGGAAGTGGCCTGATTCAGCATGCCCAGCAGCTCGTTTTTGGTCTTGCTGTTGAAGTCCTTGGCAAAGCCCAGACCGTAGCGGCCGGTTTCCAGGGAGCGGATGGCCTTCTGGAAGGCTTCCTTGTAGGTCTTGCCAATGGACATGACTTCGCCCACGGCGCGCATCTGGGTGCCCAGCTTGTCCTCGACGCCCTTGAACTTCTCAAAGGCCCAGCGAGCGAACTTCAAAACAATGTACTCGCCGTTGGGAACGTACTTGTCCAGGCTGCCGAACTTGCCGTCGGGAATCTCGTCCAGGGTCAGGCCGGAAGCCAGCATAGCGGAAACCAGGGCGATGGGGAAGCCGGTTGCCTTGGAGGCCAGAGCGGAAGAACGGCTGGTACGGGGATTGATCTCGATGATGATGTCGCGGTCGTTGATGGGGTCATGTGCCCACTGAACGTTGCAGCCGCCGATAACCTGAACGGCGTCAACGATGCGGTAGGCCTTTTCCTGCAGGCGGTCGATGGTTTCCTGAGCGATGGTCTGCATGGGGGCTGCGCAGAAAGAGTCGCCGGTGTGCACGCCCATGGGGTCGATGTTCTCGATGGTGCATACGGTGATCATCTGGCCCTTTGCGTCGCGCACCACCTCGAATTCCAGCTCTTCCCAGCCAAGGACGCTTTCCTCAACCAGAACTTCGGTAACAGGGGAGGCAGCCAGGCCGCGAGCAACGACGGCCTTCAGCTCTTCAACGTTGTATACCAGGCCGCCGCCGGTGCCGCCCATGGTGTAGGCGGGACGCAGCACGCAGGGATAACCCAGGCGGCTTGCGATTTCTACGGCTTCTTCAACGGTGTGGGAAACCTCGGAGCGAGCCATGTCAATGCCCAGCTCGTCCATGGTGTCCTTGAAGGCCTGGCGGTCTTCGCCGCGTTCGATGGCGTCAACCTGAACGCCAATAACCTTCACGTTATACTTGTCCAGCACGCCGGCTTCGTTCAGAGCGGCGCACAGGTTCAGGCCAGACTGGCCACCCAGGTTGGGCAGCAGGGCATC
>JAQXTF010000004.1 GCA_029219345.1 Eggerthellales bacterium
TTGCCGCAGGAGCAGGAAGGCTGGCAGTCGGGGCCACAGGGCTCCTTGCCGGTGTCGAAGAAGATCTCGGTGTCGGGACCGCAGGGGCCGGTGGTGCCAGCGGGACCCCACCAGTTTTCGTTGCGGGGGTAGAAGTAAATGCGCTCGTCGGGGTAGCCCAGGCTACGCCACGTATCAGCGGAAACGTTGTCGCGCGGAATGCCTTCTTCGCCTTCAAACACGGTCACGGAAATGCGCTCTTGCGGGATCTCCAGCACCTTGGTCAGGAATTCATGGCTCAGGGGGATGGACGTCTCTTTGAAGTAATCGTTGAGCGACCAGTTGCCCATCATCTGGAAGAACGTCAGATGGCTGGCATCGCCCACTTCGTCAATGTCGCCGGTGCGCAGGCACTTCTGGCAGTCAACCAGGCGGGTGCCGGCGGGATGGCTTTCGCCCATCAGGTAGGGAACCAGCGGGTGCATGCCGGCGGTGGTGAACAGAACTGTGGGGTCGTTCTCGGGAATGAGAGAAGCGCCCTTGATGTGGGCGTGGCCTTTTTCGACGAAGAAGTCGATGTAGGCCTGCTTCAGCTCCTTTGCGGTCATTTGCTTCATTGTTACTCCTTATACATAAGCTAGTGGCTCTAATAATAAAGGTGGGTTTGGACTAGGCGGCAGCCCAAAACGCCTTTACGCGTTGTTTTGCTGGTCAACCAGGTTGGTTGCGCCGTACATCTCGCGCAGCTTGGGCTTTTCGATCTTGCCGGTGGAGTTGCGAGGCACCTTGGTGAAAATCACGCGGCGAGGGCGTTTGTAGCGGGGCAGCTTCAGGCAGAACTCGTTAATGGCTTCTTCGGTGAGGCCCTCGAATTCGGGTTTCAGCTCAATGATGGCAGCGGTGATTTCGCCCAGGCGCACGTCGGGCAGGCCAATGACGGCTACGTCCTTAACGGCGGGGTGGGTGATCAGGAAGTCTTCAATTTGAACGGGGTAGATGTTCTCGCCGCCAGAGATGATGACGTCCTTCTTGCGGTCAACCAGCCAAATGAAGCCGTCCTCGTCGGTCTTGGCTATGTCGCCGGTGAGCAGCCAGCCGTCCTTCAGGGTTTCGGCGGTTGCCTCGGGGTTGTTGTAGTAGCAGGTCATGACGCCGGGGCCCTTTACCCACAGCTCGCCAACTTCGCCATCGGCCACGTCGTTGCCGTCTTCGCCCACAATGCGCACTTCCCAGCGATAACCGGGAATGCCAATGGCGCCCACATGGTCAACGTTGCCTACGCCCAGATGCACACAGCCAGGGCCGGTGCTCTCAGACAGGCCGTAGTTGGTGTCGTAATCGTGGTGGGGGAAGATTTGCAGCCAGTGCTCAATGAGGCTCTTGGGAACGGGCTGGGCGCCAACGTGCATCAGACGCCACTGATCCAGCTTGTAGTCTTCCAGCTTCAGGTCGCCGATTTCCAGGGCATGCAGAATGTCCTGGACCCACGGCACCAGCAGCCACACTATGGTGCACTGCTCGTCGGAAACGGCGCCAATGATGTCAGCGGGCTTTACGCCGCGCAGGATGACGGCCTTGGAGCCGGCAATCAGGTTGCCCATCCAATGGAACTTCGCGCCGGTGTGGTACAGGGGCGGGATGCACAGGAACACGTCGTCGTGCTGAATGCTGTGGTGAATCTGCTCCATCTCGGCAGCCTGGGTCAGGCTCTCGTGGTTATGCAGAATGGCCTTGGGGAAGCCGGTGGTGCCGCTGCTGAAGTAAATGGCAGCGTCGTCGGATTCCTTCAAGGGGATCATAGGGTCTTTGCTGGAGCAGTTGGCGGTCAGCTCGTTGTAGCTTTCCGCGAAGGTGGGGCAGTCGGTGCCCACGAAGAACAGCAGGCGGTTGCGCTGGATGGAGGTGACAATCTCCTCAATGCGACCCACGAACTCGGGGCCAAAAACCAGCACGTCAACGTCGGCCAGGTTCACGCAGTACTCAATTTCGGAGCTGTCATAGCGGAAGTTCAGGGGCACGGCAATGGCACCGGTCTTCAGAACGCCGAAATAAATGGGCAGCCATTCCAGGCAGTTCATCATGAGGATGCCCACCTTGTCGCCCTGCTTGATGCCGCGGGAAAGCAGCAGGTTGGCGAAGCGGTTGGCCTTCTCGTCGAACACGTGCCAGGTGATTTCGCGGCGGTACGGCTGATTTTCGGTGCTTTCAATCAGGTCGTAGTCGCGCCAGGTCACACGGCGCTGCTCCTTGATTTCAGGGTTGCGCTCAACCAGGGCCACTTCATCGCCAAAGCTGGCAGCATTCCTTCTCAGAAAGTCGGTTACGGGCATGATTCCTCGATTCCTATGTCTCATGTTCGCCGAGCGCACATTTTTGCCCGCTCGGAAGTCATTTGCGCAAATGCAAATAATACCGCAAATGAGCGCCGTGCTATACTGCGCACCATGAGAAACGCTTCAAAATATCCGCAGATAGGCAGCGTTGCGCCCCGCGCCAAGGGCCTGGGAGCACTTTTAGCCCTGCTGGCCCTGATTCTTTCGCTGCTGTGCGTGCCCTCAACCCAGGCTCTCGCGGAAGATTCCATCTTGTATTCTGAAGAATATTCCCACTACGGTGTGCCCTACACCACTATGAGCAAGGTGCGTTCGGAACCGGTGGTTGACCGCTTGTTCAGCTCCAGCGCCGCCATTCAGCGCGGTGACGTGTTTGTGGTTGTTGCCCCTGGTTGGGAATGGGACGACATCAAGGAAGAGACCACGCCCACGCTGTACAACTTCGTGTACGCAAACGCCAGCGCCAATCTGGTGTATAACGCCGCCCTGAACTGGGACGATCACGCTCAGATGGATAACTTCCACATGATGGCTTTCAAGCACGTGAGCACCAGCGAAATGGAAGAGATCATGGTGCGCGTGGTGAACAACCTGAAAACCGGTGACTCCCTGGTCATTACCAATTCGGTGGCTTTCATAGGCGAATACGACGCCAACGAAGACTACTCTTGCTTTGTGATGAAAGACGCCTCCGACAAGGGACTTTTGACTTCGGACGTCACCCGACACATGGGTCTGATTTCCACCTGGGACGCCATCAACGCCATTGATGCTCTGGCGGCGTCTTCCCAGCGCTTTCCGGGCAATTTGACGGTGTATCCCGCTACCGAACTGATGCCCACCATCACCCGCTTGGATATTCTGACTCGCGACTCCCACATGGCCACGGCGCTGCAGGCTTCACAGCCCCGCTTCATTGTGTTTGTGGTGGGCTGCCTGCTTCTTGCCATGCTGCTCACGGTGGTGCTGCTGTTCCTGGAAATTCGCATTCGACCTGCAGTTTTGGCATATCTGCTGCCGGCAGCCCGCATTATGTGGATAGTGTCTTTGGCCATGCCCTTGGCCAGCTACCTGATGATGTTGCAGCTGCCCATTCACTGCGACCCCGAAATTTGCCTGGACTACTTCTGGTTTACCGCCCTTGAGGTGTCGCTGGTGTGCATGATTGTGGCGCTGGTTTTCCGTTGGAGCTGGGCCTACATGGCCCTTCTGGGCGCCACGGTAATCACGCTGGTGGCAGATCAGCTGGTGGGCGGACCCCTTTCCATTGGCAGCTATCTTTCCTATGCGCCGGTGGAGGGCGTGCGCTTCTTTGGCATTGGCAACGAAGGCGCCGCGTTGCTGTATGGCGCGTGGGTTATGCTGGTGGCCTTCTACCTGACCCGCCGCCCCTTTACCAAGCTGGCTCAGCGGCTGCGCCGATGGCTGTTCCCCATGGCGTCGCTGCTTATCATGATGGTCATCGCCGCTCCCTGGTGGGGCGCCAATTTTGGCTGCATCATCTGGGGCACCGTGGGCACGTTTGTTGCCTGGCGCCTCTTTGGCGGCCACCGCTTCAGCAAACGCGAGGTGCTGGCGGCGGTGCTGGTCAGCGGCCTGATGGCTGTTGCGGTGCTGTTCCTGGACACCACCTTCAACAGCGGCTCCCATATGGGCGGCAGCGTGGATTTCTCCAAGGGCGGCATCATCGAGCAGGTTATTCAGGTGTTTGTGAACGTGGCCAAGTTCTGCTGGGACACTCTGGTGTTCTCGCCGGTGCTTACGGTGGTGTTCTTCTGCATTGTTGCGTTCCTGCTGTTCATCGTGGTGAAAAAGCCCGGTCCCTATCGCGAGTTTTGGGCCTCTCACGTGGAGTTCCAGGGCGCCTTCTATGCTCTGATCGTAACCGCGCTGCTTATGTTCACCTTTGAAGACTCGGGCATTCTCATGCCGGCGCTCATGCTGCTGTACCCGCTTTCGGGTCTCATGTGGTTCGTGTGCAACTTCCACAGCTGGCATATTCGCGCCTTCATTAAAGAGCGCCGCGTTCTGGAGCGCTAATGGAAGGGCTGCTGGGGGAATTTGACCCTGCGCGCCTTGATGCCCACTGCCACCTTCATCACGACCCTGCTTTCGCTGCATTTGCCCAGGCCAACCCCGATAAACACTTTTTCTGCATGACGGAAACGCCCCAGGAATACAAGGAGTTTGAAGCGCTGGGCCTGCCCGCAAACGCTCATTTGGGAGTGGGTTTGCATCCTTGGCAAGTGGCTGGGGAAGAGGAGGCGGCGCGTCAGCAGGTGGCTGCGGTGCTGCAGCTTTTGCCCCGCACGTGGCTGGTAGGGGAAGTGGGCCTTGATTTCGGGGCCGCCCATGAGGCCACGCGGGTTCAGCAGCTGGCTGCCTTCGAGGCCATTGCCGCTGCGTGTGCCCAGGTAGGGGGCAAAGTTTTGTCCATTCATGCGGTGCAATCGGCAGGGGAGGCCCTGTCCATTTTGCAGCGAACTGGCTGCCTTGACACTTGCAGCTGCATCTTCCACTGGTTTTCAGGCGCAGGCGATCAGCTGACCGCTGCCCGCGCCGCTGGCTGCTACTTTTCCTTCGGCCCGCGCGCCTTGGCCACCAAGCGCGGCCGCGCTTACGCCGCCCAGGTTCCACCTGCCCGTCTTTTGCGCGAATCAGACTCCTACACCCTGTAACCTGCCAAATTACCCCATCATTTGGCAGGTTTTTCGCCGCCGTTTCCCGGCGAAGGGGCGGCCTCTTTGCCAGGATTGTGAAACCCGCCAACACACTTGCTCTTTTGCCTGAAAGTTGGGGTATAATTCTTAGTTACGTTTAATCGTGAAAGAAAGGAACGCTCGTGAGCGTTATTGAAGAACTGAGCACTTTGCGCGACGAAACTCTGGCGGCTATCGTTGCGGCTGAAAATACTACTGAACTGGATAAAGTACGCGTTGCCGTTCTGGGCAAGTCGGGCACCCTCACCGGTTACCTGCGTTCCATGGGCCAGCTGCCCAAGGAAGAACGCGCCGTGGTGGGCAAGACGGTGAACGAGACCCGCGCTATTGTTGAAGGCGCCCTGGAAGAGCGCAAGGCCGCTCTGGCATCTGCCGAGCTCATGGCTTCTATGGAGGCCGCTGCCGTTGACGTTACCCTGCCGGGTCGCGCACAGCAGATGGGCACCCGCCACCTGATCAACAAGATTGCCGACGAAATGTGCGATTTCTTCGCTGGCCTGGGCTACAGCGTCATTTCCGGCCCTGAAGTTGAGACCGACTGGTACAACTTCACCGCCTTGAACGCTCCCGCCGATCATCCCAGCCGCTCCATGCAGGATACCTTCTACGTGAAGGACCGCTCGGGCGAGACCAGCGCCGTGAAGGGTGAAAGCGACGTTTTGCTGCGCACCCAAACCTCCGGCTGCCAGGTGCACGCCATGGAGAATCAGGAGCCTCCCATTTACGTTATCGCTCCCGGCAAGGTATATCGCCGCGACGTTGCCGACCCCAGCCATCTTCCTCAGTTTACCCAGATGGAAGGCCTGGTTGTTGACAAGGGCATCACCTTTGGCGACCTGAAGGGCACCCTGGATCTGTTCTGCAAGCAGATGTTCGGCGAAGAGCGCAAGACCCGTTTCCGTGCGCATTATTTCCCCTTCACCGAGCCCTCTGCCGAAGCTGACGTAAGCTGCGGCATTTGCCACGGCGAAGGCTGCCGTATGTGTAAGGGCACCGGTTGGCTGGAAATTCTGGGCTGTGGCATGGTTGACCCCAACGTGCTGCGCATGAGCGGCATTGATCCTGAGGTGTACTCCGGTTTCGCCTTTGGTGTGGGCGTGGAGCGCGTTGCCTGCCTGAAGTACAACGTGCCTGATCTGCGTATGCTTATCGAAGGTGATATGCGCTTCCTGCGTCAGTTCTAATAGTTCGCAAGCTTCTTTGGGGGAGGGCGAAGTTTACCATGGCAGAGGAAATCATTGTTGTTCAAGGTACCGGCACTCTGAAGGGTGAGGTGCGCGTTTCGGGCGCCAAGAATTCGGCGCTGAAGCTTATTGCCGCAGCTCTGCTGGGCCAGGGCCGCTGCGTGCTGCATAACGTTCCCCAGATTTCCGACATTGACGTCATGAGCAACGTGCTGCGCCGTTTGGGCGCCACGGTGGAGCGTCAAGATCACACCTTGGTGGTGGATACCGCCGCGGTTGATAGCTACGAGACCCCCTATGAACTGGTTTCCAAGATGCGCGCCAGCATTTCGGTGCTGGGTCCGCTAATTGGTCGCTTCGGCCGTGCCCATGTGGCCATGCCCGGCGGTTGCCAGATTGGCGCGCGCAAAATTGATATGCACCTGCTGGGCTTGGAAAAGCTGGGCGTTCACTTTGATGTGAAGCATGGTGACTTGGTGGCCGTGGCAGAAAACGGCCTGCATGGTGCCTACATTACCCTTGATTTCCCCAGCGTGGGCGCAACGGAAAACCTGCTGATGGCAAGCGTTGTTGCTGAAGGTGAAACCACCATTGACAACGCTGCGCGTGAGCCCGAGATTGTGGACCTGTGCAACATGCTCAACGAAATGGGCGCCAATGTGGTTGGCGGCGGCTCCTCCACCATCACGGTGCAAGGCGTGCCTCTGAACACCATGCATCCCTGCGAGCACACTACGGTGGGCGACCGCATTGAGGCGGGCACCTTCCTGGCAGGCGGCGCGCTGACCGGCGGCCCCCTGACGGTGAAGGGTATTGACCCCAGCTTCTTGCGCATGGCTATTGTGAAGCTGGAATCGCTGGGCTGTCAGGTGGACACCGCTGCCGATTCCATTACCGTTTCCCGCACAGAGCCTTTGCGCGCTACTGATATTCAAACCCTGCCGCACCCTGGTTTCCCCACTGACTTGCAGGCGCAGTTCATGCTGCTTACCTCTTTGGCGCAGGGCAATTCGGTGATTACTGAAAACGTTTTCGAAAACCGCTTTATGTTTGCCGCTGAGCTTATGCGCATGGGAGCCGATATCACCATCGATGACCACCATGCTTTGGTATGCGGCGTTTCTGCCCTTCAGGGTGCCCCCGTGTCTTCTACCGACCTGCGTGCTGGCGCCGCCTTGGTGCTGGCGGGCATTGTGGCAGAGGGCGAAACCGTGGTGCGCGGCCTGGAGCACATTGACCGCGGCTACGAAAACTACGTGGGCAAATTGGCTGCTCTGGGCGCTTCCCTGGAGCGAAAGACCATAGGGTAAACGCTTTCCGTGGCTTCTTTCGACGGTAACAGAAGAACGCGTACTACCGCATCCCGTTCGCGCCGCACCTCTCAGCAGATGCGTCAGAGTACTATTGGCTCCCATCATGGGGCGCGCGCCAGCGTTGACCCTCGTCATAGCAAGGTTGAACCCCGCGTAGAGCGCATGTCCCGCCGTTCGGGCAATGCTTCTGCCGCAGGGCTTTCCAACCCCCGCCGTGCCAAGCGCGCTACCCGCGGCTACGTTGACCAGATTGCCCCCACCACCAGATCGGGCGAGAGCTCTCAGGCTTATTCCCGCCGCATGAACAGGCGCGGCTTCTCTCAAGAAGTTCAGCGCAAGTCGCATTTGAAGCGCTGGGGCTTTATCTTTGTGGCCCTGCTTCTTATTGTGGGCATTGGCGCTGCTGCGGCATATTTTGCCTTCTTCGCCTCCGTTGACTCAAAGATTGCATCTTCCGATGAAGCCCTGGCCAAGAGCCTCGTGGCAGAGGAGCTGGGCAAGCCGTATTACGCGCTTTTGGCTGCCGACCTGAACGATTACGACGGTCAGCGAGGCATTGATGCAATGATGCTGGCCCGTGTTGACCAGGCCAATAAGCATGCAACGCTGGTGATGCTGCCGGGCAATCTGCGCGTTTCCAGCGATAACGGCGTTGTGTCTCTTTCGGCTCTCATGAACAGCGAAGGGGAGGCTCGCGTAGTGAGCTACGTGGCTTCTTCCCTTAATATTGGCATTTCTCATTTCCTGTATTTCGATCGCACGGCTTTTGCCTCTGTGGTGGATGCTTTGGGCGGCGTTGACATGACCCTTGACCAGGCGGTTGATGACCCTCGCGCCGGCAGCCTTTACCTTGAGGCGGGCGAGCATACCCTCGATGGCAATCAGGCGGCAACCCTTATGATGGCTTACAACTACAAAGAGGGCATGGATACCATGTTCGCCTGCCAGCGCCGTTTCTCTGTTGCCCTGGCTTGCAAGTTCTTCTCTGCGGAAGGCGGCGCGAATGTGAGCACTTTGCTGGATGGGACGTCTGCCCATATTGCCACCGATTGGAATGCGCGCCAGCTGCAAACGGTGTTTGACGCTTTCAAGGGCGCTACTGAAGAAAACTTCTACACTGCTCAGGTGGATGGCTACGACACCAGCATCTCTGCGCGCGATGATACGCGCGTTTTCGTTCCCACCGCTTCTGATGTGGTATCGCTTATGGCGGCTGTGGATGCCGGCTCTGACCCCGCTGTGCGCGAGCAAAAGCCCACTATTGATATTGACAAGGATTCCTTCGAAATTACCGTGCGCAACGGCTCCGGCATGACCGGTGGCGCCACCATGCTGGCCGACATTCTGGAAAACGCTGGCTTTACAGTGGCCGAGAAGGGTAATGCCGATAGCTATGTGTACACCGAGACCCTGGTTATTTATCTTGATCCGACCTACGAAAAGGCTTGCGAAGCAGTTGCTCAGGCGCTGGGTACGGGTCGTGTGGTCAATGGCATGAACGGCTATACCTTCGATACCGAGGTGCTGGTCGTCCTTGGTGCCGACTGGAAGCCTCTCAACTAATCAAATGAGTCCATGCAGGTCTCGGAAGGGGCTACGCTCAGAAGCTTCGCAGCCTTCGCTCCGTCCCTTCTGAGGCTCTTTGTGGGCAGCGGCTACGCAGCTTTTGCTTCGCCCCCAGAGAGCCTTCCTTGGGGTATCGAAGTCAAGAGGCCCGTTTTGGAGAGAGAAAAGGGGAAGGAGCCGTGTGGCTCCTTCCCCTTTAAACGTTTATGTGGGTTGTAGCTCTTAATAGCGATGGAAGGTCATGCCGCCCTGAACGAGGCCAACAACGATGCCTTCACCGGGGCTAGCTGCATGAATCATCATGCCGCCTCCGATATAGATACCGCAGTGGCCGGAGTTGACAGCAATGTCGCCCGGCTGAGGATCGCTTACCTCGGGATAGCCCAGGAAGGTGTAAGTGGTGCCCAGGCGATAATAGCCGCCAGTCAGGCAGTAGCCT
>JAQXTF010000005.1 GCA_029219345.1 Eggerthellales bacterium
CAGGGCATCAACGCCCGCGGCATCCAGCGCCTGCAGGTATGCCGGCAGCTCTTCCAGATCGGCGTCGTTCATGACAATGTTGCAGGTCACGTGCACGGCAACACCCGCGGCGTGGGCAATTTCCACCGCGCGGGGAATGTCATCAAGGGCGAAGTTAGTAGCGCGAGCGCGCATGCCAAACTTGTCGGCGGCCAAATAGACGGCGTCGGCTCCAAATTTTATGGCAGCTTCAAGCTGGGAGAACCCTCCTGCAGGTGCAAGCAGTTCCATATTTAACCGTTATAGCTCACGCGAGCGCCCTGAGCGGTGTCTTCAATAGTGAAACCTAGGTCATTCAGGCCGTTGCGCACGCCATCGGCCACAGCCCAGTTCTTTTCCTTACGGGCGGCAGCGCGGGCATCCAGCAGCGCCTGCACGGCAGCAGCCTTATCGGTGCCATCGAAGCCAGCCAGATCAGCAGCCAGGGCCAAAACAGCGTCAGGATAGTTGGCGCCTTCATCGCCTGAGGCGGCAGCGGTCACGTCAATGCCAAAGACGCCCATGAGCTCAACGATAGCCTCGCGAGCAGCGGTGACAACAGCAACATCAGCGGTGGTGATTGCACCAGCGGCAACGGCAGCATTTGATGCGTTGACCAGGCCAAACACAGCACCCAAAGCCTCGGGGGCGTTGAAGTCATCGTCCATGGAAGCGGTGAAGCTCTCGCGAGCGGTTGCCACGGCGGCATCCAAGGCAGCAGCGTCAACGGCAGCTTCGCCATCGGCGGCGTTGGAAAGCAGCCAATCCAGGTTCTTCACTGCGTTCTCAATGCGGGTCAGAGCGGCATCGGCTTCGCTCAGGCGCTGGTCGCCAAAGACCAGGGGGCTGCGGTAATGGGTCTGCAGCATGAGCATGCGCAGGCTTTCGGGGCGCACAATTTCCAGTGCTTCGTACAGCAGCAGGAAGTTGTTCAGGCTCTTGGACATCTTCTCGGCTTCGCCGGTTTCGGCGTTGGCAATTTGCAGCATGCCGGAATGCATCCAGTTGTTGCTAAAGGTGCAGCCGCCGGCAGCTTCGGACTGGGCTACTTCGTTCTCGTGGTGCGGGAACACCAGGTCAGAGCCGCCGCCGTGGATGTCGAAAGGCAGGCCCAGGTACTTGCGGCTCATGGCTGAGCACTCAATGTGCCAGCCGGGACGACCTTCGCCCCAGGGAGAAGTCCACGAGGGCTCGCCGGGCTTGGCAGCCTTCCACAGGGCAAAGTCCAGCGGGTCGCGCTTGCGGTCTTCCAGGCCCTGGCCGTCGGCGCGCAGCTCGCGGTGACCGCCTTCCATCTCGTCAATGTTGCGGCCAGAAAGCTTGCCGTACTCGGGGAAAGAGCGAACGGCGAAGTACACGTCGCCCTCAACCTCATATGCATGGCCCTTCTCAATAAGCTCGGACACCAGCTTGATCATTTCGTCAATCTCTTCGGTGGCCTTGGGGCGCACGGTGGGGTCAAGCACGCCCACGGCGCGCATGTCGTTGATAAAGGCCTCGGTGTATTCAGCGGCCACCTCAGCAGCGGTGCGGCCTTCCTCGTTGGCGCGCTTGATAATCTTGTCGTCAACGTCGGTAACGTTCTGCACGAAGGTCACATCGTAGCCGCGCCACATAAGGTAGCGGCGAATGATGTCAAAGGAAATGAAGGTGCGGGCGTTGCCAATGTGAATGCGGTTGTACACGGTGGGGCCGCACACGTACATGCCAATCTTGCCGGGGGTAATGGGCTCAAGCTCAATCTTGGAGCGGGTCTGAGTGTTGTAGAGTTTAACCATGCTAAGAAACCTTTCTGTGGGTTATCGAAGAGCGGAAAGCGGAAAACCTGCCAAATGATGGGGTAATTTGGCAGGTTTCTAGATACATCGGCACAGCAGGCAGCTGGCCGTGGCGGAAATGCCTTCCTCGCGGCCCTCGAAGCCCAAGTGCTCGGTAGTGGTTGCTTTTACGCCCATGTTTTCCACGGGAATGTCCATTGCGGCAGCCAAGTTGGCCCGTATCTGATCGCGATAAGGCGAAAGTTTCGGACGCTGAGCTGCAATAACGCTATCAACGTCCATGATTTCGTAGCCTTCTTCGCGCACCTTGGCGGCAACTGCCGCCAGAAGCTTCAGAGAATCAGCGTCTTTATAAGCCGGGTCGGTATCAGGGAACAGCTTGCCAATATCGCCCCCGCGGATGCCGCCCAACAGGGCGTCGGCAATGGCGTGAGCCAGCACATCGGCATCGGAATGGCCCAGAAGGCCCTTCTCGTGGGGAATATCAACGCCGCCCAAAATGAGCTTGCGGCCCTCAGCGAAGGCATGCACATCCATGCCCTGGCCAATGCGCAGGCGGGTAAAATCGCCCAGGCGGCTCTCACGTAAAGCTTGATCCATGGTCTCCCCCACGCTCTAGTTCTCTTTGCCGTCAGCCTGGCGCACCGAAGCAATAGCGGCCGCCAACAGCAGGTAATCTTCGGGCACGGTAAGCTTGATGTTGTCGCGCTTGCCTTCCACAACCCTTACGCGGCCGCCCAGGCGCTCAATGAGCGACGAGTCGTCAGTGCCAGAAAAGCCATCGTACAGGGCCGACGCGTGGGCGCGGCGGTACATGCCCGTGCGGAAAATCTGCGGGGTCTGAGCGTTCCAGAACACGCGGCGGTCGGGAGTGCCCACAATGACGCCTTCTTCCACCATCTTCAGGGTGTCAACAGCGGGGGTTGCAATGATCACGCCATCATCATCCATGCTGCCCTTGATAGTATTGATAGCATGGGAGACCAGGCGCGGGGTGATCAGCGGACGGGCGCCATCATGCACCAGGGTGAACTCATAGGTGTCGGGCACCATTTCCAGGCCGCTGAAGGCCGATTCCTGGCGACTATCACCAGCATCGGCAATGACAATGGGAGTTACAAAATTGAAGGGGTCAATAGCCACGCTCTTGTATTCATCGCGACGATCCTTGGGGCACACCACTACGATGAGGCCAATGTCGCCCACGGCATCCAGGGTCTCAATGGACCAGGAGAGCAGGGGCTTGCCTGCAATGTCAATGAGCTGCTTGCCGCCTGCCGAGCCAAAGCGCTCGCCGTGACCGCCAGCCAGAACAACTGCGGCTACGCTGGCTTTTTTATCCACGCAGCCCTTGTATTCCGCGCTCTCCCGCTCGGTGACGGTGCCAACCAGCTGGTTTACCAGCTCAAGAAGACGGTCACCCTTGTTGTCTAAGGTGTTCATTGTTTCTCCCTCAAAAGCGAAATGAGACGAAATTGCCCCGGGCGCTTTCGTCTCATTTTATGTTGTTAGTCGGCAGCGCCACTAATGGTGGAGTTACCGGAAGTGCCTGCTGCGCCCAGGTTGTACTGGGTGAGCAGAAGCTCGGTTTCGCGAGCAATATTGTCTCGCTTGCGAGGCGCAGGGATGCTTCCTTCACCCTGTTCGAAGGTGAGGTTCTCGCCATCCAGGCCCACCTGGATAACGGAGCCGCTGGTCCACTTGCCTTCCAGAATCTGCTCGGAGATGGGATCTTCCAGCAGGCGCTGAATAGCGCGGCGCAGAGGACGAGCACCAAAAGTGACGTCGGTGCCTTCCTTGGCCACGTAGCTCAGGGCATCGTCGGACAGGTTGATGGTCATGTTCAGGGCGATCAGGCGCTGGCGCAGGTCGTCCACCATGAGCTTCACAATCTCGTTGATCTCGCTGGAGGTCAGGCTCTTGAACACGATGATCTCGTCCAGGCGGTTCAGGAACTCGGGACGGAAGGTCTTCTTGACCTCGGCCATAACGCGAGCCTTGATTTCCTTGTCGGACAGGCCCACGCTCTCGCTGCCGGAAAAGCCCAGGGACTGGGTGGTGGCAATCTGGCGGGCGCCCACGTTACTGGTCATGATGATGACGGTGTTGCGGAAGTCAACGGAACGGCCCTGGCTGTCGGTCAGGCGGCCTTCTTCCAAAATCTGCAGCAAGATGTTGAACACATCAGGGTGGGCCTTCTCAATTTCGTCGAACAGCACCACGGAGTAGGGGCGCTGGCGCACGGCCTTGGTCAGCTGGCCACCTTCGTCGAAGCCCACGTAACCCGGAGGGCTGCCAACCAAACGGCTCACGCTGTGCTTCTCCATGTACTCAGACATGTCGAAGGAAATCAGGGCCTCTTCGGAGTTGAACAAGAACTCAGCCAAAGCCTTGGAAAGTTCGGTCTTGCCCACGCCGCTGGGGCCCAGGAAGATGAAGGAGCCGCTGGGGCGCTTGGGGTCTTTCAGGCCGGCGCGGCTGCGGCGGATTGCCTTGGACAGGGCGGTTACGGCCTCGTCCTGGCCAATGACGCGCTCATGCAGCACGCCCTCCATGCGCAGCAGCTTCTCAGCTTCAGCCTCGGTCAGATCAGAGACGGGCACGCCGGTGGTCATAGACACAACATCGGCCACGTCCTTCTCGGTAACTTCGTGGATTTCCTGGTTCTCATCTGCGGAAATGTTGGAAAGCGCCTCATCGCGCTTGGTGCGCAGGGCATCCTCTTCGTCCTTCAGCTGAGAAGCCTTCTCGTAATCTTGAGCGGCCACGGCGGCAACGCGTGCAGCGGTGGTCTTGTTCAGCTCGTCGTTGATGGCACGCACTTCTTCGGGCAACGTCATGTTGCGAATGCGCATGCGGGCGCCGGCTTCGTCCAAAACGTCAATGGCCTTATCGGGCAGGAAGCGATCTTGGATGTAGCGCTCGCTCAAGCTGACGGCAGCCTGCAAGGCGGCGTCGGTGAAGCGCACGTGGTGGTGAGCCTCGTAACGTTCACGCAAGCCCTCCAGAATGCGCACGGTCTGCTCGCTGGTGGGCTCACTCACAATGAGGCTCTGGAAACGACGAGCCAAAGCGCTGTCCTTTTCCAGATGCTTGCGGTATTCCTCGGTGGTGGTGGCGCCAATAACCTGAATCTCGCCGCGACTCAGGGGCGGCTTCAGAATAGCAGCGGCGTCAATGGAGCCTTCCGCGGAACCGGCGCCAATAAGGGTATGCATCTCATCGATGAACAGGATAATCTTGCCATCGTCCTGCACTTCCTTGATGCACTTCTTCAGGCGCTCTTCGAATTCGCCGCGGAACTTGGAGCCTGCCACCAGGGCAGAAACATCCAGGGTGATGACGCGCTTGTCGCGCAGAATCTCGGGCACCTCGTTGCTCACAATGAGCTGCGCCAGGCCCTCAACCACAGCGGTTTTGCCCACGCCGGGCTCGCCCAGCAGCAGGGGGTTGTTTTTCTGGCGGCGGCTCAAAATTTGCATGACGCGCTCAATTTCCTTGGCGCGACCAATAACGGGGTCCAGCTTGCCGTCGCGTGCCTTCTTGGTCAGATCGGTGCCGAATTCCTTCAGCATGCTCTCCTGCTGAGTGCCCCCGCCAAAGGGGTTGTTGCCTGCCAGCACGGGAGTCTGGCCCACCAGGTCGTGCAGAGCGGCGCGAATGTCGTCGCCGGATACGCCCAAGCGGCTCAGCACATCAAGGGCGGTGCCTTCGCCTTCGCGCACGATGCCCAGCAGCAGATGCTCGGTGGAAATGTAGCTTTGGCCCATTTGCATAGCCTCACGCAGGGAGTTTTCCAACACGCGCTTCACGCGAGCGGTGAAGTTCAGATGACCGGTCACATCAGCGTTTTCATCGATGGACACCACCTGGGGAATCATGCCCGTCACGTCTTCGTACTTAACGTTCAAGCGGTCCAGGGCCTGGGCGGCAAAGCCGTCCTTTTCCTGGATCAGGCCAAGCAGAATATGCTCGGTACCCACGTAAGGCTGCTTGAGGGCGCGTGCTTCGTCTTGCGCAAGAACAAGAACCTTGCGGGCCTTGTCGGTGAACTTTTCAAAAGCCATGTTTGCCTCTTTCGTCTACCTGGCGCTCGTTGCAACCAGGGTACTTTTTGTCATGGTACATGTTACCGCAACGAGCTGGAATTACTGCGCTTGTGACCCATTCGTAAAGTATTCGGGGCCATTTTTGCCCCTTTTCGGACAAAATACCACAGAAACGTTCATTTTCCATTTTCAGTACCACAGAAACGCACTATTTCATGCGAAATTACCACAAAAACGGCAATATTTCCTCTGTATTCGAGTTTTCTTTCGTTTCTGTGGTAATATGAGGAAAATTCCGCCGTTAGTGTGGTAAATCTCGCTAGAAGATGGCTTTATGCCGCACTAACATCCCCGATTGGAGGCCCCATGGGCTTTTGCCTTTCCCATTCCACGGCTGCCGCGTTTTGGTGCTGGGCAAGCCGCATAGAAGCCGACGCGCTGGACCAACGCAAGCGTGAAGCGGCTCAGCTGGCCGAAGTGGGCATTTGGAACATTGAGCCCCTGCCCCTTCCCGCCAAGGCCGCCAGCGTGATTCTTGGAGGTCCGCATCTGAGACGCTGCTCGGCATTGCGCCCCCAAATCAGCGCTAAGGAAGTGCGCGAGTTCGCTGGGCAGCACGAGCTTGCGCTGCCTCTTCACATTACCGTTTCTGACCAGGCCCTTCGCCAGAAGAAGGGCGTCACGGTGGGACATGTGCAGGCGTACAGCGAAGAAAGCGCGCCGTTTTATTCCGTTGGCGAAAATGCGTTTGCGGTATCGCCCGCCTTGGCCCTGATACAACTGGCCCGCGATTTGGACCTGATTGATTGGCTCGTCCTTGCCTACGAGTTTTGCGGCACGTACACCCTGGACAAGAGTCACCCCAAGGGTTTTCGCAACCGTGCGCCGCTTACCAGCGCCGAGCAAATTGCTCAGGCCGCTGATCAGCTTCCCGGCCTGAAGGGCATCAAAAACGTGCGCCGCGCCTTGAAGTATCTGAAGGACGGGTCAGCTTCTCCCATGGAAACCGCCCTGGCCATTGCCCTTGCGCTTCCCCGCCGTTTGAACGGTTTACAGCTGGGAGCCATGGAGCTGAATGTGCCCATTGAGCTGGGAGAAAAGGGGCGCGCGCTGTATCCCCGATCAGCGTGTCGCTGCGACTTTTACTACCCGAGCAAAAAGATTGCCTTGGAATACGACTTCAACGCATGGCATGGCACCGAAGAGCAGCGCGACTCCGATGCGCTGCGTCGCGTTGCCTTGACGGCGGAAGGCATCGAGGTGGTGCCCGTGGTATTTGAGCAGGTGCGCACCTACGAAGGCCTAGTTGCCACCGGCGCGCTGCTCGCCAAGAAGTTGCGCCAGCCCGTTCCGGCGCCCGCCGACGAAGAGGCGGCTCGTGCCCTGGTAGAGCGCTTGTTTGGCCATCACACGCATCCCTGGGAATAAAAAAAGCGGCGGCCCAAGGGAGCCGCCGATCAAACTTTGCACCTAATAAGGGGATTATTCCGCTTCCATAGCCTGGGCCACAGAGGCTTCGCAGCTCTGCATGGCGGCGATGGTCTTCTCGAAGAGCACATCCTGCTCCCAGCCCAAACGCTCGGCGCCTTCGCGGATAACGTCGCGGGAGCAGCCGGCGGCGAACTTTTTGTCCTTGAACTTCTTCTTCAGGCTCTTCACTTCCATGCCAACGCAATTGTGCTCGGGGCGCATAAGGGCATAAGACCAGATGAGGCCGGTGAGTTCGTCAACGGCGAACAACACCTTCTCCATTTCCAGCACGGGCTCAACGTCGCAGCACAAGCCATAGCCGTGGCTGCAGATGGCGTGGATCATCTCGTCAGCCACGCCGCCCTCGGCCAGCAGGCGCGGAGCCACCTGGCAGTGCTCGGTGGGCCACTGCTCGAAGTCGATGTCATGCAGCAAGCCGACCATGCCCCAGAACTCAACTTCGTCGCCGTAGCCCAAGTCCTGGGCAAACCAGCGCATGCAGCCCTCAACGGTCAGACCGTGCTGCAGGTGAAAACGGTCCTGGTTGTACTTCTTCAGAAGCTCCCATGCTTCATCGCGGGAGATAGTGCATTGCAGTGCCATGGTAGTTCTCCTTTCATGAAAAAAGCGCCCCGAGCGAGGCGCTTTCCCAGTTGTGTGACTAGTACAACTTGGCTCCAGCGGGAATGGCCGGGGAAACCATCAGCAGATTCAGGCGCTCCTCGCCTTCCTCGGAGTGGATGGCAGACAGCAGCATGCCGCAGCTGTCGATGCCCATCATCTTGCGGGGAGGCAGGTTGGTGATGGCGATGAGGGTCTTGCCCACCAGCTCTTCGGGCTCGTAGTAAGCGTGGATGCCGGAAAGAATGGTGCGGTCGGTGCCGGTGCCGTCATCCAGAGTGAACTGCAGCAGCTTCTTGCTCTTGGGCACAGCCACGCATTCCTTCACCTTCACGGCGCGGAAGTCGCTCTTGCTGAAAGTCTCGAAATCTACCTGGTCAGCGAAAAGTTCCTCAATTTCCACCTTGGAGAAGTCAATTTCCGCGGGAGCCACTTCCTCAACGGCAGCGACAGGAGCAGCCTTGGGAGCAGCAGTGGCGTTCTCGTCGCGCATGGCCGGGAACAGCAGCACGTCGCGAATGGTGGCGCTGTCAGTGAGCAGCATGACCAGGCGGTCGATGCCAATGCCCACGCCGCCTGCGGGAGGCATGCCGTATTCCAGAGCGCGGATGTAGTCGGCGTCATAGCCCATGGCCTCGTCATCGCCCATGCCCTTGGCCTCAACCTGAGCGCGGAAGCGTTCGGCCTGGTCAACGGGGTCATTCAGCTCAGTAAAAGCATTAGCGTACTCGTGGCCGTTAATGAACAGCTCAAAGCGCTGGGTAAAGTTGGGGTTGGCAGGGTCCTTCTTGGCCAGCGGGGAAATCTCCAGCGGATGCTCGGTGACGAAGGTGGGCTGAATGAGCTTCTCTTCGGCAACGGCCTCGAAGATCTCGGAGATAAGCTTGCCCTTGCCCCAAGCGTCTTCGGCGTGGCCGCCGTTTTTCTCCAGAATGGCAACCAGCTCTTCGCGGGTGCGATCGAAGGAAACCTCTTCGCCGGCGCCTTCGGAGGCCAGCTCGCTCATGGTAGCTACGCGCCAATCGCCGCCCAGCTCAATCTGATTGCCCTGGAACTCCACGGTAGTGGTGCCGCAAGCAGCCTGCGCGGCGGCCTGGATGGCACCCTGGGTCAGGCGCATCATGCCGGACAGGTCGGTGAAGGCCTGGTAGGCTTCCATGGTGGTGAACTCGGGGTTGTGGAAGGGGTCCATGCCCTCGTTGCGGAACTGGCGGCCAATTTCGTACACGCGCTCAAAACCGCCAACCAGCAGGCGCTTCAGGGGCAGCTCGGTGGCGATGCGCAGGAAGAAATCGGTGTCCAGTGCGTTGAAGTGAGTCACGAAGGGCTTTGCATTGGCACCGCCCATGATGGAGTGCAAAAACGGGGTTTCCACTTCGAAGAAGTCCTGGCTATCCATGTAGCTGCGAATGGCGGAGACGATCTTGGAGCGCTTCACGAAGGTCTGCTTGACCTCGGGGTTTGCAATCAGGTCAACGTAGCGCTGGCGATAACGCAGCTCTTTGTCGGCCAGGCCATGGAACTTTTCAGGCAGGGGGCGCAGGCTCTTGGACAGCAGCTCGATGCCGGCCACGGCAACGGACAGCTGACCGCGCTTGGTGCGCATCATGGCGCCGCTGACGCCAACCCAGTCGCCCACATCCAGGTCCTTCACGCGGGCGTACAGCTCTTCGCCCAAGTTGTTGATCTGGCAGAACAGCTGGATGTCGCCAGTGGTGTCGCGCAGACCGACGAATGCGCACTTGCCCTGCACGCGCTTGCTCATAAGGCGGCCGGCAACAGCAACCTGATCTTCGGTGGTCACGCCGTCTTCCAGCTCGGCGTAGATTTCGTTCAGGTCAACCACATGATGGGTGTAATCAAAAGCGTGGCC
>JAQXTF010000006.1 GCA_029219345.1 Eggerthellales bacterium
CACCAGCGCCTCGCGATTCGGAGTAATGCCGCACACCTGGGCCTCGTTGGCCTGGGAATCGGCGCGACCATACAGCAGGTGCACCACCGCCGGACGGCCATCGCGACCCGCACGGCCGCTCATCTGGTTGAATTCAATCTCATTGAAAGGCAGACCATAAAGCACCACGCGACGGATATGGGGAATGTTCACGCCTTCACCAAAGGCTGAAGTAGCCACCAGCACGCAGAAGGCATCGGTGCGAAACAGCTCTTCAGCCTGCTTGCGCTCAGCGCGGGTCAGACCGGCGTTATAGAAGCCGATGCGGGATGCCAGCTGGGGCACGCGCTTGCGCAAAGCGCGGGCAACGGCCACCGACTGCTCTCTCGAGGAGACGTACACCACGGTTTTTTCGCCGCGGGCCACAATATGGGCCAGGTAGTCATCGCGATTCTTCAGGTTGCGATGGTCGTCAATGAACAGGTTGTCGCGACAGGTACTGTCGCATACATGAGCCTGCAGAGAAAGCACTTCTTCAATGTCGCGGGCCACCGCGTCGGTTGCGGTAGCGGTCAGCGCCAGCACCGTGGGGTTGCCCAGCTGCTCCAGTACGCCGCCCAAAGAGCGATACGCCAGGCGGTTGCCAGCCTTGGCCTGGCCCACGTGATGGGCCTCGTCGATGGCCACGAAACCAATGCGCTTGCAAGCAGCAAATTCTGCCGCATGGAAGGCCAGAAACTCCGGCGTGGTCAGCACCACATCGACATCGCCCGAGGCCAGGCCCTTAAAAGCAATGGTACGTTCCTGGGGCGTGCTTTCACCTGTAAGCACCACAGAGGAAACGCCGAAGGGCAGCAGGGCGTTGTTCAGATGGTACGCCTGATCGGTAATGAGGGCGCGCAGGGGGTACACGAACACCGAGGCCTGGTGTTGCTGCAGGGCAGTCAGAGCCGCCTTCACCTGGAAGGTCAGCGACTTGCCGCGACCCGTGGCCATAACGGCCAGCAGCGACTCCCCCGCCGCCAGGCAGTGGAGAATCTCTTCCTGGGATTCATGCAGGCCGGCGTCGCCGATGATGGCATGAACGATGCGCTGGGTCAGACCCGCCGGGTCTTCCTTGGCGTACTGGCTCCACACGCTGCGGTTTTGCTCCAGCAGGCTTTCGTAACGCACCACTTCCTCAAAGGATTCATCCAGAGAAACCTCCAGGTCATCCTCGGTGGAGGCGTACAGGTCAGATACGAAGGCCATTTCTTCTTGAGAGAGGCAAGCTTCCAGAGCCGCGCAAGAGCGGGCAGGCGAAATGGTTTTCAGCATGGCCTTCACCGATTCGCGGCCGCGCCATGAATCAACTTGCAGGGTAAACGCGGCGTTGACCACGCTATTGGTGCCCAGCAGGGTTTCAATATCATTGCAGTGGAACATGATGGCGGCCGTTTGGGCGGTGCCATCGGAAAGGCTGCAGGAGAAGTGATTCTTGCCGGCGCCCACTGCGCGATGATTGGTCAAGGTGACGTTGGGAGCCATGAAGCACGGCACTGGATTTTCCTGGCCAAAGGGGGCCAGCATATCCAGCTTGCGCACGTTTCCCAAGGTCAGCTCCGAAAGAGCCACGCGGGAATCCACGCAAATGGCCGGATGGAAAGCGCTCTGAGGCAAAGCGTCCATAAAGGCGCACAGGCGCTGGGCAAACTCGTGGAGCTTGTCGGCAGGCAGAGTCACGCCCACCGCGGCCTCGTGACCGCCGAAGCGCGTCAGCAGATCGGCGCAGCTTTCCACCGCCTTGAACAGGTTCACCTTGCCCACGCTGCGGCCCGAGCCACGAGCCTCATCGCCGTCGATGGTGAACAGGATGACGGGCACGCCGTAAGTGCCTACCAAGCGGCTGGCCACAATGCCCTTGACGCCTTCGTGCCAACCGGCACCGGCCACCACCAAGGCACGCTGACCGTGGTAGATTTCCTCAGCCTGAACCTTGGCGATTTCTGCCAACTCAGCTTCGATGGTGCGGCGCTGGGAGTTGATTTCGCCCAGCTGGGCCGCCAGGGTTTGGCAGCGCGCCGGGTCATCGCACATGAGCAGCTCCAAGGCGCACGATGAATCTCCCATGCGACCCGCAGCATTCAGGCGCGGCACCGCCGAGAAGCTCAGGTTGGTGCTGGTGGTTTCTTCCGCCGCTCCCGCCTGGGCCAGCAGCGCCGCAATGCAGGGACGCGGATTTTCGTTGATGCGCTTCAGGCCATCGGCCACCAGCGCGCGATTTTCGCCCACCATGGGCATCAGGTCAGCCACGGTTCCCAGCGTGGCAAGGTCGGTGTAGTCACGCCACAGGTGCGGCATGCCAAAGCGGGCGCCCAGGGCTTGCACCACTTTCAGGGCAACGCCCACGCCTGCTAGCACCGTATCTTCCTTGGGACCAGCCATTTTGGGGTCAACAATAGGCACGTCAATGGGCACCTGATCGGCGGGCTCATGGTGGTCGGTGATAACCACGCGAACGCCCTGGCCCACAATGGTGGACACCATGTCGCGACAGGAGATGCCACAGTCAACGGTAACAATGAAATCGGGGGTGGGGCCCAGTGCCATGACGCGCTGGAAAGCGGGCTCGGTCAGGCCGTAACCTTCGTCGAAGCGGCGCGGAATGAACGGCGTAGCCAAAGCGCCCATCTGGCGCAAGCCACGAGTAAGCACCGTGGTGGCTGAGATGCCATCAACGTCGAAGTCGCCGAAAACCACAATGTGATCACCGCGCAGGATGGCTTCTTCCAAAGAATCCACCACCAGATCCAGGCCGGGAATGTCGTAAGGATTGCCCCAATCCCTGTCAAGGGAGGGCGTAAAAAAGCGTTTTGCCTGTTCAACCGTGGTTATACCGCGAGTTGCCAGCGTGGTTGCAATGAAGCGGGGCAGCCCCAACTCCCGTTCAAACAAATCAACAGTAGAAGCGTTCGCCTGACGAACGTCGAATTGTGCAGACATAAACGTAACCTAACATGCAAATGATTTCTTTTTCGGTTGCTATTGTGCCATAAACCATGCCGCTTGTCATGGGATGGGCCTTGGCACGATCGTCTTCCCCACCTGCGCCAGCGCAAAAGTGCACCATATGTTGCCAACGCGCATCAAACGGAGCAAAAATGGGCCCCCAAAATACAAGAATGCACGATATGTTGCCGACGACAGTCGACCCAACAATCGCGACCTGGGGAAACGCAACGATATCGCTTTGAAATCGCCTGCTTTCGGCAACTTATCGTTCGTTTTTGTCATTCAAGGCGCCATTTTCCATGCTTTTGTTTCCCCTTGGCAACTTATCGTTCATTTTTGTTGCACCGTACCCATTACTGTAGCCATCCGAGCAGCTCAAAAGCTGCCTACGAAGCTCCGCCTTACGTTGCGCGTAGTCTTGGGGAATCTTTTGCCGCGGCCTAACCCTCAAAAGAGCACGGAGGTTCTCGCAAGCCTTGTCCATTTCCCGATCGCTGTTCACCTGAAGGCGCGTAAAGGAAAACGGCGTATACCCCATAAGAGGAAGAAGATTCCTCTTGATAGCATCGGTCGTGCGCGGCGCATCACCCGAATGGGCAACATCGCTGTCATACTCCGCCGCCACCATCTTCCCGGGCCAAAAGAAATCGGCCACAAAGTAATTCCTATCAGTCATGCTGCGAAGATACGCCGGAATATCAATGCGCTGGTTGAGCCGAATGTCCGACAACGCTTTTCCTCCGTGCTTATAGGGAAGCGAAATCAGTAAACCAGACGTGCTTTCCCTGGGTGACCAGCTGTTTTCCAAAATATAGGGCAATGCCTTGCGCGCCGCTTTAAGCCCCTTCATACATTCGCATGTCTGAAGGTAGGCCTGCAGTTTCTTGACAGAGCTCAATGGGTCGCGCGAAAGAATTCCCGTCTCGCTCTCGTCGCTGAGCACATACCCGCCGCACAGGGCACAGCCATAGTGAATGAGCTGGTAAAAGGGCAACTCCGTAGCCGCTTGGACAAAACTAAGTTCAGGCGACGCAATAAAAATGTTGTCCTTTAGCTGAATAAACGATTTCGCAGGAAGCGCCGCGCATGAGCGATGCACGCAAACGCCTCCCCGGCTTCGATAACCTCCCCGAGGCGTCACAATGCTCAAAGGTGCCCCCGCCCGCGTAAACAAAGATCGGTCAAGCGCAGCATGAGCCTCTTCGCCACACGATACGGCATCAGACAGCACGTAGCGCCTAGGGTGTTGCGCAATCACTTTTAAGGCACCCTTTGCGTGCAGCCAGTACCAAGCGGCAGTACTATGTCCCAAATACACGTTCTTCATGGGCGTCATGATACGCGGCGCTTCTATCAAAAACGTCCACAGAAAGATATCAGCGCGTGCACAAAAAGCTATCAAAATGCGCACAAATTGTATTCAAGCAGCAACTAGCCCAGCAAAGGCGTCATGGCTCCCTGGGAAAGGATGGTCACCTTTTGTGTTGCGCGAGAGATTGCCGTGTACAGGCGATGACGGGAAAGGTCATCGGTGCCATACACGCTTTCCTGGGCATCTGCAATAATGACCTGGTCAAACTCCAAACCCTTAGCAGTGGGAAGATCCAGCAGTACCACACCGCTTTCCGTTAGCGACGCTGCATCGATGGCCTGATGCATGTTGCAATCGGCCAGCTGCTTGCCCAGCCAGCGAGCGCGCTGCTTATCGGCCACCAGCACTGCAGCCAGGCCGCCTTCCGCCACATCAGCCTCCGCCTGAGCCACAGCCTGACGCACGGCGGCCAGATACTCCTGGTCGGTGGCGCAGGGCTTGATGACCGGCTCAACGCCGGGGCGCTGCACCGAGGCCACGTCCATAGCGGAGTCGCCGTTCATAAGGGGCTTGAACAAAGCGGTGATTTCCGGGGAGCTGCGATAGCTGGTCTGCAGGCGGCACAGGGCAACGGGAGCCTCCAGAACATGAGCGAATGCTTCTTCTATCTGGGAAAACGTTGCCGTACCCTCTTTGATTGCCTGGTTTTCATCACCCAGCAGCAAGAAGTGGGCGTTGCAGAAATAACGAGCCAGCACCATAAGCTGGGCCACCGAGTAATCTTGTACCTCGTCCACCATGACAAAGCGCGCGCCACGGTCGGCGCCGCCAGCCAACGCCAGCTTCAGGTACAGCCATTCGGCCGCCGACAGGCTGCTCTTGCCCAGCATATTCATGCCAATACGGTCAATGCGCAGCCAAGCGCCGTCTTCAATGGCCTCCTCTACCGCCGCGTAGCGATCCTCCAGGTAGCGCTGGGTGTACTCTGGCAGCTCCTCCTCTGTGGCGGTGAACACCTGATGGCCAAAGAGGCGAATATGTTCTTGCTCATCCAGATCAAACAGCTCCGCCTGCACATCGGCGTTATTGATGCGCGACGCAATGCGGTTTTCCACGCGTTCGTGCAGTGCCTCCATCACCAGGGTGCAGCGATGCTGGCCGGCGGGCAAGCGCTTCAGCTGTTGATAAGCGCTAAAGGCCTGGCCTGCGGAAACAACGCGTTCGTCATCGATGCAGATATCCTGGAAGTCGCGCTGGGTAAGCTCCAACTTGGGCAGCTCCTGGTCAATGCGCAACAGGTCGGCCGCCAGGGCGTTCTTCCCCAGGCCGCGCTCCCCCAGCCCCAGCTTGTTCATAAGGTCGTCCCAAGTTTCAATCTGGGGGTTGCGCTCGCCCATATTGGGCAGCACGTTATCAATGTAGTCGCGGAATACCGGGTTGGGCGAAATCAGGTGCACGTCGTCGGGGCGCAGGGTATCGCGCTCCTGGTAGAGCAGGTAGGCGATGCGCTGCAGCATGACGCTGGTTTTGCCGCTACCGGCAATGCCGTTCACCAGCAGCACAGGCACGTCTTCGTGGCGCACCACCTGGTTTTGCTCACGCTGAATGGTGGCGGTGATGTCGCCCAACTTGGAGGAGCGGCTCTTGGAAAGGGATGCCAACAGCAAGGGGTCTTCAATGGCCACGGTGGTGTCGAAGCAGGCGTTCAGCACATTGCCGGTGATGTCAAACTGACGGCGAAGCAGCAGGTCAGCCTGGATAGTCTTGCCGTTAGCGGTGTAGGAGGTCTTGCCGTTGGATTGGTTGTAGTAGGTTTCGGCCACCGGGGCGCGCCAGTCAATGATGAAGTGGCGGCCGCGCTCATCGGTCATGCCCGTGGCGCCCAGATACAGCTCGCGAGGCGCCGCGCCCGGGCGCAGCTGCAGCACAACTTTGGCAAAGTAAGGCTTCTTCAGCAAAAGGCGAGCTTTGGCTAGCCGCTCGGAGTTCAAGTCCACGGAAAGGTTGTACTCATCGATGACGCGCTGCAGGGCCTCCGCTTCCGCGTAGGTCTCTAGGTTCACGCCATTGCCCAGGTCAAAGTGGAGCTCCTCAAAGAAATCCTTGCGGTCGCCCAGAGCATCGCGGGCGGTTGCGCCCAAGTTTGCCAAAGTGGTTTCTTCAATATTCAAAAGCTTATCGTAGGTGGCGCTCAGAGCATGCTGCTCTTCTTCAAAAATGGCGTCTGCCTCCATCTGCGGCCTTTCTGCTCAATCCGTCAAAGGAAAAATGTGACAAATAATTGTAGCGGAAAAGCTGCGTCAGCGCACGTGCATGACAAGGTGCCGGGGGATTTGTCATGCGGTGAGCCATCCGAAATGGATGGCGTATTGGATGGCCAAAGCATCCGAGGAATCCAGGACGCCGTCGGCGTTCACATCGGCCGTGAGCCACTGCAAACCATCGCGAGGGTCGAACACGGCAAAACCGCACGCGCGCTCGTAGGCCACCTGGGCGTCAACAATGTTCATGCGCCCGTTACCGTTGGCGTCACCTGCAGGAGCCTCAGAAGTTTCAGCACCGGGACGAGAAACGGTCATCGCCTGCAAGCTTTCGTCAAACACCAGGTCACCGAAGGAAATATCACCCGGATCCTGGCTCGTCAGGCACAGCCAGGTCCCCTGCGTGGCATCCCAGCTGAAGGGGTAGTCCCAATACGTGGGCACGCCCGAATACGACGCATTCAGCGGCATGTACGTCAGCTGATACACGCCCGGAGCAAACGGAGCCACAAAAACGGCGCCATTATTTTCCAAGAAAGCCAAAGCGGCATCAACATCCAGGCGTCCCGCGCCATAGAGCCCTTCCCTACCCTCGGGCACCTGAAGGGGCGCCGCCGTTGCCTGCAGCACCTGACGCACCTGGTCAACCGTAAGATCGGGGCGCACGCTCCACAGCAAGGCTGCCGCGGCCGCCACCTGGGGCGATGCCATGGAAGTGCCGCTCTTGTAACCATAGCTGCCGTTACACGTAGTGCTCCAGATTCCGTCGCCCGGCGCACACAAATCCTTGGCAGCGTTGAAATCAGAGGTGTCCAGAGGCGTCACGCCGTTCCTGTTCAGCGACGTTACCGAAAAGGCCTCTTCGAAGTCAGAGGGCCACAGTTCATCAGATCGGGCATCGTTACCCGCAGCGCACACCGACAAAATGCCCAAATCAAGAGCATCGCGCATGCTCTGGTGCACCATTTCATCGGGCGCCGTCTTCGAGCTGCGGGCACCCAAGCTCATATTGATCACACGGATGTTCAGCTCGGGATGGTTTTTCGCCAGGTCAATCACGTATTCATAGGCACGAATCAGCGCCTTGATGTTGCCGCCGCCTGTAGCGGGGTTGAAGATATTGACGGGCAACACCTTCACCTGGTTGTACCCCACGCCGGCAGTTCCCAGGCCGTTGTTGGCCACCGCCGCAATAGTGCCCGTCACATGAGTGCCATGGCCCGTTGCATCGCGGAAGTCTTCCGTGCCCGTCTTTTGGGCGTACGCGTCATACACATAGTCCAGCACCAGGTTATCTACCAGGTCACTGTGATTCAAGTTGCATCCCGTGTCGAAAACCGCCACCGTAACGGGATTGCCCTGAGGCAAGCGCTGCCACGCCGCGAAGGCGCCTATGTTTTCCAAGTGCCAATACGACTGGTGTTCACCGGGCAAAAAGGGGTCGTTCACGAAAAGGGGCACGCCCAGCAGCTCTTCCGTAAGAGCCAGCAAGCTGGGAGAATCTGAGGGTTCCACCGGCTCGGGCAGCATCAGCAGGTAATCAGGCTGCGCGAACTCCACGCAGGGCAACTCCTCGGCAGCAGACACCGCCGCCTGCACCGATACGCCAGGCGCCAGGGGTATCTCCTTCACCCGCCCCATGGATTCATCAGCCATCGTGACGGGCAGTTTTTGGCCATCAACCCAGGTCAGGACCGCAAAGGCCTGATATGCGTCCTGACTGGACACCCCAGGCTGCAAGGATATCAAAATATGATCTTCTTCATAGCTGTCGGCGGCAAAAGCAGAAGCTGCCCCCATGCACAAAGCCAGCAGGGTGCCGCACAAGAACGCAGCCAGCTTCTGCATATGCCGCCCCAAAGCCATCGTACACTCCTATACGTAACGGGATGTCACGCGGTGCTCGCGCAAGCGCAGGTAGTCGCCGGGGCCCAGCTGCGCGCCGCATGTGAAAGTGTACGTGCCCATGGCGCGGTTGGCCACCTCCACCGGCACGGGAAGGGGCTCGCCCGCGGCGTTTTCGGAAATCCACGTGAGGTTATTCACGGTCACCTCAATGGGAGGAACATGGGGCACCAAAGCTTCCAGCACGCCGCCCTGCTCGAAGCGATTGTGGCACACGGCAGTGATGGTCCACTCGCCCTGCCCCGCCGGCTGGCAATCGGTAATGGTTGCCACATGCAGACAGGTTTGCTCGTAGCCATCGGTGTTCACCGATTGATGGGCAGGACCAAAGAAAAAGCCCGTGGAATAGGGACGATGCGACACCGTCTCCAGCTCTTCGGCGAAATCGGCTGGGTCGGCACCATCCAGCACCTGGCGGTACGCATTCACGATGGTGGCCACGTAGAAGGCCTTCTTGTTGCGACCCTCAATCTTGATGGAGTCAATGCCCGCGGCCTCCATTTCGCGCACATGAGCCAGCATGTTCATATCCTGGGCGTTCATGATGAAAGTGCCACGATTGTCTTCCTCAATGGGAAAGTGCTGGCCAGGGCGCTTTTCTTCCTCCAAGGTGTACATCCAACGGCAGGGCTGGGTGCAGTGACCGCGATTGCCGCTACGGCCGGTCAGGTAGGAACTAATGAGGCAGCGGCCCGAAACCGCCATGCACATGGCGCCATGGGCAAACGTCTCCACCTTCATATCAGCAGGCAGCGCGGCCTTGAAGGCGGCAATTTCCGCCAGGCTCATTTCGCGGGAGCACACCACGCGGCGAGCACCCATCTCGTACCAGGCCAGCGCCGCTTGCACGTTGCTAACGGAAGCCTGGGTACTTACATGATATTCGCAATGGGGAGCATACTGGCGCGCCAGGCGCAGAGCGCCCAAGTCGCTGATGATCAGGGCATCAACGCCCGCGGCATCCAGCGCCTGCAGGTATGCCGGCAGCTCTTCCAGATCGGCGTCGTTCATGACAATGTTGCAGGTCACGTGCACGGCAACACCCGCGGCGTGGGCAATTTCCACCGCGCGGGGAATGTC
>JAQXTF010000007.1 GCA_029219345.1 Eggerthellales bacterium
AGTACCAGTTCATAGTTTCCGGATGGTCGGTGCTGTTCACCGCCGCCTGCTTTTTGGGCATCTTCGCCCTTTCCGCTCTCATTGACATCGTGTACGTGCGCCGCTGCAAGCTGGTGAACCTGCTTTCGGCCCAGCAGCGCAACGAGGGCCGCGTGGCTGTGAACGTGCCGGTGCGCGTTGGCGCCTTCGTGGCGGCAATTGCCCTGCTGGCCTGCGCTTATTGGCAGCTGCACGTGAACGGCATGATGGAAATAGACGAGCATTTCATTGCCGCAACCGTGCTTATGGTGGTGGGCACGGTGCTCTTCTTCTGGAGCGTAGCCGGCTTTGCAACCACTGTGCTGCAGCGCACACCGAGGGTGTATTTCCGCGGCCTGACCATGTTCACCACCCGACAGATTTCCAGCAAGATCAACACCACCTTCGCCAGCATGAGTGTGGTTTCCATCCTTCTGTTCTTCGCCCTGACCATCACCTCTACGGGCATGGGCCTGGTGGAGCTGTTCGTGGGAAACCTGGAGCAAACTACGCGCTACGACCAGAACATTCGCTGCTATCCCGCTATGGTGAATACCGAAGGAAACGAGGAATACGCCGCCCTATACCACCAGTTCAACGGCGATATGGCCGCGTGCCTGCGTGACCAGGGAAAAGGCTGGGATGACTTTGTGGCCAGCAGCGCCCAGTTGGACTATTACACGGTGGAAGGAGTCACCCTAGCCGCCCTTGTGGACCAGGTGCCCGGGGTAGAGAAAATGGCCAGCCCCGACCTGCTGGACTCCATTCGCAAAGGTGATTGGCGCGTGTGCAGCGTAAGTCAATACAACGGTCTGGCAGCGCTCATTGGCGAGCCGACTCTGAGCTTGGCGGCGGATGAATGCGCCGTGAACAACATGGTAGCGGCCTCTTCGGAAATTGCGGAAGGCCTTTGCTCTGCGCGCGCTCAGGCAACGGTTGCCGGTTACACGCTGCAGTTCGCTTACAGGGTGGGCATGCCCATTCGCAACGGGTCGGTGGTGGACGTCGGTTTGGAGATTGTTGTTCCCGATGCGGTGTTTGATTCTTTGAAAAGCGCAGGTCAGATGCCAGAAAGCAGTGTGCTGAACCTTGCGTACTCCGTTGATCGGGCCGAAGGCGACGCTGCGTTCAATCGCTATATGCATGGCATCCATCCGGCCAGCCCCCAATACTTGGACGGCACGCTGGGCGAGCTGCCCGAAGACCAGCTGTTCTCCTATACGGTGTGGCCTTGCTATGCCGCCTACAGCGGTCGCGAGATGGCTGACCAAGCCAGCGGCCTGCGCATGGTGATCACCTACCTGGCGGTATACATTGGCTTTGTGCTGTTGGTGGCAACGGCGGCTATTCTGGCCATCCAGCAGCTGTCGGAAACCGCCGATAGCCTGGGACGATACCGTCGTCTGCGCGACCTGGGCGCCGACGAGCGCGCCATTCTGGGCAGTCTGCGCACGCAAACGGTGACGTATTTTGTGGCGCCGCTGGTGCTGGCTGCCTGCCACACGGCCTGCGCGGTGCAGGTGCTTTCCGGCGCGCTGTTTACCGAGCTGGGCGTGAACATTTCGGGAGCAGTGGCTGCGGCGGCAGGCGTGGTGGTGCTTATTTACGGCGCTTACTTGGCCGTTACCTACGCACTGGCGCGTTCCATCGTTCAGTCCTAGGGGAGTAGTGCGTGGCGAGGCTTGAGGGCTTTGTCACGCACTTTCGCGCAAATGCACGATTTTTTGCAAATGCAAAAATTTGCGGAATTCAGAAGTTTGGAAAAAGGCTGCAACGATCTGACCTGGGGAAACATATTTTCGATGGAAGAAAAGCGGGCCGAAACTTCTGAAAAACGCAAGAATTTGCAGTGGGAGGGCCCAATTTCGCCATTTTGATCCCAAACCTCTGATAAACGCAAAAATTTGCAGAAATGGGGAAAAGGGCGGAAAAGGCCCGCGGAATGGGCTCGTTAGCCCGAAACGGTGGCGCCCAGCATGCATACAAGGGCCGCAACGGCCACATACAGCGCGAAAAACTTGAAGGTGCTGCCCAGAATCTCGCTCTCGCGGCCCTGCATGCCGGCGGCGCCAGCGCCAACGGCGATGCTCTGGGGGCATACCATTTTGCCAATGCCTGCGCCCATGATGTTGGCGGCGGCAATCCATGAAGGGGAAAGCCCCAGTTGAGCTGCGGTTTGCGCCTGCAGCCCCCCGAAAAGCACGCTGGTGGAAGTGCCTGATCCGGTGACGAATCCGCCCAGCGCGCCAATTACAGGCGCTATCAGGGGGTATGCTGCTCCCGCCACGGCTACCAGCACCGTGGCGATATCGCCCACCATGCCGCTGTAGCTCATGACTTTGG
>JAQXTF010000008.1 GCA_029219345.1 Eggerthellales bacterium
GATGGAGTCCATCGGTCTGGACAATGGCCCGTTCTATGCCGAGTTCTACCACGTAGGCACCACCGCCAACCACGTCCTCATCGACCCGAAGGTCATCGTTGATTCCGACCTGATCTACGTTTGGGGCTGCAACCCCATTGAGAACCAGATGCGCTGCGCCCAGAACCTCGTTCGCGCCCGCGAGAACGGTGCGAAGATCATCGACATCGGCCTCATCTTCGACGGCACCGCCGGTTTCGCAGAGGAGTTCATTGGCATCAAGCCCTCCACCGATGGCGATTTGGCCATGGGTATGATCAACTACATCCTGCAAAACGACCTTCAGGACAACGCTTATCTCATCAACCGCTCCATAGCCGCCTACATGGTGCGCGATGACGACGGCATGCTCGCTCGCGACGTTGATGGCAACTACATCGTCTTCGACAAGGACGCCGACGCCTTCGCGGCCGTTGCCCCCAAGGGCGGTCAGCTGCCTGGTACCAACCTGGCGCTCGAGGGCCACTACGAGTGGGAGGGCATCGCCCTTACCCCCGTGCTTCAGCTGCTCAAGGACCGGGCTGCCGCTTACACGTTGGAGAGAACCTCCGAGGTGACCGGCCTTCCCGTCCATGTCATCGAGAAGCTCGCTTACGACTGGGCTACCGTTGAAAAGGCCTTCATCGTGAGCGGTTACGGCCTGCGCTATCGCAACACCAACGAAACCTATCGCTTGTTTATGCTGCTCGGCATCCTTACCGGCAAGTACGGCCGCCAGGGCGCTGGCGTCATCGAGGGTCTGCAGCTTCAGGGCTGGCCGCTGTCCTTCAACGAGAGCGGCGTCTCCCTTCCCGACGGCACCCTTGAGTCCGCAAAGTCCAAACCGGTTCGCATGCACCAGTGGTTTGCCGAAGCCGAAGCCCCCGGCAGCCCCTACAAGGCCCTGCTCGTTGCAGGCGGCAACCCCGTCCACCAGCAGCCCGACCGCAAGCGCTGGCTTGACATCGTCAACCAGATGGAACTCGTCGTCGACTACGACGTATGGATGACCGACACCGGCGAGATTGCCGACTACGTACTGCCCGACTGCATGTCCTTCGAGCGCGAGGACATCATCAGCGGCGCTTGCTACGGCCACATCATCCTCCAGGAGCCGGCTATCACCCCGCCCGAAGGCGTTGACCCGCGCGATCCGGTGTTCTTCTGGTCCGAGCTCGCCAAGCGCGTCGGCTTGGGCGACTACTTCCAAAAGAGCGTTGGGGAATGGATTGACGTCATGCTCGACACCCCGTATCCGCTTATCGCAGGCGTTCAGCCGAAGGTGACCTACGAGCGCCTGAAAGAAGAGAAGATCATTCGCGGCGCTTGTCCGCCCATTCCGTGGAACCCGTGGATGAACCCCGCTGAGGTGTTCCCCAACGACACCGGCCGCTTCGAGATCTACGCCGAGCGCCTGAAGGACTTCGACCTTGCCCTTCCCAAGCCCCTCGAAACCAACTACTTGGGCAAGGACGAGAAGCACACCTTCCAGCTGTTCACCGGCCGTCAGCGCTTCTTCATGCAGTCAAGCTTCACCGACGACCCCATCACCGTGGAGCTTTCCGGCGGCACGCCATCCACGCGCATCAATCCGAAGGACGCCGTTGCGCTGGGCCTGAAGTACGGCGACATGGTCGAGGTTTACAACGATCGCGGCCACGTGATCACGCGCCTCGAGATCGATGAGTGCGTACCCGCTGGAACGGTTCACGTGTGGTTCGGCTGGCGTGCCCGCCATTTCGAAGAGGGCACCTACGCCGAGATGGTCCACCAGTGCCCCAACTACGATTCCACGGGTGCCGTCGAGGACAAGTGGTGGAACGACTGGATCGACTGCGGCCACATCGGCAACGGCTTCATCGAGTCGATGTCCACGCTTCAGGGCAGCACCGACTGTTACTGGGATTCTGTCTGCAGCATCCGCAAGTACGAGAGCGCATAGGAAGGAGAGAAACCATGGCAAAGAAAACTTTGATCGACCTTCAGCGCTGCATCGGCTGCTGGACTTGCTCCATGGCATGCAAGGTGGGAAACAACCTGGAGGACGACGACTACCGCATCACCGTCCGCACCAACGGATCTGGCGCCGGCATCGACCGTCCGCAGGGCATTTACCCGAACCTGCGCATGAACTGGCAGCCCATCTACCAGAAGAGCTGCGATATGTGCGCGAGGGAAATCGCTCAGGGCTATCCGCAGTACTGCGTGGCCTACTGTCCCACCAAGGCTATTGCCTGGGGTGACGACCAGGATCCCGAGTCTGCTTACAGCGTTGAGCTTAAGCGCTGCCTCGACAATCACTTCCACCTCTTCGAGCTGCCCGCTCGCGAGGGTACTCGCGCGAACGTGACCTACGCTGTCCGCGAGTAATACACACTAGCTACTTGGCCCTGGGTGCGATGCTCAACCCGCGCCCAGGGCATCCACAGCGCCCAGCGCGCTTTTCGGACCCCATCAATGAGTCCACTTTTCAAAAGAGACGCTATTTGGCTAAACATTCGTGTTGTGAGCCGCCCTGGCAAACGGAATCTAACACTTCCTGTCGGCAAACAAGCCCCTGATCTGCGAATGTGGCAAAATTCAGCATATATCGATGATGCTTCCTCTAATAGAATCGTTCGCGCCCGCAGGCATCGGACTCTTCGCGTCGTTCGTGCCTCCGCTGGACTGTTGGGAGTTCTATATGATCGGCGTCATCTGCGCCATCGCGGCAGGCCGCGCCGTCTACCTGTCCTACAAGATGCCCGAGTCGAAGGAGCTCGTCGAGGCGAAGGAGCGCGGCGGCGACCTTCTTGCCACCATTGTTTCCTACATTGAATGTGGCTTCAACTTAGGAATCACTGCCAACGCCATGCATCTTCATCGCAACAGCATGGTGTACCGCCTGAACCGCATTGCGGAAAAATCAGGCATTGATCTGCTGGGGTCGCCCCAGAACTATGATCTTATCGCTTTGCTTATTACTGCTAAGTTGTATTTATCTCGCCTTTAGGAAGATAACGTTCCCGAAGAGTGGACGCCGCCGTGCTAGGGGCGATTGTTTTTGGAAGAAGGATGGCATGACCAGGCTTTCAACATTGGGAAAGAAAATCAAGACGAATGATGATGAAAGAACTGGCCGCCCTGAGGGATAGGGCGGCCAGCCGTATTGGGGAAATCCCTTGCTCTCTGCGTTTGCGCAGATTGGCGGGGTTATTTTGTTGCTTGGGGCTTAGTCGAGCTGAGAAGCCATCATGCGAGCAACCATGCCACCATCGGCGAGGATATCAACACCGGTCAGATAGCTGGCGGCAGGGTTCAGCAGGCCGTCAACCAAAGCAGCCATTTCGGATGGCTGGCCCACGCGACCGATGCAGGTGATGTACTTGGAGTTCTCGTAGGTCTCTTCGCCCTGAAGCTGCAACATGGGGGTATCGTAGGAGCCAGGCGCGATGCTGAAGATGCGGTTGCCGCCCTGCTCAGCGTAGCGCAGGGCATTGTCGGCCGTATAGCGCATCACGAAGCTCTTCGATGCGGCATAGGTGTTGTACTCGTTGGTAAGCATTGCGCTGTTCACCTGAGCCTTATGAACGGCAGCCTCAAACTTCTCCAGGAAGCCATCCTGATACGGATCGTCCCAGAGCTCGTAATCTTCTTCGGTTGCGCCGTAGAAGTAGCCCGTCACCGAGGAGAAGTTAATCAGCGCGCCATGCTCCATGCGGCCGAGGAAGGTATCGACAACGTTGATAGTGCCACCAACGTTGATGCGCACAATGGTCGGGGAGTCGGCGTTGTCCATATCCACGCCTGCTGCATGGATGACGTTGCCAATCTCGCCGTACTGGCTTGCAAACTCAGCCAGGCGCTCCACATCTTCGCGCTTAGACACATCGCAGGGAGTGCCGTAGGCCTCAACGCCAGCTTCTGCAAGCTGAGCAAGCGCAGTGTCAAGCTTCTTCTGGCCGCGGCCCGTAATAACAACCGGGCCATAGTGGGAGATTGCTTTGGCGGTTTCCAGGCCCATGCCCGACGTGCCACCCGTGATGATTTGTACTTTTGCCACTGTGTTTCTCCTATAGCTTAAGCGTTCTGCTCCAGAGCAGCCTTTTCCTTGTCCTTCTTGTTGATGAAGTAGCCGGCAATCATGACGGTTACGCCAAACAGAATGAAGGCGAACAGCCAGTCAAAGCAGATGGTCCACTCGTAGGGCATAGCGGTACCAACGGAGCAGAAAACAGCCGTCCAGTCATTGAAGATGTACTTCAGGCCGGGAAGCTGGTTGAGCATGGTGATGAACAGCAGAAACACCATGACGAAGAAGGCAACCAGGGCAGGGGTGCCCAGGGTGCTTGCATGGCCAATAAGGTAGCCCATGGTCAAGCCGACTGCGCAGCCCAGGTAGTTCGTGATAATCTGCTTGGGATCAACGGTAATTTTCATAGCCCAGAGGCACAGCGCCAAAAACGGCACCCATGCGCCTACGTTGCATACGCCCATCAGGGCAACCACGGCAATAACAACAACCAGAACCAATGCACTGAAGCCAACTGCTTCCTTAGGTGTGCGCTTCTTGTTCCTCATTTCTTCAACGCTCATTTGAGTCCTCCTTTGCTAGAGATTGCTTTCGAGTGTGATGACCCGCATGTCCCTCCGATCATCACGCTCGATTGGTGTTTACCTTATGGCGATTAGCAAAGCTCGCCGCCGTCAATCAGAATGCTGTGGCCCGTCACCCATTCGGAAGCATCTGAAGCCAGGTACAGCACGCCGTTGGCGATGTCGTCGATGCAACCCAACCTGCCCAGCGGAATTTTCGCTGCAGAGGGAGCGACGTACTTCTGGAACAGCTCGTCCATGCCTTCGGGATGGGTCATATCGGTGTCGATCAGGCCCGGGATAACGGCATTCACGCGCACATGCAGGGGAGCCAGCTTCTTCGCGAAGTACTGCGTCCATGCGCGGATGGCGCCCTTGGTAGACGTATAGGCTGCGCTGCCGGCTGCATGGAAACCTGCCAAGGAATTAACAAAGACAATGGAGCCGTGCCCGCCCTTGGCGCATTCTTCGTAGCCGTACTTCAGCATGAAGTAGACGCTGTCCTGGTTGGTAGCCTGGACCTTACGATAGTTCTCCACGTTGAACACGTCATCCATGCTGCGCTCGTTCAGGCCATTGATGCCAGCTGCCAAAACCATGATGTCAAGTTGGCCGAATTTCTCGATGCATGCGGCTACGGCATCGCGGCATGCATCTTCGTTGGAAACGTCGGCGGCAAAATAGCCAGCAACGCCACCAGCGGCTTCGATTTCCTCGACGGCAGCCTTGAGCTTGTCTTCGCGGCGTGCCACCAAGAAGACTTTAGCTCCGGCTTCTGCCAGAATTTTTGCCGATCCGTTGCCGATGCCGCGAGAGCTTGCGCCCGTGATGAGAGCAACGCGATTGGCGAGATTAAACTGAGAAAGTGACATGCATCCTCCTATGAAAGCTAGGTTTGCTATGTTGAATTAAAAGGCCAGACGCGCATTGGCACGCCTGGCCGGGGGGGGTAGTGCCTGGTTAATTAAGCACCCAGGGGCCTCAGGATGTCAGTCTTGCCATCCCAGTCGCCTGCGGACTTGAGGATCATGTCATGCAGCTGCTTTGCAGAGGGCTCGATGAGCTGAACCATGGTGCCGAAATCAGGACGCATGTCGATTACTACGAAGCTCGGCTTGGAGATGTAGGCGCGAACCTGATCGTC
>JAQXTF010000009.1 GCA_029219345.1 Eggerthellales bacterium
GCGAGCGAAAGAGCGCATAGAAAATGAACGTGAAAAGAGGAAGGAGCAGTAAGATCCTTCCTCTTTTTTTGTATCGCGCAAGATGCGAATGGTGATGTTTTCTTTTGCGCTTAATGGGTTTCCGTTCGGCGTTCAGGTAGAATGGCGCTATACGAAAACGCGCGGCGAAGGAGGCCTTGTGGCAATTACAGATATTTCGCAGATTAGTCCCTTGATGAACTTCAGGGAGTTGGGCGGGTATTCCGCTGCAGATGGTCGCCACATTAAGTCGGGTTTGTTCTATCGTAGCGCCGCTCTGGGTGAGGCAAGTGAAGAAGAGTTCGAATTCATTAAGAGCCTGGGCCTTCGTTTTGTGCTTGACTTGCGCAGCGAGGAAGAGGCGCTTGAGCTACCCGATCCTCTTATCCCAGGAGCACAGCAGATTCGCATTTCGGGTGCCATGGATGCTAATGACAACGAGGTAAATCTTTCGCCTGCCAACATAGTACGCATTGCCAAGAATCCTCGGCGCGAAGATCCTGACCCGGAAGAAAGCATCATTGCGGCTGTCGAGGAAATTTATACCTCTCTGGCTTTTCGCAACGAGGCGTACAAAGAGCTGGTTGCGCAGATGGAGGCGGGAAATGTGCCCCTGCTGTTCCATTGCACCGCGGGCAAAGATCGCACGGGCATTGCGGCCATGGTTATCATGATGATACTGGGTGTCAGCGACGAAGACATAGTGTCACATTACGTGCTCACCAATGAATACCTGCAAGCCAATATTGAAAAGAAGCTTGCTGATCATCCGCTTACATCAAAGATTGGGCCCGTTGAGTTGTTGTATCGCGCCTCCGAGGGCGTGATTGAATCGTTTGGCAGGCGTGTGCTCAGCGAGATTCGTCAGGAATATGGCACGTTGGAACGTTATCTGGAGGCAGAATACGGCCTGGCAGGCGAAGAGTTGCAACGCCTGCGCGACCAGTATTTGGAGTAGTTTCTAGTAGCCCAGATCTTCGCCAACCAGAATCACGTGAATGCGGTTGGGATCCATGCTGAAGCGAGTGATTACCAGCTGCGCGCAGATGCAATCGGGAGAAGTGCAATTTCCGCATACACCGGTTTTGCGGCAGGGGGAAGCACCCGGGAAACGCATGGCGTTAATGGGGCTGGCAATATTGCGGCAGCGGGCAACGGCTTCATCCAGGGTCTTTACTACCTTGTTCATGCCAGCAACAACAATGACCTTATCAGGGCCGTAAATCAGGGCGGCTACGCGATTGCCCTTGCCATCCAAGTTAACCAGTTGGCCGTCTTCGCTGATGGCGTTGGCGCTCATGATAAAGCAATCAGCGGTGAGGCATTGCTTCATCAGGGCTTCGCGCTCTTGCGGGGTTTTTGCGGTGTCGCGGTCAATGGCGTTGTAGCTGCCATCGCGCAGGGCTTAGTTCAGGCCAATGCCCTCGGTGGTCATGCTGCCGCCCCAGCCAACAGAGCAGCCTTCGGGAATAAGGGAAAGGGCCAGCTTCAGAGCCTCTTCGGCGGTTTCGGCGTAGTAGCCGTTCAGCTGACGCTTATTCAGGTTTTTGATAACGTGTTGAGCTGCCAGCTCATTACGCATTTGAACAGGGGTTTTATCCATTTTTTGGCATCCTTTCAGGGAGGTTCTTGCTGATATATTGTACGCAACTTTTGTAGGGTTTTGAGTACATTTTGAGTACATTTTGATAGGTTTTTGTGCACGCTTTGTAGACGAAAAGTCCTGTTTTGTGCACACCGCCTTGTAGTATGCGGCTGTCTCGCTTGAGGCAGTTACGGCTACGAGGAAAGGAAAAAGCATGACTATGTATTGGCCCGAACAGAAGGTTGCCCTGGTTATTGAAAATGATCCTAGTGGGGCTGATTTTGACGAGCGCGAGTGTCCCGGATGGACGGTGGTGCGCACCTGCTGCGCCCAGGTTGACAGCCTCGAAGGTATGCGCGATTTGGCTGATGAGCTGGCTGATGCTTTGGGTCAGCCTCTTGTGGAGCCCACGCCTGAATGGTGTGAGGCCAACGAAAGGCTGTTCAACGAGCTTAATTCATGCCCCTGGTAAAGGCCGGAGATTGCCAGCTGGGGTGATCTTGACGGGCTAAAGAGCCAAGGGAAGCAAACCGAAGGCTAGGCCAATAAGCGCGCCAACGAGCACATCAATAGGATAGTGCACGCCGCCCATAATGCGGATGATGGCCATGCAGAGGGCGAAAAAGAAAAACGCTATGCCAGCAGGTGCATGCCATACGAAGACGGTAGCGGCAATAGCCCAGGCAGAATAGGTGTGGCGGCTGGGAAATGATTTTCCCTTAGTGTCTTTGGGAATCACGGAAACAATGTCAAGCGCCTCGTAGGGGCGGGGCTTGTTTATGGCCGTGCGCATGATGGTGACCAGGGCAAATCCCAGCGCAGGGAAAAGTAGCGCCTGCCACCATAAGTTGCTGCCGTTAAAGAATAACCATGCAATAAGCAAGGGATATGTCAAATAGAACACGTAGGTGACGGCCTTGTTTGCCAGCACAACAGCGCGCGCCGCCTGAGGGTTTTCACTGAGCGGGCGTGACCAACTGTTGTACTGATCGGCGTTCACCTACGTGCTCCTTATGCGTTTTAGTCGCGAGTCAGCTTGCGATGCATAACGCGCAGCTTGGTAGCCTCGGGCCCAAGGCGCTCTTCGCGATTCTTCTGGTAGTCGGCGAAGTTGCCCTCAAACCAGAACCAGTTGCCGGGGTTCTCTTCGGTGCCTTCCCAAGCAAGAATGTGAGTGGCAATGCGGTCCAAGAACCAACGGTCATGGCTGACAATAACGCTGCAGCCAGGGAATTCCAGCAAGGCTTCTTCCAGGCTCTCCAGGGTTTCGGTGTCCAGGTCATTGGTAGGTTCGTCCAGAAGGAGCAGATTGCCGCCCTGCTTCAAGGTCAAAGCCAGGTTCAGACGGTTGCGCTCGCCGCCGGAAAGCACGCCGGCGGGCTTCTGCTGATCGGGGCCCTTGAAGCCAAAGGCGCTTACATAGGCGCGGCTGGGGATGTCCTGCTTGCCAACGGTAATGTAGTCAAGGCCGTCGGAAACAACTTCCCAGACGTTCTTGCTGTTATCGATGCCGGCGCGGTTCTGGTCAACGTAAGAAAGTTGCACGGTTTCGCCAACTTCCAGGGTGCCGCTGGTCAGAGGCTCCAGGCCCACGATGGTCTTGAACAGAGTGGTCTTGCCCACGCCGTTGGGGCCAATGACGCCTACAATGCCGTTACGGGGCAGGCTGAAGCTCAGGTCGTCAATAAGCACGCGATCGCCGAAGGCTTTGTGCAGATGATTGGCTTCCAAAACCTTGTTACCCAAGCGCGGGCCTACGGGAATGTGGATTTCGGTGAAGTCAACGCGCTTGAAGTTTTCGGCTTCGGCGGCCATGCGCTCGTAGGCTTCCAGGCGGGCCTTGCTCTTAGCGTGGCGGGCGCTGGCGGAAGAGCGCACCCATTCCAGTTCAGAACGCATACGCTTGGCAAGTTTGGCTTCTTGCTGGCCTTGAGCCTCCATACGGGCAGCCTTGGTTTCCAGATAGGTGGAGTAGTTGCCCTTGTAGGGATACAGGTGGCCGCGGTCTACTTCGCAGATCCATTCGGCCACATTATCTAGGAAGTAGCGGTCATGGGTGACGGCCAGTACGGCACCCTGATAGTTCTGCAGGAACTTTTCCAGCCACAGGATGGATTCTGCATCCAGGTGGTTGGTGGGTTCGTCCAAAAGCAGCAGGTCGGGAGCCTCAAGCAGCAGGCGGCACAGGGCCACGCGGCGACGCTCGCCGCCAGAAAGCACGTTAACGGGCATGTCGGGGTCGGGGCATTGCAGCGCGTCCATGGCCTGGGTGAGCTGGCTGTCCAGGTCCCAGCCATTGGCAGCGTCAATGGCGTCTTGCAATTGGCCCATTTCGTCCATGAGTGCGTCAAAGTCGGCGTCAGGTTCGCCCATTTCTTCGCTAATGGCGTTGAAGCGCTCAATCTTGGCCAGGATGTCGCCGAAAGCCAGGCGAACGTTTTCAATGACTGTTTTGTCTTCCTCCAGCGGAGGCTCTTGCATGAGCATGCCCACGGAATAGCCGGGAGTCAGTCGGGCTTCGCCGTTGGAAACCTCTTCAATGCCGGCCATGATCTTCAGCAGGGTGGACTTGCCCATACCGTTGGGGCCCACCACGCCAATTTTGGCGCCAGGGTAAAAGCTCAGGGTCACGTCATCGAGAATGACCTTCTGAGCGTGCGCCTTGCGGGCCTTGTACATTTGATAAATAAACTCAGCCACGATAATCCTTTCAGGTGACAAATCGCTGAAAAATGCGCTACCGTTTATTGTCTCAAAAAATGCCTGATGACGGAAGGGGATGCTGTGACCACGCTTTTCATTGAGGCCGATGCGTGCCGGTGGGCGCACGGCAGGCCCTGCGGCTTTTACCGATGAAGATAGGCAACGCTTCGTGGAAAACCTGGAACGCCTGATTGCGTGCGCTCGGTCGCAGGTATAATGGGCCCATGAAGAATAATGCTGAACATACTGCGGGCAAGTTGATTATTTGCCCTACGCCTATTGGCAACTTGGGCGATGTGACCGACCGCATGCGCGCTGCTCTGGAAAACGCCCAGGTGGTATGTGCGGAAGATACCCGTGTCACGGGAAAGCTACTGGCGGCTTTGGGCATCAAGCGTCCCTTGGAACGCCTGGACGAAGCCATGATGTCGTCTCGCGCTGAGGGCGTGGTGGCCCGTGTGCTGGCAGGCGAGGTCATCACCTACTGTTCCGATGCGGGCATGCCAGGTATCTCAGATCCGGGCTTGCGCCTGGTACGCGCCGCTCGCGATGCTGGAGCTAATGTTGAGGTTTTGCCCGGTCCTGTTGCTGCGGCAACGGCTTATGTGGCTAGCGGATGCACCAATCAACGTTTCTTTTTCGCCGGATTCTTCCCCCGCAAAGATGCTGAACGCCGTGCCGCATTGGAAAGCGTGCGCGCTTTGGACGCCGCGCTCATCTACTATGAAAGCCCCAATCGCCTGGCTGACGCCTTACAGGTTGTTGCCAGCGTGTTCCCTTATCGCGAAATGGCGGTGTGTCGTGAGCTAACCAAGCTGCATGAAGAAGTGGTGCGCGGAACCACGCAGGAAGTGCGCGACGTGTTTACCGCTCGCGCTGCAGCGGAGGGCATCAAGGGCGAGATCGTGCTAGTCATCGATGGTCCCTCCGAGGCCGAGAATGCGGCTGCCGCCGAAGAAACTGCAGCTGATGCAGCCACGCGTGCTGCGGAAATGCGCGCTGCGGGTGTTTCTATCAAGGACATCCGCAAGGCTCTTATGTCCGAGTTCGGCATTTCTCGTAACGAAGCTTATGGGTTAGCCCTGGGTGAGTGATGGCCGTCTCTTACCTTACCGTTGATGGCTTGCAGGTTAAAGTAACCCGCAAGCGTATGAAGTCCATTACCCTGCGGGTGAAATCCACCGAAGGGCCTGTTGAGGTATCGGCGCCAAATCTTACGCCCGACCTGGTTATTCGCCAATTCGTTCAAGCAAAAACGCCTTGGATCCAAGCGCAGCGCCAACGTTTGGCCAATCTTCCCATGGCCAAGGCAAACAGCGCAACGCCTCAGGAGGTAAGGGAGTGGCGCGCCATTGTTGAGGGGTTAACGCCTATGCTGGTTGATCATTGGGCCAAGATTATGGGCGTGACTCCGGGTAAGCTGGCCTATCGCAACATGACCAGCAGGTGGGGAAGCTGCCAGCCTTCCACGGGGCGCATTTGCATCAATGTGCGCTTGGCGTTGTACCCTCCGCAATGCTTGGAGTACGTGGTGGTGCATGAGCTGGCTCACCTGCTGGTTCATGGCCACGGCCCCAAGTTTAATGCGGTGCTGGATTGTTATTTGCCCGACTGGCGTAAACGCAAGAAGCTCCTGGAGTAGCGCTCAGAGCCCCCGGTGCTTCGCCGGTTTAGCCTCGCTGCGGCGGCCGCGGAAGAAGAACCCGAGCCGGCGTACAAGAAGTGCACCGCCAACGGCCGCAAAAAAGAGAAGCAAAAGCAGGAGCAGAAATTGCTGCTAGTATTGCGGCAGCTCCGTGGTGGTTGACTAGCGCCTGACGGGCGGCCTGAAGCCGGGCTACGTGATTCCCTTCAAGGTGAAGGCTGAAGATTTGCCCAAGATGCTCACCGATTTCTATAGCAAGCGCCCCCTTTTGCCCAAGAACTTCTTCTACGACAACCAAGTGGGCGAAGTGCAGGGCATCTACGTTCCCTTCTGGCTCTATGACGGCACCATCGTGGGCCGCGCACGCTATGACGGCATTGACACTTCGTATTCTCGCGAGGGCGATTACGACGTGACCACCACCAAGCGCTATCACTGCAATCGTGAAGGTTCCATGTTCTTCGACAACGTGCCTGTTGACGCCTCCGTTCGTATTGACGACGACCTGATGGATTCCATCGAGCCCTTCAACTACCGCGAGATGAAGGAGTTCAAGGCGGGCTGTCTGACGGGTTTTGTGGCCGAGCGATTTGACCAGAACCCCCGCGAGGTGCTTTCCCGCGCCATGGACCGCATGAACGCTTCGGCTAAGTCGGCTATGAAGTCTTCGGTCAACCACGATATGGCGTTTTTCGAGGGCGGCCACTTTGAGTTCGAGGACCCCCGTGCCAGCTATGTGCTGCTGGTGGCCCATATTGCCGATATGCGCGAGCGCCTGGGTCTGGACCGCTGCCCGTGGTACGGCTCGCGAGCTGCTCACCGAGAGCAACGTCAACGCCATGGACGATATCACCTACGACATGTTCGTGGATAGCGCTTACGGCAAGGTCATTTTGACCCAGTTTGATAGTCTGGATGCCCTGTACACCAACGGTCACCTGCCCATTGATTACACGCCTTTTGTGGGTGCTGACATTATTGCTCTGATTATTGGCCTGGTAAGCGGTAGCAAGGAACTGTCCTCCAAGAAGAGGGCTATGAAGTCCATTGCTTCTGCAACCACGGCTAGCATGTACAGCCCCCGTGGCTTTGAGCTGAGCGTCAAGAACGACGTTCTGTACGATACTCAGGTTACTCGCACCAAGCACGTGGAGGAGAGTTCCAGCTCAGGCGGCTCCAGCTTGGGTGGTCACTCCAGCTACTCCAGCAGCGGCGCTTCCTTCAGCGGCGGCGGTCGCAGCTTCTAAAAAATAAAAAGCCCCCAGGCGATAGGGCGGCGGTCGTAAAACGGTTAACAGCCACAGTAGTTTTGCACTGCCGTGGCTGCTCTTGTATCTTATCCTGCTATATGATAACAAAGGGCCGACAAGATATACAAATCGGGGGTTGTAGAGGTGAATCCATTGAAAGAAGATGTATATCAAACTTCTTGCGGAACAATTCACTATTGGGTAAGCATTTTAAGTCTGGATGCAATCACGCTCGTTTTTCTTCCGGGACTGACTGCCGACCATAGATTGTTTGACAAACAAATTGAGCATTTTGGCAGAAAGTATAACATTGTCGTATGGGATGCACCGGCACACGCAACTTCATGGCCGTTTCAGTTCGACTTTGACCTGTTCGACAAAGCCAAGTGGCTAAAT
>JAQXTF010000010.1 GCA_029219345.1 Eggerthellales bacterium
GGCCGAAGACCACTTCATCGCCGAGATCATCGACCCCGCTACCGGCGAGGTTCTGCCTGATGGTGAATGGGGCGAGCTGGTTCTGACTACCGTTGACCGCGAGGCATCTCCTGTTGTTCGCTATCGCACCCGCGACATCACCCGCATCATGCCTGGCGAATGCGCCTGCGGCCGCACCCACAAGCGTATCGACCGTCTGCATGGCCGCACCGACGACATGCTCATCATCCGCGGCGTGAACGTGTTCCCCAGCCAGATTGAGAACGTCATGAAGACCTTCCCCGAGGTCTCTTCTTGGTATCAAATTGAGCTGACCAACCCCAACCATCTGGACGTTGTTACCCTGAAGGCCGAGCTGAACCCCGGCTTCGACTTCGACCAGGTTGCAAAGATTGAGCAGCTGCAGAAGGATATTCAGGCAAAGTGCAAGACCATGCTTTCCGTGGGCATCAAGGTCAAGCTGGTTGAACCCATGACCATTGCTCGCTCCGAGGGCAAGGCAAAGCGCGTGATCGATATGAGGACGGGTGTTTTCAATGATTAATCAGGTTACTGTTTTTCTGGAGAATTCCGAAGGTCGTCTGGCCGCTCTGACCCAGTCTATGGCTGAGGCAGGTGTGAACATGAAGGCTCTGAGCATCGCTGACACCGCTGAGTATGGCGTTGTTCGCATCATCTGCTCTGACCCTGAAGCCGCTGTTGCCGCTCTGGGCGCTGCCGATTACCGTGCTATGATCACCCCCGTTTCCGCTGTTGTTGTCTCTGACGTTGCTGGCGGTCTGGCAAAGCTCATGGCCATCTTCGACGAAGCTGACGTTGACGTGCAGTATGGTTACTGCTTCAGCTCCGCTGCTGGCGCTACCGCTGTGATGAAGATTTCTGCTGCTGACAGCGTTGCTGTTGCAGAGAAGATCGCCGCAGCTGGCATGAAGGTTCTGACTCAGTCTGACCTGTAATTCGGCGTTTGGCATCAGAAAAAGCTTATCGGAAGGGGACGCGTACTTCGACGTATGCATCCCCTTCTTTTTTACTGTATACTTGCTATGCTCAGATGTTTTTTTAAGGGGGCTTGCGTGCAATCGAAATCCAAGGTTGTATTTGATGCATTACGCGATCGAATTCTGCTGAACCAACTGCGTCCAGGTGACATGGTGGGCGAAATTGCCCTGGCCGAAGAATTCGGCGTGAGCCGCACCCCCGTGCGCCAGGCGCTGCAGCGCTTGGCGGATATCGGCCTGGTGGAGATTCGCGATGGCGCAGGAACCTTTGTGACGCAGGTGAAGTTCGACGCCGTGCGCAACGCCTACAAGGTGCGCTGCACTATGGAAAAGCTTGCCTTGGAAACCAGCGTGAATCACATCTCGGCTGAGGAGCTTGACGCGCTAGAGGCCCGCTTTCAGAGCTTCATCCAGCAGCTGAACGAAGGGGGAGACCACATTCCTTACGAGGAAATGGCCTATTGCGAGTGGGAGTTGCACGACCTAATCATTGAGCGCAGTGAAAACGACCTGATTGCCACGGCGGTTGAACGTGCGACGCCTATCATGCGTCGTTATCAGGTGGCTACCATCTCCCGCTATCTGCGCGCCGCCTATGAGCATGTGGCCCTGATTGCCCGCATTCGCAACAAGGATGTTCCGGGCGCCCAACGCATCATTGACCAGCACTTGGCAATCAGAACAAGGTAGAGGCATACAAAGAGACCCGCAGCTGCGGGTCTCTTTGTATGCCAGGTTGAATAAAGGCGCCGCTTTAAAGCGCCATGGCAGTAATGCCGAAGGCGCCAGGGCCGGAATGGCTGGCAATGACGCCGCCGGTCTGAATCCAGCGAACGTTCTCGAAGCCTGCCTCCTGGCAGCGGGCGGTGACCTTTTCGCGAATCTTCTCGTCAAGGCCGGCGCCCCAAATCAGCTGCACGTGCTTCAGTTCCTTGGGCTCTTCGGTAATGAAGTCTTCCACCAGGCTCATGACGCACTTTTCCATAGAGCCGCGGCGCTTCTTGGTGGCGGTGAGCTTGCCGTTGATCAGCTCGATGGTGGGCTTGATGTTCAGCAGGGTGGCGCCCAGGAAAGCCACGTTGCTCAGGCGGCCGCCGGCGCGCAGAAACTCCAGGCTGCCCGGGGTGAAATGCATGCGGCTGCGGCTGATGCGGTCCTTGATGTAGGCGTCCAGTTCTTCGAAATCAACCTCGGGGTTGGCGGCAATGAACTCGGCCACTTCCTGCACAACCAGATTGCCACCTGCGGCAACGGCTTTGGTGTCGTAAGCGTGGAAGCGGGCCTTCACTTCGTCCTTGCGGCCAGCCATGGCAACCAGGGCGCTTTCGTAGGAGCAGGTGGTCGCGGCGGAATAGGCCAAATAGATCATATGAGCATCAGGCTGCTCGGCTTCAATCTTGTTGAAAACCGCCTTAAAGTCGCTGGGCATGCAGCCGCTGGTTTTGGGCAGCTCCTTGGTGCGAACGTAGTGGTCGAAGATGTCGGTGGCGGGGAAGGTGCCATCGTCAAGACACGTGCCGCCAAAGGTGACGTGCATGGGTGCAATGTAGATGCCGTATTCCTGAGCGATGTCCGCAGGGACGTCGTTGCCAGATTCGGTAATAAGAACATACTTGGCCATGGGCTCTTCTCTTTCTCTCGGGCAATACGCAGCAATAATTTGAAATGCTGCGTAATTGATTCATCTTACCAATTTCTTGAATCAATAGATAGTGCGTGGTTGAACTGTGCTCAATGCTGGGGCGGAACATTCCTAAAGGTTCCATTTCTCTACTCAAAAAGTGGCACTCATTCAGATACAGGACGTATTTTCGCCCGTTCCCCAATTTTTTTTCACGCACTGCTGCCGCAAAATCGTACTACCTGATAAACTTCTATAAGTTTACCGTGGGGTACGTATCGTAACGCTTGCGGAGACGAGCGTGCCTCAATTTGACCACGCAAACATGTTCCGTTTCCAAACGGCAAGGAGAAGAGGGCCGTTTGGTACAGATTTTGAACCGAAGGAGGTTTGAAAATGCAAGATCAGGCATGTGCAGTAGACTTCGATACGCTGCTTGAAGCTCACGGCATTAATCGTCGTAGCTTCATGAAGTTGTGCGGAGCTGTTGCCGTTGCCGCTGGCTTGGGCAGCGCTGGTATGCCCAAGGTAGCGCATGCGCTGGAAGACAAGATCATCGGCGCAACTGAGGGAAAGCTCTTCCCGGCCATCTGGATTGAAGGTGCATCCTGTACGGGTTGCACTGAGTCCTTTGCCCAGGTTGACACTCCCGATCCTGCCACGGTTGTTTTGGAGCTTCTGTCCCTGAACTACTCCGAAACCCTGTCTGCAGCTGCTGGCTTCTCCATGGAAGAGGCCAAGGAAGCAACCATCAAGGCTGGCAATTACATCCTCATTTACGAAGGTGCAGTTCTGGAAGGCTGGGGCGGTCAGGCTCTACGCGTAGCAGGCACCCCCGGTACCCATCACCTGATTGAGGCTGCAGAGAACGCAGCTGCTGTTGTAGCTCTGGGCTCCTGCGCTGTAAATGGTGGCTGGATGGGCGCTGAGCCCAACACCTCTGGTGCTTGTGGCGTTCAGCAGTTCCTGCAGAAGAACGGCATCAAGACCCCCGTTGTGAACATCCCCGGCTGCCCCGCAAACCCCGAATGGCTGGTTGCTGTGCTGGTTGACGTTGTTATGATGGGCCAACTGCCCGAGCTGGACTCCTTCAACCGCCCTGCTGGCATCTTCGGTCAGACCATCCATGACAACTGCGAGCGTCGTGGCCACTTTGAGAACGGCGAATTCGTCTACGAGTTCGGTTCCAAGGAAGAAGCCATGGGCTACTGCCTGTATCCCCTGGGTTGCAAGGGTCCTCAGACCCACGCAAACTGCGGCGTAACCCGCTGGAACCATGGCCGTAGCTGGTGCGTTGCTTCCGGTGCTCCCTGCATTGGTTGCTGCGAAGCTGATCCCATGAACCCCAGCGACAACTGGGTTCAGGTTCACACCCCGTTCAATGCCCGCCTGCGCGACCTGCGTGTTGGCGATTTCACCTTCAGCCCCGACTTGGCTGCTGGTCTTATCACCGGTGCTGCAGCAGCAGCTCTGGTGGCACATGGTATTGGCTACAAGATCTCCGGTCGTATGGACGGTGGCGCTCCCTTCGAGAAGGTACGCGTTTGGGACGCAAAGCATCCCGAGAAGTCCGTTGGCGATTACGGTGACATCAACGAAGCAATCGCTGCTCAGGCCGAACTGGATGAGAGCCTGAAATCTGGCAAGAAGGGAGGCCAGGAATAATGGCACAGCGTTCTATTATCGACCCGATTACCCGTATCGAGGGCCATCTGCGCGTTGAGATGGAAGTCGAGAACGGCGTAGTAAAGGACGCTTGGGTTTCCGGCGGTTGCTACCGTGGCATGGAGCATGTTGTTGAGCATCGCACTCCCGAGGACGCAGCTCAGATTGTTCAGCGCATCTGCGGCGTTTGCC
>JAQXTF010000011.1 GCA_029219345.1 Eggerthellales bacterium
GTCAACCACCATGGTGGCGTCGTACACGCCGTCACCGAAGAACACCACGCGGTCAAGGGCGGGGATCATCAGCTCTTCCAATTCGCACATTTCACCGTTGTAATAACCGACGTTTTTCATAGCAATCTCTTTTCCAAAAAACAAAACCTAGCAAAGGGAGCGCTCCCTTTGTCATGAATTTCAGCGTACAATAGGCAAGGATTTTACCACCAATGACCCTGAAAAGGAGCGCGATGACCGCCACCTTCCACATTCGCCCCGCCGAGCCCTCCGACTTACCCGCAGTGCTGGCCATCTACGCCCGCGCCCGCGCCTTCATGGCCGCAAACGGCAACCCCCGCCAGTGGAATACCACCTGGCCGCCGGCCGCCCTGGTGGAGGAAGACATCGCGGAAGGCCGCAGCTGGGTGTGCTGCGCAGACGATGAGGTGGTGGCTGTGTTTGTGTTCATGGCGCCCTACGATGACTCCACCTATCACCAGATTTTCGACGGCGCGTGGCGAAGCGACGCCCCCTACGGTGTGGTACATCGCATTGCCGTGAGCGGTACGGTGAAAGGCGCAGGTACCTACTGCCTGAACTGGGCCTTTGAGCAGTTTCCCCACCTGCGTATAGACACCCACGGCGACAATGCGCCCATGCAGCGCCTGGTGGAAAAGTGCGGTTTTGTGCATTGCGGCACCATCTACGTGGAGGAAGACGACGACCCGCGTCTGGCCTACGAGCGCCTGGAGGGCGACCCATGCCGCAGCTAGTGGAAACCTCCGAAGGATTGGCCCTGGTGGAGGGCGAATTGAGCATGCGCGGCGATTTCACCCGCATGCTTTCCCGCGTGAACCCCAACAAGGTGCACCAGGAGCTGCTAGTGAAGGCCGCCAAGATCAAGGGCACCCCTACCGAAGAGCTGCTGGCGGTGGACGCCACCGCCGGCCTGGGAGAAGACTCGCTGCTTTTGGCCGCCGCCGGCTTCCGGGTGATCATGTTCGAGCGGGACGAGACCATCGCCGCTCTGCTGGAAGACGCCCTTGCTCGCGCCGCCGCCGACCCGCGCCTGGCTGGGTTGGTGGCCCGCATGGAGCTGCGCAAGGAAGACAGTATTGCGGCTCTGAACAGCGCTAAGCTCGCACCTGATGTGGTACTTCTGGACCCCATGTTCCCCACTCGCACCAAAAGCGCCAGCGTGAAGAAGAAATTCCAGCTCATCCATGGGCTGGAAGCTCCCTGCGAAGACGAGGAAGCGCTGCTGGCCGCCGCCGAGGCCGCGGGGCCCCGCAAGATTGTGATCAAGCGCCCGCCCAAGGGCCCCCATCTGGCCGGCCGCAAGCCCGCCTATTCCCTGACAGGCAAGGCCGTGCGCTACGACTGCCTGGTGTATGCCCGCCCATAACGAACGAAAACCTGCCAAATGATGGGGTAATTTGGCAGGAAATGAGTTACTTGCCCAGAGCCTGGCACAGACGGGCGTAGTGCAGGAAGATGCCCTGCTCGCCCAGCTCCTGAATCTCTTCCCAAGTGGCCAGCTTGCATGCCTGGGCCTCCTCCACCTGCAGGGTCACGTCCTCCAGCTGGAAATCCAGGGTGAAGCGGAAAATATCGGTGATGTAGTTGCTGCCATGCTTCAGGTCTACGTTGGTGTAGCTGTACAGCAGCTCGGGCTCAATGCCGTCAGCGTTCAGGCCTACCTCTTCGCCAATCTCGCGAACCACAGCCTGAACTGCGGTTTCGCCCGTGAGCACGCCGCCGCCGGAAATCTCCCACCAGCCGGCGCCCCAGCTCTTGTTAGCAGCACGCTGAGTAATCAGGTACTTGCCCTCCTTGTTCTGGATAAGCGCCAGAGCATACAGCATGAACTGGCCTTCCTTCAGGAAGATACCCTCACGAGGCAGGGTCTGGCCCGTGGGAATGCGATCGGCAGTGTAAATATCAACAGATTCGGTGTAGGCCATGAGCCCTTCCTTTCGAAATAAACAAGCAGGGGCACATTGTACATTGATGGCACCCAACCTGCCCTGCGAAAATGGTGAGGAATACGATTTATGGCCAGAAGGAGCCCTTTATGAAACATTCCCTGCGTTTTATCATCGCCGCCGCGCTATCCCTGAGCCTGTTGAGCCTGACAGGCTGCGCATCCTCGTCGGCCTCCACTTCCGGCAGCGCCTCCTCCGCCGCCGCTAGCGCCTCTGCCTCTGGTGCGCCCGCCAAGGTAACCGTGGGCACCCTGGCCACCGAAGACATCCTGCCCGTATGGGTAGCCGAAGAGGAAGGCCTGTTCGCCGCCGAGAACCTTACCGCCGAAGTGATGGTGTTCCAAAGCGCCACCGAGCTCATTGCCGGCGTGACCAGCGGCACCGTTGACTTCGCCATGACCGACCCCATGGTCACCGCCAGCATCTACGCATCGGGCACCGACGTGCAGGTGCAGTGGGTCACCCTGGGCGCCGATGCCAGCCAGGGCCGCTTTGGCATCATGACCGCCGACCCCACCGTGACCAGCCTGACCGACCTGGCAGGCGTGCCCGTGGGCGTAGGCTCCAACACCATCTTGGAATACGTTATGGATACCCTGTTCGCCCGCGCTGGCGTTTCCGCTGATCAGGTAATGAAAGAAGAGCTGCAGAAGCTGCCCGTGCGCTACCAGGCCATGGCCAGCGGCCAGGTGAAGGCTGCTGCCCTGCCCGGTTCGCTGCTGGCCCTGGGCGAATCTGCCGGCTGCACCGTTGTGGCCGACGACACCACCGGCGAGAACCTGTCCCAGTCCGTCATGATTTCCCGCGGCAACCCCGCCACCGCCGCCGCTTTCGCCCGCGTGTGGAACGCTGCTGTGGCCAAGATCAACGCCGCCGGTGAGTCTTACCGCGCCCTGCTGGTGAGCAAAGCCACCCTGTCTGACGCCATTGCCGCCACCTACCCCATTTCCACCTACCCCACCGCCTCCCTGCCCGAGCAGGCCATGGTGGACAGCGTGCTCACCTGGATGAAGGCCAAGGGCTACCTGGCCCAAGGCATCACCTACAACGCGGCAAACGGCACCTTCGCCGGCCGCTAATCGCCAAGGAGCGTCATGTCTCTAAGCTTTGAAAACGTGCAGCTTACCTACGATGAGCTGCACGCCTTAGACAACCTGAATCTGCAGGTGGAAAGCGGCGAAGCCCTGGCCATCATCGGCCCTTCGGGCTGCGGCAAATCAAGCATGCTGCGCCTGGCCGCCGGCCTGGCCCAACCCACCAGCGGCACCGTGCGCATCAACGGCAACCTGGCCGAAAGGCCCCGCAAGCAAACCGCCCTCATCCTGCAGAATTTTGGCCTGCTGCCCTGGAAGACCGTGCGCCAAAACGCAGAATTGGGCCTGCTCATTCAGGGAGCTCCCGCTGCAGAACGCACCCGGCGCACCACCGAGGCCCTGGCCCGCGTGGGGCTGGCAGACTTCGCTAACAGCTACCCCAACCAGCTTTCCGGCGGCATGCAGCAGCGCCTGGCCCTGGCCCGCGCCATCGCCCTGGACATTGACACCCTACTCATGGATGAACCCCTTTCGGCCCTGGACGCCTTGCTGCGCGAAGAGCTGCAAGACACGCTGCTGGCCCTGTGGCAGGAAAAGCGCTACACCCAGGTGCTGGTGACCCACTCCATTGAAGAGGCCGTCTACCTGGGACAACGCATTGCGGTTATGGCTCCTCGCCCCGGCCGCGTGGTAGCCACCATCGAAAACCCCCTCATGGGAAGCGCCCAGTGGCGCAGCCAAGACGCCTTCTTCTCCCAGTGTCGCGCCGTGCGCGCCGCCCTGGAAGGAGGCTCACATGAATAGGCAATCCCTTAGCTGGAAGCTGCTGTGCGTGGCGTTTTCCCTGGTGGTGGTCTTAGGAGGCTGGGAAGCTACCGCCCTTTTGCTGAACACCCCGGCCTTGCCCACCCCCGCCGCCGCCCTTTCGGTATGCGCCCAGTACGCCGGCGCCATGGCCACCGATTTCGGCATCAGCTTTGGCCGCGTGGGCATCTCGCTTCTGCTGGGCACCCTGCTGGGCACCCCCGTGGGCCTGGCCCTGGGCCGCAGCAAGCGCGCCGACGAGCTGCTGGCGCCGGCCCTGTATATTCTGTACCCCATTCCCAAGATTGTGCTTTTGCCCATCTTGCTGGTGCTTTTGGGCTTTGGCAACGAGTTGAAGGTGGTGCTCATCACCCTGACCGTATTCTTCCAGGTGGTGGTGGTCATGCGCGACGCCGCCAAGGGCATCCCCGAAGACCTGGTAACCTCCGTGCGCAGCCTGGGCGCTAGCCGCGGCCAGCTGTGGTGCCACGTGATTCTGCCCGCCACCCTGCCGCAACTGTTCACCACCCTGCGCGTCAGCAGCGCAGTGGCCATTGCGGTGCTCTTCTTCGCCGAAGCCATCGCTGGATCCACCGGCCTGGGCTACTTCATCATGAACAGCTGGGCCATGGTGAGCTACCCCCGCATGTTCGCCGGCATTGTGGCCCTAGCCCTGCTGGGCGTCATCTTCTACGAGCTTTTCGACATCATCGAGCGTCGCCTGACCCGCTGGAACAAGTAGCGAAACCGCACAATTTGCACCGAAGCGTTCATGGCTGGCTATAGCACGACACACTGTCGTGTTATAATGCGTGCCATGAGAAAGCAACCAGAAAAGACCGCCCGCACCAAAGCCGAATTCACCCAGGCTTTTTGGAGCCTGTACGCCACCACGCCCGTTGACCGCATCACTGTGGCTCAGATTTGCGCCAAGGCCGGCTACCATCGCGGCACCTTCTACCTGCACTTTCACGATGTGTACCAGGTGCTGGAAGAGGTGGAAGCCCACCTTTTGGCCGACGTTTCCCTGTGCGTCGAGCGCTGCATGAAGCAGCTCACCCAGGATGCCAGCAAGCTTGCCCGCATTGCCGCTCTGAAAGACGTGGTGCTGTTTTACGAGCGCAACAAAGACTACCTGATGGTGCTTTTGGGCCCCCAGGGCGACCCTGGTTTCAGCCTGCGCCTGAAAGACACCTGCAAGCCCCTGTGGCGCCGCTATGTCATTGGCCCCGAAACTAGCGGGCGCAGCGAGCAAGAGATTGACCTGATCTTGGAATTTACCCTTGCAGGCAGCTTGGCCATGATCAGCCGCTGGCTGCAAAACCCCCAGGGCATTTCCGCCTTTGAACTGGGCCATTTGGTCTACGACACTGCCATCCAGAACATCCCCCGATAACCACAAAAACCTGCCAAATGATGGCGTAATTTGGCAGGAAAGGAAACACTATGAGCATCGAAAAAGAACACATCATCAAGCTGCGCCTGACCGACTTCACCCGCTACGGGCATTTGAGCCCCACCGCGGTGCTGGACATCTTCCAAGATCTAGCCACCGAACACAGCATCGACATGGGCATGGGCATCGATGAGCTCATGGAGCGGGGCCTCATTTGGGTGGTGGTGCGCCAGAAGCTGGAATTCCGCCCCAACATTGCCTGCAAGCCCCACCAGCAGGTACGCGTGCGCACCTGGCCCCATGACCCCACCCGCCTGAACATCCAGCGCGACTACGCCCTGTACAACCTGGAGGGCGATTTGCTGGTGAAGGGCACCTCAGAATGGCTGCTGCTTGACATGGAGAGCAAGAAGTTCGCCTCGGTCATTGAAAACTACCCCGGCGAGCTTGACTTTTGCGAGGACCGCGCCTTTGAGGGCAAGCTGAAAAAGATCAAGGATTTCACCGCGGAAGAACCTGTCGGCATCGTAACGCCCCAGTTCAGCGACGTGGACTTCAACCAGCACATCAACAACGCCCGCTACCTGAACTTCATCATGAACGCCATCCCCCAGGCGCCTGACAGGCCCCTGCGCAGCTTGCAGATCGACTACCGCAAGGAGCTTATGCCCGGCGAAACCGTAAGCCTGTTCACCGCCGCGGACGAAGCCGGCACCCATGTGAAGGGCATCAATGGCGAAGGCGAGATAAGCTTTAACTGCCTGCTGGACTACTAACCCTCAAGCCAGGCGGCCTCCAGCGCTCGCACGCAAGGCCCAACCTGGGCGGGATCCAAGCTGGAGTAGCCCACCACCAGCCAGCGAACATCTCCCTCTTCGGCGTGTTTTCCCTGGTAGAAGCTTTGCAGGCACGAAATTGCCACCCCTTGTTCCAAGGCGCGGCGCTGCAGCTCTTCCCCCGATGCAAAGGAGCGCAAGCCCAGCAGGAAGTGGATGCCCGAATCTTGGGCGGCAAAGCTCAAGCGTGGGGCCAACTGCGACGTCCGCAGCGCTTCCATGAGCTGGTCTCGCAGGGCGCGGTATTGAGTGCGCATGCGGTTCACATGGCGCTCGTAGGCTCCCGATTCAATGAAGCGCGCCAGGGCCAGCTGGTCCACTGCACTTACCGTGCAGGAATAAAAGCCCAGCTCACGCTCATAGCGATCCGCCAGCGCCGGCGGCAGCACCATGTAGCCAATGCGAAAAGCGCTGCCCAAGCTCTTGGTAAACGTGTTGGTGTAAATCACCTGGCCTTGGGCATCCAAGCGCTGCAGCGGCGCAATGGGCTTGCCCGCCAGGCGGAATTCACAGTCGTAATCGTCTTCGATGATGAAGCGCTTCCCATCTTGGGACGCCCAGCTGAGCAGCTCGTAGCGGCGTGGCGCCGAAGTGACCAAACCCGTGGGAAACTGATGGGACGGCGTCAGGTGCACCAGATTGGCCCCGCTTGCCCCCAGCAAATCAACGCGAATGCCCTGGTCATCCATGGGAATATGGGCCACTGGCACCCGGTTTACCCTGTAGATATGCTCCAGGCGCGGATACCCGGGGTTCTCAATGGCCACCTGCACCCCCGCCCCCAGCAGCTGGATGATCATGTTGTACAGGTACTGCGCACCCGCCCCAATCACAATCTGATCAGGGGAAACGCTCATGCCACGAAACTCGCCCAGGTAGTTGGCCAGCACGCGGCGCAAACGCAGGGTGCCCAAGGGCTCCTGGGGTCCCACCAGAGTTGCCTCCGACTCTTGGGACAGGGCCTCGCGCAAGGAGCGGGCCCAGGCATCGTAGGGGAATGCCTCGGAAAGCGACCCGCCGCGCAAGTCGAAAGCGCAGGTCAGGGGCTTATCGACCGCCACCCTTTCCGGCGCTTGAACCGGCGCTGGCGCGATGGCCGCCACCGGCGCCGCGGCAGGGGTCAAGTCGCACACGTAGTAGCCCTTGCGCTCTACCGCCCGCACGTAGCCCTCGGCCACCAGCTGGGAAAAGGCGCCCTCAACGGTAATCAGGCTCACTCCCAAATGCTTGGCCAAAGCGCGTTTGGAGGGCAGCTTCTTGTTGGCCCCCAAGCGCCCCTGGCGAATGTCGGCGGCAATGAGCTCGTACAAGTACTCATACAGCGGCGTGTCGTCCCGCTGGCTCAAATCGTAGGTAAGCATAACTAGTCCTAATCTGGTCTTACACTGGTTATATCAATTATACGATTTTTGACACTAGAGAAATAACCAGCACCCGATATTCTATGGATGATACATAATCGATTCGAAAGGACTTCCTCATGACAACTGCTGTTGATACCGTTCTTTACCAGCGCGAGGGAGCTTACATTCCCCGCATTGCTGCCGTGCACGACTTGTGCGGCTACGGCAAGTGCTCCCTGGGTGTGGCCATCCCCGTGCTTTCCGCCGCCGGCTGCGACGTGTGCCCCGTTCCCACGGGCCTGTTCTCCAGCCACACCGCGTTCCCTGGATGGTACATGCATGACACTACTAACATCCTCACCGACTATTTGGCCGCCTGGGAGGGCATTGGCGTAGACATCGACGCCATCTATTCCGGTTTCTTGGGCGATCCGGTGCAGGTGGACATCATCCGCAGCCTGTATGAGAAGTACCCCAAGGCCATCAAGCTGGTTGACCCCGTTATGGCTGATCACGGTGACGTTTACCCCACCTACACCCCTGAGCTGTGCCAGGCCATGGCCGATCTTGCCGCCGATGCCGACATCCTGACTCCCAACCTGACCGAAGCCGCCATCATTTTGGGCCTGCCCATTGGCAATGAATGGGAAGGCTCCAACATCAGCGACGAACGCGCCATCGAGCTAGCCCAGGCCCTGCTGGCCAAGGGCGCCAAAACCGTGGTGCTCAAGGGCATTACCAACGAAGAAGGCATGATCAAGAACTTCGTAGCCGGCCAAGACTTTGAGCCCTTCAGCGTGAAAAACGAGTACGTGCCTTTCATGCTCCACGGCACTGGCGACCTGTACGCCTCTTCCCTGCTGGCCGCTATCATGGCAGGCCGCACCATGGCCGAAGCCGTAGACTTCGCCGGCTCCCTGACCCACGACGCCATGCTGGTTTCTTCCCAGCAGCCCAACTTCCAGGAACGCGGCGTGAACTTTGAAACCTTGCTGGGCCGCATCTGCAACCTGCTACAATAAGAAGCGCTTGGCAGGCGTGTTATCCTGCCGGGTCGCAGATACTTCTCAAACGAGCGCCTGCGCATGTCGCAGGCGTTTTTCGTGAAAGGACAACCCGTGCAGGAAAACGCCGGCGCCACTACCGAACCCGCAGATGAGCTGCTGGAAGAATACGTATACGACTCCCTTTTCGGCGATGCCGAAGTGTTCACCATGGAAACCGACGAAGGGGAGCCCATCCGCGTTCTCTACGTAGGCGGCGGCTTTCAAAGCGCTAGCTATCTGGGAGAACGTCGCTTTGAGCCCGTGTTCGAGTACTACCGCGCCTTCGATCACCTGTTTGAAGCCCCCTTGGATGTTCGCCAGGTGCTCATGATTGGCGGCGGCGCTTATTCCTACCCCAAGCACCTGCTGACCACCCGAGAAAACGTGGCCATTGACGTGGTGGAAATTGATCCTGCGGTGGTGGAAATTGCCCGCCAGCACTTTTTCGTAGATGAGCTGGAGAAAACGCACGGCCCCCAAGGCAGCGGCCGCTTGCGCACCATTGTGGCCGATGGCGTAGACTACATAGCCCAGCGCGCTACAGCCAGCACCGATGCGATCATCAACGATTCCTTTGACGGCACCAACCCCACAGGCCTGCTTTTAACCCCCGAGAGCATCGCCCATGCCAAGCGCTGCCTAACCCCGGGCGGCCTGTATCTTTTGAACGCCGTGGTAGACGAGGAAGACACCACTCAAGCCGTGGGGGCCGCCATGACCGCCCTAGCAGACCACTTTGCCTACGTTTACGAAATTCCCTGCATTGACCTGGAGTTTTCTGGCGCTGACAACTATCTGGTGATAGCCACCGACACCCCTTGCTTCTTTAGCGGCGTAACCAGCGTTTTGTGCGCCTAAAAGAGTAATCGTTACGAATGCTTTCCCTGTGTAAGCTTTACGTGTCCTCGGTACCCCAATAATACAGATTTGTCTTGAATTGCACAAAACTTGCGAGTACTATTTCCTCGTTGTAAGTTTTAGTTTAAGGGGAAAACTATGCACCAGCACGCCCATGAACACACTCACGGCACGGGCGAGCAGACGCCTGCTCAGCGCAATGCCATTCTTACCTACATGCTCGAGCACAATCAGCATCACGCCGAAGAGCTGCACGAACTCGGTCACCAGGCCGAAGGCGAAGCTTCCGAGCTGATTCACGAAGCAGTGAAGCTGTTCGAGGCTTCCAACGAGAAGCTAGCCGCCGCCCTGGAACTGCTGAAAGCAGAGGAGTAAATCATGTGCCTTTCCACTGTTATGCAGTACACCGACGACCCCGAAAACGCTGAGGAGGTTTGCTCCAACATCAGCAGCTTCGAGGTTAACGGAGACTCCATCACCTTCACTGACCTTCTGGGTGAGGAATACGTGATTGAAGGCTCCATTTCCAAGGTAGATTTCGTTAAGAGCCGTATCTACGTAGCCGCTTAGGAAAACATCATGGCTGAGTACGAGGTTCTTCGCGAGATTTTCAATCAATGCTCCGGCAACCAGATGCGCGACATCTACGTTGAGGAAGCTGAGATTGAAGACATTGATAGCTACATGGACACCTACCGCGTGGGCAAGGACATCACCGAAGAAGTCTACCAACACGAAGATGGCACCATCTCCTACGACATGAACGTGGATGGCCTTCGCCAACGTATTACTTTTCAACCTATTTAAGGGGTAACCGATATGACGTACACAATCGCAATGGCTGGCAAGGGCGGTGTTGGCAAGACCACCATCACCGGCATGCTCATCAACTACCTTGCCGAGCACTCCAAGGGTCCCATTCTGGCCGTTGACGCCGATGCCAACGCCAACCTCAACGAGGTTCTGGGCGTTGAGGTTGAAACATCCCTGGGCGATATTCGCGAGCTGGTTGCCCGCGCCGAAGATCAGCTGGAAAACCCTATTCCCTCCAGCATGACCAAGCAGGAATTCCTGCAGTACAAGCTTTCCAATGCCCTCACCGAGGAAGACAACTACGACCTGCTGGTTATGGGTCGCACCCAAGGCAAGGGCTGCTATTGCTTCGTTAACGACCTGCTCACCGCTCAGCTGCGCAAGATTGCCAGCAACTATGAGTACATCGTGGTGGACAACGAAGCTGGCATGGAGCATATCAGCCGCGGCATCCTGCCCGCCGTTGATATGGTTATCTTGGTTTCCGACTGCAGCCGCCGCGGCATTCAGGCCGTAGGCCGCATCGCAGAGCTGGTAAAGAATCTGGGTCTGAACCCCTCCATTATGAAGCTCATCGTCAACCGCGCCCCCGAGGGCAAGCTTGACCCGGGCACCATGGAGGAAATCCAGAAGCAGGGTCTTGACCTGCTGGGCGTCCTTCCCCACGACGGCGAGATTTACGCCGCCGACTGCGCAGGCGAACCCAGCGCCCAGTTGCCCAGCACCGCCGCAGCGCATTCCGCACTGCTCCCCCTGCTGGATCAGCTGTTTAAAGAGGCAAAAGAAGCACAGGCGAAGTAGCTCAAGCTTTTTTGTATAAGTAAGGTTTTAGTTTCTTAGGAAGAGAACGAATAGAAGGAGGTAATGGCTATGCCATTCAAGAAGACGGCTCAAACGTATTCCGCGTCTATCAACACGGTTACGCTTGGCACCGGCGACAAGGCCGTCACCGTTGGTGGTTCCAACGTTGACGCACTCTGCAGCTTCGATGCTCCTATCGAGCACAAGCCGCTGATCGGTTTCGAAATCACCGACAAGGGTATCGACGCAACCCTGCCCAAGATGGCAGAGGTCTTCGCCGGTTGCGACACCGTCGCTGCTCAGGCTGCCAAGGCCGCTGAACTGCCCGGCGTTGACTTCGTAGCAATCCGCTTCGAAAGCGCTGACCCCAACGGCGCTGACATGTCCGTTGAGGACTGCGTTGCCATGGCTACCGCAGTTGCTGAGGCCACCGACGCCCCCCTGTGCTTCGAAGGCTGCAAGAACTTCGACAAGGACGCAAAGATCTTTGAGGCTGTTGCCTCCGCTCTGCAGGGCCGCAATGCTCTGTTCATGTCCGCTCGCGAAGAGAACTACAAGACCGTTGCCGCTTCCGTAGGCATGGCTTACGGCCAGAAGTTCGGCGCTGAGTCTGCTGTTGACATCAACCTGGCTAAGCAGCTGAACGTTCTGATTGGCCAGATGGGCATCCAGAACAACGGCTACGTCATGAACCTGGGTTCCGCAGCTGTAGGCTACGGCTTCGAGTACCTGCTGTCCACCATCGACCGCGTTCGTGCTGCTGCCCTGGGTCAGTCTGACGCACAGCTGCAGCTCCCCATCGTTACCCCCTGCGCTGGTGACTGCTGGGGCGTTAAGGAAGCCCTGACTGAAGAGTCTGAGGCTCCCGAGTGGGGCGCTCGTGAAGAGCGTGGCATCCAGATGGAAATCTGCACCGCCGCTGCCGTTCTGGCTGCTGGCTCCGATGCCGTTATCGTTGGCCATCCCGACTCCGCTGCAACGCTGGCTACCTTCGTTGCAGATATGATGTAAGGAGGTTTGAATCATGGCTCTCAAAGGTCTTGATATTTTTAAGCTGACTCCTAAGTCTAACTGCAAAGAATGCGGCAACCCCACTTGCATGGCTTTCGCTATGAAGGTTGCTCAGGGCGCTGTTTCTCTGGACAAGTGCCCCCATATGTCCGCCGACGCTCTGGCTCAGCTGTCTGAGGCCACCGCTCCTCCCATGAAGACCATCAAGATCGGTGCTTCCGACGAGAAGTCCCTGGGCGGCGAGACCGTTCTGTATCGTCATGAGAAGACCTTCGTTTCTCGTACCCTGTTCTCCGTTGCCATGACCGCTGCCAACTTCGACGAGAAGTGGGAAGCCATCAAGGGCGTTGACTACGATCGTATTTCCGAGCGTATGTACGTTGAGACTCTGACGCTGGCTTACGAAGGCGACCAGGACGCTTACGTAGAGCTGGTGAAGAAGGCTGCTGCTACCGGCCGCACCCTGATCCTGAACTGCTGCTGCCCCACCGCTGCTCGTGCAGCTCTGGAAGTTTGCGCTGCTGACAAGCCCGTTCTGAACGGCTGCAAGGCTGACAACATTGACGCTATGTGCGACCTGGCCACCGAGTTCGGTGTTGTTCTGGGCGTATTCGGCGCTGACCTGGAAGAACTGTACGCTACCGTTGAGGCTCTGGAAGCCAAGGGCAACAAGAACCTGATCCTGAACGTTTCCTCCGCTTCCGCCAAGGACGCATACGCTGAGGCTGTTCAGATCCGCCGCGCTGCCATCAAGGGCAACGACCGCACCTTCGGTTATCCTTCCATCGTGAACGTTGCTGCTATCGCTCCTGGCGACATGCACATGCAGCAGGCTCTGGCCGCCATGTTCGTTATCAAGTACGGCTCCATCATCGTTATGGACACCATGACCTACGCTGAGGCTCTGCCTCTGTACGGCATGCGTCAGAACGTCTTCACCGACCCTCAGAAGCCCATGACCGTGGAACCCAAGATCTATCCTCTGAACGGCGCCGACGCAACTTCTCCCGTTGTTGCAACCGTAGACTTCGCTCTGACCTACTTCCTGGTTTCCGCCGAACTGGAGCGCTCTGGCGTGCCTGTTAACCTGATGATCACCGATGCAGGCGGTTACTCCGTACTGACCTCTTGGGCTGCTGGTAAGTTCTCCGCTGGCTCCATCACCAAGTTCATCAAGGAAAATGGCATCGAAGACGCTATCTCTTGCCGCAAGCTCATCATCCCCGGCAAGGTTGCTGTTCTTAAGGGCGAACTGGAAGAGCGCCTGCCCGAATGGGAAATCATCACCGCTCCCAACGAGGCCGTCGAACTGGTTAAATTCATGAAGGAACTCTAGTCAAATTTACTGTCCTAAACAGACGGTAAAGACCTGGCAACTATCACTTATATTCATTTGGTAAGTGATAAACTGTAAGTGGTAACCATGGGCGACGGGTAATGTGCCCGCCGCCCATTACTTTTTAGAAAGGGGACTTTATCCATGGGTAAGTTCGTAGTAATTGGCGAGCGTCTTTCCGTGACCGCTCCCTCCGTTCGTGCTGCTTTTGAAGCTCGCGATCCCGAGCCCATCCTCGAGCGTTGCAAGAAGCAGCTCGAAGCTGGCGCCACCTATCTGGACGTCAACATCGGCCCTGCTGAGAAGGACGGCCCCGAACTGATGAAGTGGCTGGTTGAGCTGCTTCAGGGCGAATTCGACAACGTTCCTCTGGCTCTGGACACCTCCAACAAGGACGCTATCGAAGCTGGTATCGCTGTTTACAACCGTTCCAAGGGCAAGCCCATCGTTAACTCCGCTGACGCTGCTGGCCGTATTGAGTACGTTGACCTGGCTGCTGCCAACGATGCTATCGTTATTGCTCTGTGCAACGGCAACGGCGTTGCTTCCGACAACGACGAGCGCATGGGCTACATGCAGACTCTGATGGAGCGCGGCATGATGGCTGGCATGGACATCGAGAACGACATGTGGTT
>JAQXTF010000012.1 GCA_029219345.1 Eggerthellales bacterium
CAGCCACATGTTGCACCAAGGGTTAAAGGACACCAGGGCCACGCACACAAACACAATCTGCAGGGCCATGTTGTTGCCCAAACGGGTGCCGCGCTTTTCCATAACCAGACCAGGCACGATAGTGATGAGTACCTGAGTGAAAATCCAGAACTTCCACATGGTCTCGTCGTGCAGCTCGAAGCGCAGGAGGTTCAAGCCCACATAAAACACCACCAGCTGAATGACAATATCCCTGATCATGGCGGACATTTCGGTACCAGGCTTCCAGTTGATTTCGCGCTCGTAGGTTACCGCGCGATACAGGCACCAGATTTCCATGGCCACCCAAATGGCCTCGCCAATGGCCAGCAGCAGGAACAGCAAGAAGTGGTCGTAATTGCCCCATGCGGCCAGAAACACCCAGATGCCCATGAAGTCGGCGGCGCAGTAGAAGGTGTGCAACCACAGAGGATACGGGCCGCATTTCTCGCGCTCCACCAGCCATAACGGGATGATGTACACCAGCAAGCCAAACACCACGGCCAGGGCGATAGCAGTCCAGGCACCTTCCCAACCGGGTGCGCCTATGCTTAGGTGGTCCACGAAATCTTGGCCGGAAACGTCCCCCGCAGGATAGCCGATCAGCAGCTTGTCAATGATGTTCATGCGCGCTCCTTTTCGCTGATGAATTAGGTTTTCCTGGATTGTGGAACCGCCCGAAATTCCGCGCAATAATCAAAACTTGCACTATGATAGTTACTCATCATATTGCTTAGTTTTGATGCGCAACAAAAAAAGGAGCCCACCGTGTACAAGACCTCCAATGACCGCCGCTTTCGCCGCAACAAGGCACTACTGCAACGCGCGTTTCTGGATGCCGTGGTTGAGCACGGCTATCAGGGGCTTACGGTTTCGGAAATCACCCGCCGGCCCCGATTTCAAGACAGCTTTCAAGAACGCCCTTGCCCGGCTTTTGCGAGTTGATCACAGCGCCGCCGGCAAGCTGAGCCCGCGCCAACAAACCATCGTGCGCGACCAAATTGCCGTGTGCATTGTCTACTCGTACCTGGACTGGCTGGCGGGCGATTATGGCGACGCGCCCCTGGAGGAAGTGGTGGAGCTGACCAAGGGCCTGCTGCGGAATCGCCTACCCCTGGTGGCATACTGCTAGAAGCTGCGGCTACGCAAACGCACGCCTACCGCTGCGCCATACGGCACATCCTCACAACGCGCTCCAGCGCGTCCGCCGCCGCATCCACCTCCGCGAAGGTGTTGTAGAACGCCGGCGAGATGCGGGCAACGCTGTTAACCCCGTACACTTCCTCCAGCAGGGGCTGGGCGCACTGACTGCCAGCGCGAATGGCAACGCCCATCTTGTCCATCAGCGTTGCAATATCGAAGGGATGCACGTCCTCAACCGCGAACGAAACCACTCCGGCGCGGCGCAAGGGAGACCCCAAAATCTGCACATCCGCAACGCCCTCCAGGCGCTGCTCAGCATATTTCACCAGCTCATGCTCGCGTTCTCGCACAGCCTCCCCGCCCAAAGACTCCAGATAATCAAGGGCCGCCGCAAGGCCAATAGCACCCACATAGTTAGGCGTGCCCGCCTCAAAGCGCAGGGGCACGTCCTCAAAAGTGGTACCGGCAACACGCACCATATCCACCATCTCACCGCCAAAAGCCACCGGGGGCAGCTCCTGCAGCAACTCGCGCTTGCCGTACAGCACGCCAATGCCCGTGGGCCCCAAAGCCTTATGCCCCGAAAAGCTCAGGAAATCGCAGTCCAGCGCAGCCACGTCAATGCGCTCATGGCGAATGCTCTGCGCCGCATCCACCGAAACCAACCAGCCATGTCCATGGGCAAGCTCAACAATGCGTTCAAGGGGGCTCACCGTTCCCAGCACATTGGAAACGTGCGCAACAGACACAATGCCCGCCGGCTTTTCCTGAAGCAGGCGCTCCAGCGCCTCAAGGTCAACGTCTCCTCGCTCATCCAGGGGAGCAACCCCGAAAGAACCACCAGCGCGCAAGGCCGCCTGCTGCCAGGGCACGAAGTTGGAGTGGTGCTCCAGCATGCTCACCAACGCCGAAAAACCAGCGCCCCGCTGAGCCGCGAAAGCCTGCGCCAACATGTTCAGAGAGTCGGTGGTGCCCCGCGTGAAAATAACCTCCTCGGGAAAACGCGCCCCAATAAACCGCGCCACACGTTGCCGGGCCGCCTCAAAAGCACAGGTAGAGCGGCCGGACAGCTCGTGGGTAGCGCGATGTACGTTGGCATTTGCCGTCAGGTAATGCTCCTTGACGGCGTCCAACACGCACAACGGCATCTGCGTTGTGGCCGCGTTGTCCAGATACACCAGCGGCCTGCCGCAAACCCGCTGATCCAAAATGGGAAATTGGGCACGAGCCGCCCGCCACAAATCGCTCTGCTCGCTCATTGCAAGTTCGGTCATCGCAATCACTCCCCCCTGCCGCATTCCTGGCGCGCGAAGCCCTGAATCTGCTTGACCATGGAAGCCACGCCCTGCCTACGAGATGCGCTAAACGTGGTCATGATCTGGGCTTTCTCGGGAAAATCAATAACCGCATCGGCAACAGCGGCCAAGGGACGCCCATCCAGCAGCTCAATCAAAAGCTCCAGCACGCCACGCACAATCAGCGTATCAGAATCAGCCTGCAGCGAAAGAGCGCCGTCGCGGTTATCCAGCACCAGCCACGCCTGAGACTGACAGTCTTTCACCAGGTGATCGTCGGTTTTCAGCGTTTCATCCAGCGCCGGAAGGGCCGCGGCAAATTCAATAAGGTACTCATACTGGGAAAGTGGGTCGCCAATGGTCAAAAAATCCTCGATGATGGTGTCCTGCTGCTGGGCAATAGTACAGCGGCTCAAATGGGGCCATACCAGCCGGGCAACATCATCCAGGGTTTCAATCTCCATAAGCTCTTGTAGCGTCAGCGAAATCGAGAGGGACTTCTGAATCTTCACCAAAAGCAGCGTGCGCTTCACATCGCTGCTGGTAGCGCCCTCGCAGTTCTCCCCCGCCTCGTAATCGGCCACCAAATCCTTGGATATCTTGATGGCGCGGGCAAGGCTGATCTGCGCCAGCTCGCTCAAGTTGTCAGTCTGCTCAAAATCGGACGGCTCCAGCGCGTACTTGAGCAAGACGAAAGTGCGCAAATGCTCGCGAAACGCCTCAAACGTCAGCGCCCTGTCATTCAAAATGGCATCAATCTGCGCCTGGGCGGCGCGCTGCTTTGCCAATATGCTCTCTTTCGACATAACGAAGCCCCTCATTCTCTCTGAACTTTGGCAACAACCTAGGCAGCCGGCCCCTCCGCCATCAGGCGAAGAGACCGGCCGAAATCAACCTCGAACTAAACTGCTTAGTCCACAACCAGAGGCTCAACACCCAGGGTCTCGCACAGAGCAACCAGTTCCTTGGTGTAGTCGCCGTAAACCAGCGCGATGTGAATGCCAACCTCACACTGAGCGCGATGTGCAGCCAGGGAGTCGTTCAGCTTGTAGAACACCAACTGCGTGCAGTTGTCGCGGTCCTGGCCGCTGGAACCAACAATGGTGCCCTTGCCAATGAACATCTTGGCGCCATCGGGAGAGAACTTGCACATGGTGATGGTCTGACCCAGGTCGCGGGAGAAGTCGTAGCGCATGGTGGCGCCGAACTTCTGATCATAGGTGAAGGGTGCCAGGCCGTAAGGGGCATGAGACTCGGAATCGGGCAGGCAGCGATGAGCTACGGAGTGCTGAGTCATCCACAGATGCTCACGCAGCTCGGGGTCTTCCGCCAGCTTGGCCAAAGATTCCTTGGTAGCGCCGAAAACCTGCTTGAATTCGCCGTTTACCAGGGGAATGGGGCAAGTGTTGCCCATGTAGGGGCTCTTGCCGGAAACGGCAATCAGAGCCTGCTCAGACAGAGCTGCGGGCAGGTCGTACTCACAAGCAGAAGGAGTGCCGCCCTCAGCGTTCAGAGCATGGGTAAGGCACATGGTAAACTTTTCCTGGTTGATGCGGCGAGTGGAGCAAGCATCGGGGCAAGGCATGGAGAAGGCATTGCAATCGAAGCGGTCCATGAGCTTGCGGGTCAGCACGTAGGCAATGACGGAAGGCATCATGAGCTCACGCTGGATGCGCACTTCCTCGGCGCCGCCAATCAGCTCGTCGCACAGCTCCTCGGCCTTCTTCAAATCTTCGGCGGTAACGTTGGGAGTCTTGCGGCCGGGGGTGGTGTAGTTGCCCTCAGGGGTTGCTTCCTTCATGCAGTCAATGAACTCGTGCAGGTTCACGAAGTGGAAAGTGGTGCCAAAGCGGCGGGTAATATCATCCAGGCTGGTGAAGGAGTCAGGGCGGCTAACGCCGGTGCTGCCATCGAAGCGGGTGACGCACAGGTACTTGGTACGAGCCAGCACCTTCTGAGCGCGCAGAGCGGTCAAGCGCAGGGTGAAGTCTTCCCAGCGATACTCGGAGAAGCACTTCATATCCAGATGGCGAGCGGTGATGGCAGCGGGTACGTCAGGCACGTTGAACGCGCCAGATGCAGGGCAATAGCACATGGTCTTCTTAAAACGCAGGGCAAACTTCAGGCCCAGATCCTGCACGCCAGAACCCGCCATGGGAACCACAACGTCAGCCTTAGCAACAGCTTCCTCCATGGCACGCCACTGCTCTTCAGGTTCATCCCAGTCGTCGGTACGATGGAACAGCACAGGGTCCATCACGTTAACACCTTCGGGCACATGAGACTTGATGTCTTCCACAAAGCTCTTGCAGCGCTTTGCAAAAGCAACCTTGTCGTAGCCGGGCTCAAGAGTCTCGCCGCCGCCAAAACGGCAAGGACCCTCATAGTAGTACAGATGCTCGCAGAACAGTTCCAGAGGCAGTACGTTGAGCTTGATGTCTTTTGCTTGTTCGATCATGAGTGATCTCCTTTCTTTTGTGTCGTCCCAGCCGCGGAGGGTGCGGCCGGGGCCTTTAATTTCCAAACAGGCAGGCAGTTGCGCTATGCGCACTCGATAACCTCGAGGCCCATCAGTTTTCCGAAGTCAACGACCAGGTCGTACACATCGCCGTAAACCAACGGAATATGATTGCCAACCTGAAGAGAGCCGTCGAAGAACTTCTTACCGTCGGAAAGCTTGTAATACACGCCTTCGGTGCAGTTATCGATGGTGTAGCCTGCACCAGCGACAATCTCGCCACGAGCAACGAAAATCTTGGAGCAGGTGGGGTCGAAGCGGCACATGGTGATAGTCTGGCCGATATCCTGGTTGAAGTCGTAGCGGATAGTGGCGCCCCAGCGACCGCCCATGGCGAAGGGACGCAGAGCATAAACGGATTCTTCTGCGTCAAAGCCCTTAAGCTTGCGATTGGGAGTTGCGTGGAAGGTGTAACCGATGCTGCCCACTTCGCTCAGATTCTTGGAAACGTTCTCAAAGCCGTCCTTGTCCTTCTTCAACAACGGAGAAGTAACCACAGGGTCGGAAGCGCTCATCTTGGCCAAAGAAGTATTGCCCATGTAGGGAGCGCTGAAAGACAGGTTGGACAGCAAAATCATAGATACCAGAGCAGAAATATCATATTCGCAGGCAGAGCAGATGCCGCACTCGTTGTTCAGGGAGTGGTTCAGGCACAGGGTAAGCTGCTCTTCGTTCAGGCGGCGCGTTGCGCACATATCGGGGCACGGAGCGGTGAAAGCGTTGCAGTCCAGCTTGGCCATGAGCTTCTTGGCCAGGTAGTTTGCCTTTACGGAGTTGAACACGAATTTTTCGTCAATGTCAACGCTCTCGGCGCCCGCCATGAGCTTCTGAGCAATGGCGGTGATTTCCTTGGCATCTTCCTCGTTGATGTTGTCCATCTTGCGGCCAGGCAGCGTGGGGTTGGAAGACGGGTCCACCATCTGGGTCTGATCCAGGAACTCGTGCATGTTGTAGTAGCAGAATTCCACGCCCAGGCGCTTGGTCACGGCGTTGTGATCGTAGAAGGAGTCAGGGGCGCTGATAGAGATGTTGGAGTTGGCGCGGGGCACTGCCAGAATGCGAGTGTGCTGCAAAACCTTGCGTGCGCGCAGCACCTTCAGAGTGGCGGGAGCCTGAGCGTAGTTGAACCAGCAGTAGGCCTCATAGCCGCGGGAAGTCAGCGCAGACACGAAGATGGCGTCGTTGCTGCCAAAGTGCAGCAGGGCCATGGGCTTATTGTAGCGCTTCTGGAACTCCAGCAGAAAGTCCACGCCAAAGGGGAAGATGTTCATGAGGTACAGGTCAACTTCCTCCACGTCTTCGGCCATGGTCTTCAGGTCGGCATCGGAAACCGGGAAGGTCTCATCGCGCATGATGAAGATGGGGTCCATCAGGTTTACGTAGTCCAGATTGCCAAGGTTTGCCTTAGCGTTTTCCACGAACTTGTTATGCAGCTCGTGAGCGTTCATGATGTCGAACTCTTTGGTCAGCTGATCGCCGGTGCCAAAGCGACAAGGGCCCTCAAACACGTACTCGTGGTACACGCACACCGTCACCGGGCGCACGTTGAGTTTGACGTCCTTTCCTTTCTTGATGTTGAATTCCATTTTTGTCTCCTCTCCATTTTTCTATGGTTTATCGGGCGACAGCCCGTTGTACCTGCGGTTGCGCGTCTAGCACGGCGGGGCCAGCAAAACACGGGCGGTGCGCTCAATGAGCGCGGGAAGCGTGGTAATTCCCACCGCCTCTTCAGGGGAAATCTCCAGGTTGAGCGCGCGATTGAGGGCTATGATCAGCAGAATTTTCTTGGTGAGCACCGAAGACGAGCTGTCGCAACGCACGCTCAGGTCGGCGGTGAGCACCGAAGCCGGATCCATGCCGGTGGTTCGTGCGATGCTCATGTGGCCCAGGGCGTTGAAGGTCTCAAGGGCCAAGTCTTCCTCTTCAAGGAAGAAGCGCGCCTGCACATACGCGCGCAAGAGGCGCTCAATCTCGGGGAATGCGCGGGCCGTCTGCAGCTGGTCAAGCAGCGCTGCTGCCTGTGCCTCGGCATCGGCTATTTCGTTGCGCATGGCCTTCTCCTCCTTGCACTTCAAAACCTCTGTTGGTGAAAGTTTAAATCGGGATAAATCTACGGTTTAATAGGCGTTGTGCTTAATTATTTTTGTTAATATGTGCATGTTGCCTATTTTTAATCAGACAGAAGGCATATACCCAAAGGGGCTTTCGTCCCGCAAAAGCCAGCGGATCAAGGAGGTTTTCATGGCCACCGCAGGCATGCTGCTCGATTGGATCGCGTCTCTTTCCAGCGCTGTAGAAAACCACCGATTCACCACGAAATCGGTGAAGTGGGTGGCGCTTTTACCTCAGCGCGAAGACGAATGGGGCGACATTTTGGAGCCCCATGCGGTAATCGCCAGTGGCAGCATGGAGGCGCTCAGCAAACTCGACCCTTCCATTGCCGCCCTTCTCATCTGCGAAAATGCAGAAAGCGCCCACCTTGAAACCACGCGCGACAACATGATTGTCGCGCAAACGGACCTCTCCCCCGAAAGCTTCGTGGCAAAGCTACAAAAACGTATTCGAAGAATCAACGAGTGGGAGCACAACCTTGACTTAGTATCGGCAAACCACTGCAGCTATCAAGTGATGCTGTACCTTTCGGAAGGCATTTTGGGCAATCTTATCACCATGACCGATTCCGCCTATCGCCTCATTGCCTACACGCCCAACCTGCAAACCGACGACGAGAAGACGCTGGAGCTTATTCACAATGGCTTCCATGGCGAGCGTGCCATCGACACCTTCCGAAAAAACAACTTGCTCGCGCAATGGACGTCTCAAACAAAGACGCGCTACACACCGGCCAGATACACTAAATACCCCATTTTAAATCACGTGTTCACCGTCAACGGTGCGTACTTCCTTCAGATGGTCATGACCTGCAACAATGTTCCCTATTCGCAGGGGCTGATGGACACCTTCGACATTTTGGTGTCCCATATCAACGCCCATATCCGCCGAGCAAGCAACTCCGAAAACGCCAATTATTCACCTGGGGCCCAGTTTCTTTCTGACCTTGTAGGAGGAAAGCACGTGCCTAATCGCGTCATTGTGCAGCAAATGCGCAGCTTGGGTATATCGGATCAAGAGATCACCCGTCTTTACGCAATCCGCGGTACCAGCGATGGCGGCGAGAATCTGGAATATGTGGCGCACTTGATTTCCGCGAATATTCCCAGCTGCTATACCGTGCCCCAGGAAGATTGCGTTTACCTGATTGCTTGCGCGCGCAGCAACAACGATGGAACTTGGCACACCATTGAGCAGGCGCTGCTCAATTCCCTGGACCTGGCATATGTGAACATTGCCGTCTCTGGAACTTTCAAAAAGTTGCAAGATATTCACTGGGGCGTAAAGCAGACCCAGATCGCATTTCGCTACGGCAAAAACAGGCCCTATCTGGCTCACGACAGACTCGACCGCGATGATCCCTTCTTCCGATTTGAGAACAGCCTTTTTGACTACTTGCTTTTCAGTGAAGAGCGCGATCGTACATTCCTGCGTTTTTGTCTGAATTCGAGCCCCCTCGCCCACCTGGACAAAGATCGCTTAAAGTTTCCCACCGATACCGAAATGCTGCGGTCTTACCTAAAACACGAATGCAGCGTTTCCATGACGGCAGAGGCGTTAGGCGTGCACCGCAACACCGTTTTGAACCGTATTTCAGCATTGAGCGAAACCGAGGACATTGATTTTGATGACCCTAAGGTGCGCATCAATCTGACCACGCTGTTTCATCTGTCGGATTTACTGAACGAGAGCAGCTCGCAACGGGACTAAAAGCTGCAAAGGCCGTAACCCGCAAAAAGGGCGTGCCCAATGGACACGCCCCTTTCGAGTTAGCTATGGATAGTAGAAGCGGAAAATGCGCTCGGGCGCGCTACTCCTCTTCTTTGGCTGCAGAAGCAATGGCCTCCACGGCCTCTTCCACCGATTCAACAGCAGCCTCAGCAGCCTCGTCGGCAGCGGCGGCGGCCTCGTCGGCGGCGGCAACTGCAGCGGCTGCAGCATCGGCCACGGGGTCTACCAGCGGCAGCTCTTCCACGTTCTCTGCCTCAATGACCTCGTTCTTCTTGAACACGCCCTGAATGGCGGAACCAGCCTTGTCGGCCAAGCCCTTGCCAGCGTCAACAGCGGCGGCGGCCACAACAGGAGCCTTCTCTGCCACAAAACCAGCGGCTTCCTTGCCTTTTTCGGCGGCTACACCTGCTACCACCTGGGCTTTTTCTGAAACAAAGCCAGCAGCTTCCTTGCCCAATTCCACAGCAGTAGCAGTAGCAGACTTCACATCAGATACCAGTTTCTCAGATGCCTCGGAACCAACGGCGCCATCATTATCCAGGTCTTTGCCCGTTACTGATTCTGCAACGTTTTCCACCTTGTCAGCCACATTAGCTGCGACATTCTTTACAGCGCCAAATGCGCCCTGGGCTGCCTTCAAAATTTCATCCTGTACGGCCATAGTGGACTCCTTTCAACGAAGCATGCGGTCTACCGTATGACCCCACTATACACGAGGTTTCCCTTCCGCCACCATTTCGTTCGCCAATTGTTACGGAAACCCCATCCTGACAACGGGGCCAGGCACTTTGCCAGGCTGGAGCGGCAAACGCCACGGCGGAGGCAGAAAACATGGCAAAAAAATGCCCGGGCGCTTTTGTCTCGTTTTTGCACACAGCCACGGGGGAAAGCGTGTGCAAAGCCTCCGCCTCAGCTCGACAGCCTCCAGGTAGAGTGAAAGCAGCATATCGTACCGCTTCAGACCAAAGGAGAGATCATGCGGTCTTATAACGAATATTCCACCATGAACGCCTGGATCAGCGCTACCATCGCCGCTCGCCGCAAGGTGCCGCAGCCCATTGCTACCTTCCCCGCCTCATACGTGCTGGGCGGCACCGTTGAACTGCTGGCCAAGGACCCCATCAGCCAGGCCCTGGGCATCAAAATGATGGCCGAAAAGTACAACATGCGCATCGCCATGGGTTACATGGACCTTTCCGCCGAGGCCGAGGCCTTTGGCGCCCATTGCGTGTACCACGAGGAAGAGGTGCCTACCATCAGCGGTTCCATCGTGAACAGCGAAGAAGACGCCGACGCGCTGCAGGTGCCCGAAGTGGGCGCAGGTCGCACCGGCTCCTACCTCAAGGGCATTGAAATGGCCCTGAAGCTGATTAAAGACCGCCCCGTATTCGCCGAGTGCATTGGCCCGTTTTCCCTGGCAGGCCGCCTGGTTGACATCACTGAGGCCATGGTGCTGTGCTACGAAGAACCCGATATAATGCACACCGTGCTTGAGAAAGCCACCCAGTTCATCACCGAGTACGTGAAGGCCTTCAAGGCCCTGGGCTGCCACGGCATCATGATTGCCGAACCGCTGGCCGGCATCCTGTCCCCCGCCCTGGTGGAGGAGTTCAGCTGCGATTACGTAAAGCAGATTGTGGATGAATGCCAGGACGAGAACTTCCTGACTTTCTATCATAACTGCGGCAACAACGCCGTGCTGCAGACCTAGGAGATTTTCGCCACGGGATGCAAGGGCTACCACTTTGGCGACAAGATTCGCCTGAAGGATATCCTAGAGAAGGCGCCCAAGGATGTGCTAGTCATGGGCAATGTGAGCCCCAGCGACGAGTTCTACAAGGGCAACGACATGATTGAAGAGCTAGCCGACTACTACGACTTGAACGAGATTTACAAGAAATACCTGCCGGAATATGCAGAATAGGCTGGTCAGAAGCATATACGCGAAAGGGGCGCAGCAGCATTTGAAGCACAAAGGCAAGCAGAAAAGCAGCGATCAGAGAGCCTACCACCCTTGCTAGCCTTCCCCAACCGGGGAGGCTACTCGAAACGGGGGTGATACGTGGGCACGACCTCGGCCAGCACGCGCTTGATGTCGTCGTTGGGCAGATCAAGACAGGCGGTGAGCTTCTCCAGCTTGCCCTGGATCTCTTCCATCTTGTCGGCCTCGGCGGTGGAAATGCGAATCTCGGAGTTCTCGGTGCTGATGAGCTCCTCGTCGTCCATGAGCAGCTCCTCGTACATCTTCTCGCCGGGACGCAGGCCCACTTCCTTGATCTCAATGTCGCGGCCCACCTTCAGGCCCGAAAGGGTGATCAGGTTCACGGCCAGGTCGTAGATTTTCACGGGCTCGCCCATGTTCAGCACGAAGATCTCGCCGCCCTTGGCCAGGGCGCCCGCGGTGATGACCAGGCGGCTTGCCTCGGGGATGGTCATGAAGTAGCGGGTGATGTCGCGGTGGGTCAGCGTGATGGGGCCGCCCTCCTTCATCTGGCGCTTGAACAGGGGAATCACGCTGCCGTGGCTGCCCAGCACGTTGCCGAAGCGCACCGCCGTGAAGATGGTGTCACTGTTGGCGGCGTAGTACTGCACGATCATCTCGTCCATGCGCTTGGTGGCGCCCATGACGTTGGCGGGGTTCACGGCCTTGTCGGTGGAAATCTGCACGAAGTGGCTGCAGCCGCGCTCGTGGGCCATGCGCACCAGGTTCAAGGTGCCGAAGACGTTGTTCTCGATGGCCTCGCGGGCGTTGTTCTCCATCAGGGGCACGTGCTTGTGGGCCGCCGCGTGGAAGACCACCTGGGGGTGGTAGGTGTCGAAGGTCTTCTGCAGCGCGGGCAGATGCGTGATGGAGCCGATTTCCGCGCGGATGTCGATGCCGTCGGCCGCGGCCTTGTCGTGGATCTCGTGGTACAGCTCGTAGGTGGTGTTCTCGTAGATGTCGAACAGCACGATCTGGGCGGGCTTTGCCGGCAGCAGCTGGCGCACCAGCTCGGAGCCGATGCTTCCGCCGCCGCCCGTCACCAGCACGCGCTTGCCGGTGACGTAGCCCATGATGCTCAGGTCAAGGGCCACCTCCTCGCGGGCCAGCAGGTCGCTGATCTCCACCTCGCGCAGGGCCACCTTCCCCAAGGCGTCCACGGGGATGTCGCGCACGTTGGGCAGGGTGAGGGTCTTCAGGCCGGTGGACATGCAGATGTTGTACAGGCGGTCGCGCTGCTCTTTGGTGGCGCTGGGCGCGGCCATGACAATTTGCTCGATGTTCCAGCCTTCGCACAGGCCGGGGATGTCGTCGGCGGTGCCCATGACCTTCACGCCGTGCACGCGGGTGCCCAGCTTGGCGGGGTCGTCGTCAACCAGGCAGATGGGCACGCCCAGCATGTCGGGGTTGTAGCTGAGCATGCGGCTCACAGTGAGCGCGCCGGTCTGACCTGCGCCAACGATGAGGCTGCGAGGCAAACCGCTTTGCTCGTTGATGCCCAGAAGCGTCAGGCCCTTGCGGCTGGAGTACACGCGGATGGCGAAGCGGCTGGCGCCCACCAGGATGATGAGGATGAACACCGCGCACAGGTACACGCGGTAGGGCATGCGATGTTGGAACAGCAGCGCCACGGCCACGTCGGCCACGATGCTGGCGATGACCGCTACGATGACGATGCGCACCATCTCTTCCGTGCTGGCGTATTCCCACAGGGCGTTGTACAGGTGCCCGATGGCGAACACGATCACGATGATGGCGGCTTGCAGGGCGATGTAAACAGGCAGGTTGGGCACGCCCAGGATGTCGTCGAATACCTGAGTGCCCCAGCCGGCCAGGATGTAGGCGGCGTATACGGCGATGACGTCGATGATGATGAGAGGCAGCGCCTTAGCCAGAGCGTGGGCAGATAGCGCTGAGGGAGCGGATTGCGTCTTATGTGACTCTTCGGCCATTTGAGCAGCGACCCTTTCTAATACTCATACAGGATAATGCATAGTTGCAGTACATTATGACACACTTTGCCCTGAGCTGTTTGTGTCATTGCCACGAGCCCCTTTTTGGCGCCAAAAAACGGCCTTTTTGGGAGATTTTTGAACCTGAATCTTCAAATCAAGCGCCATTTTTTCCGAGGTTTTGGCAGCTTTTCCGAAAATCTCCGAACTGAGGCCGCCCGCGCGTGCAGACGGCAAATTTTGCCGCTAGAGCTCCAGATCGAAGGGGTCGAAAGCAGCGGGGGCGGAAGAGGCGGCGTCCAGAAGCAGGGCGGCAGCCTCCATCTGACCGGCGGCGCTAGCCTGAGAGGCCAAAGCGGCGCGATCGGCCGCAGGAATGAGCCCCTGATCCAGGAACCACTTCACGCTAGCGTTGCCGAAGTCCAGCGCCTGCAGCAGCTGGGGAACGCGCTCCATCACGTAGGCAGCGCAGTCGGGGGTCAGCGCCGGGCCACCTTCGGCCGCCAGCTTCACGAATCCCGCCGCCAAGGGCTGCTGCAGCTCAGTGCGCCAACAGTCGCAAAACCGCAGGTCATGAGCCACTAATACCTGCAAGCCAGCCGGCGGCTGGAAGCCCGTGGGCACTTCCCCACCCTCCAGCCACAGCTGGCGCACCGCGCCGCAGCGAGCGAACACCTGGGCGCCGAACACCGCCACGCTGGCGGGGATGCGCAGCGAGCTCAGGGCGCTGCAGCCGTAGAACACGTCGTCGGGCAGGGCGGTCAGGCTATCGGGCAGCCGCACGAAACCCACGCTGGAGCAGCCGTAAAAGGCATCGCGCTCCACCGCCTGCAGGCCATCGGGCAACTCCACGGTAATCAGGCTGGTGCACTTGGCGAAGGCCCACGCGCAGATGCGGCGCAGACCAGCCGGGAATTCCACCGCGGCCAGCAGCGAGCAGCCGCGGAAGGCGCTGTAGCCAATTTCTTCCAGGCCGACGGGAAAGGTCACCTGGCGCAGAGCCGGGCAGCCGCCAAAAGCAAGCTTCCCAATGGTGCGCAGGCCGGCGGGAAGGGTCACACTCTGCAGGGTGGCGCAGCCCTCGAAAGCGCGTTGCCCCAGGTCGCAGATGCCGTCGGGCACGCGCAGGCGCACCACCTCTTCCCCATCCACGAACAGCCGCGCGCCGTTGCTCAGGGGGTTGGCGCGGAAGCCCTGGAAGTCAATGGCTAGCCAGTCGGCCAGGCTGGGCGCGTGTACTTCCTGTAGGGCGTCGCAGTTGTTGAAGGCGAACTCCCCCACCCAGCGCAGGCCGGCGGGAAAGGTCACGCTGGTGATGGGCGCGCATTCGCTGAAGGCGTTTCCCCTGATGGAGGTCACGTCGCTGGGGATGACAACGCATCCACCCGGGCCGCGATACTTCACCAGCAGGCCGCCCTCTATTTGGAAATCTTCCGTCATGGCCCGCGCCTACATGTCCAGCGACTCAATCTGCGCCAGCAGATCCAGGCCGCGGTCGGTGAGCAGCAGGCTCTTGTTGTGCTTCATGTATTCTGCGCTGCCGTACTGGCCCACGAAACGCACGGTCAGGGGGTCAAGGCTCAGCTTGGTAGTGAGCACCAGCGACTCCTGGGAGCTTTCGCCCAGGGCGCCGTCCAGGAACTGAAAGGCGGCATCGGTGCTGGTGGTGCCGGCAGCGGCCATGGCGCGCTGCTGCTTCACCCGGGCGTTGTAGGCGGCCTTGGCGGCATCGAAGCAGGTGGCAGCGGCGGCGGGCACGGAGGCAACGGCGCTAGCCAGGGATTCCAGGCAGCGCACGCGCTCGGCGCGCACCACGGCGGGGTCGGCAGCGGCTGCAGCGGCTGCAGCGGCGTCGGCGCCAACGGAGCCAGCAGCACGATTCCCCAGGTCACCAGCGGCTTTTGCGGACTCGGCGGCATCCAGCAGCAGCTGGGCGCCTTCCGCAGGGCTGCACGTGCTCAGGCGGTCCTTGGCTCCCAGCAGGTCGCCGCGCACCAGCAGCAGGCTCTGCTCCAACTCCATGACGTCGTGCAGGCGGCGCTGCAGGGCGTCGGCCAGAATGCCCACCAGGGCCAGGCGCTCATCAAAGCGAGCGGCCTTCACGCGGGCGACAGGCACGGAGGCATCAGCTCCGTCCAGAATGTCGGACACCTTGTAGTCGTCCTGGTACTTGCGGAACAGCTCATAGTAGGCCGCAAACTCCACAGCGGTCTGGGCGTCCTGCAGGTACTGGCGCACCAGAGTCTCATTGGCCACCAGTCCCACGCGCTCGTAGGCTTGCAGCATGCGGCTCAGGTCTTCCCAACCGCGGGCGGTCACCAGGCTCATGCCCTTGGCCGCAGCCTGCACCTTGTAGAAGCTGCCAGGCTTGCTTTCCAGGAAAGTGGTCACCGCCGGATGCACCCCGTGGCTGGCGGCGTATTCCTGCCAAACCTCCAGGTCAGGCTCAATATCGATGCGCTTCAGGCGGTCCATCATGGCGGGGTCGAACTCGCGGGCGGCGCGGTTGTATTCCGGCGGGTTGCCCGCAGTCACAATAATCCAGCCCTCGGGCAGCTCGTGCATGCCGAAGGTCTTGTACTGCAGGAACTGCAGCATGGCGGGAGCCAGGGTTTCCGACACGCAGTTGATCTCATCCAGGAACAGAATGCCCTGTTCAACGCCGCTTTTCTCCATGGCGCGGTACACGCTGGCGATGATCTCGCTCATGGTGTAGTCGCTCACACGGTAGTCGCGGCCGGCGAATTTCTCATCGGTGATGAAGGGCAGGCCCAGGGCGCTTTGGCGCGTGTGGTGCGTGATGGAGTAGCTGACGAAGTTGATGCCCACCTCGCGGGCGATCTGCGCCACCACGGCGGTTTTGCCCACGCCCGGAGGGCCGAACATCACGATAGGGCGCTGCATATGGAAGGGAATGCAGGGCAGACCGTGGTCGTCCTTGGCCAGATAAGCGCTGATGGCGCCGCGAATTTGCTCAGTTGCTTCCTGTATGTTCATGGAGGTTCCTTTCCTTCTCCAGGTTGTCTATGGCGTCGGCGTCAAGCACCACCTGCGCGGCCCAGCTGGGCACGTTCTCGGGGCGGTAATCTTCGTCGTAAAACACAAACGCAGTGCGGTAGCTGGGCATGACCGCCGGGTACTGGCCCCAGCCGTCGGTGAAGTACACCAGGCCGCCCAGGTCTTCGAAAACGCCGTCTTCCACCAGGCCGTTCACGTAGTCGAAGGCCGGCCGGAAGTCGGTGCCTCCCCCGCCGCGAATCTTGCAGGTGGCGCTCCAGCGCTCCAGCTCGTCGGCGCTGGTGATCACGTCGTCGCTTTGCACCTGCGCATCGGCCTGAATAACGTGCACCTGCACCTTGCGATGGAAGCTCTCGGTGGTCTTCAGAATGTCGAAGGTGGCGGTGACGAAGCTGCGCACGGTTTCGCCCTGCACGCTGCCGGACGTGTCAATGACCAGCACAAACTCGCGAATGCGCTTCTCTTCGCGGTATTCCAGCGGCTCCACCAGCGGCACATTGCCGTACAGCTGCAAGCCGTAGGTGTAGAAGATGTAGTCGAATTCGTCGTCGGAGAGGCGCATGACCTCGCCGGGGGTGGCGAACTGCCGCAGGAAGGCGCGGAAGTCCACAGGCTGGTGGGCAGCCTGGTTCAGGTCGTCGATGAGGCCGCTGAGATCTTGACCCTTCTTGCGGGCGAAAGTTTGCAGGTTCACCGCCAAACTGGTGGCCACTGTGCGCCATTCTTGCTGCTGTTTGCGCAGGTCAGAGCCCTTCGATGCCGCTGCCAGCGAACGGATGGTGCGGAAGGAGGTGCCCCGGGCGTTGATTCCGTAGATGGCCGCGGCGTCGCCCGCCACGTCGCCCTGGCTGCGCTGGTCGTGCTCCTGGATATCGGTGACGGCGCCTTCCGCCGCCACGCCGGAGGGCTGCGCACCGCCGCCTCCCTGCTGGCCGTTGCCGTTGGCGTCGGAGTCCGAGCGGCCGTCTTCCTCTTCCGCCTGGGTCAGGTACCAGGGGTCGTGGCAGTCGGCGAAAAACAGGCGGCTCCAGCGGGGCACCTCCTGCTCCCAGCGGCCCTCGCACAGTCGATGGTAAATCTTCTCGGCAGTGGGACGGCAACTCAACGCGCTTTCTACCTGGTGCAATACCGCCTGGATGCGCAGACCGCGCTCGCCGGGCCGCAGGCCGCAGCACTCCATAACGGCGCGCTCGGACGCCATGTCGCAGGCCAGGTCCCACAGGGGCTGGTTGATGGTGGCGCCCACGTAGGGGTGCAGGAACACACAGTGCATCACCGCGTGGAGCAGGTCGTGCTTAGGGGCCTCTTTGCTGCTGGCGAAGGCCCGCAGGATGCCACGGGCGTCGTAGTAGAGGCGTTCGCCGTCTACCGCCAGCGTCGCCTCCCCCAAAGCTGACACCGGGGACAGGCACTCCTGCCGGGTGGAGTGCCCGCTACAGCCGCATTCCCCTTGTTCAGCGGCGTATACGGGGGTCATTTCCAGACGCCCCACCGCCGCAGAAAGGAAGTGGTTGTCAGACAAAATGAGAGCTTTCGCCAGGTCAATGGCCTGTCGAGCCAGCGCGTCCGTCTTTTCCTGCGATGTTGTCATGTCGCCATTATATCCCAGCTGGCCCGCCCTTTCCCCTGCGCCTCCGCACGCGTTACCCTCGCGCCGCCACGGCACGAGCATGACAAAAGCGCCCGGGGCATTTTTGTCACATTTTGCGGGTGGGAAAGTGCGCCCTGCTGTGTGGCTGCGGGGAGGACGGCGCCGAACGTGACAGAATTGCCCCGGGCGCTTTTGTCATAGGGGAGCCCGGGGCAAGAAAAAACACCGTAAATGGGGCGCAGACGGCACTCCATCTGGCAGGAGTGCCTGTCCCCAGTGACAGCTACTGCAAGAACAGCTCGTACCAGCGAACCAGCGTGTAGCAGGTCCACACGTAGCGCCACAAAAGGGGCTGATGGCGACGGTACCAGCGCGCATGATGAGCCGGCGTCTGACCCTTGAAGGCGGCCAGCAGGTCGGCCATTTCCTCCTCGTTCAGCAGCTGCTTGGCGGCGTCGCTGGTCAGGGCGCGCTCGATCTCACTGATGAACGCGGGCTCGGCCAGCCATTGGCGCACGGGCACCGGAAATCCCAGCTTCTTGCGGTAGGCAACTTCCTGGGGCAGCACGCGACGAGCGGCGGCGCGCAGAGCAATCTTGTTGCCGTCCACGGCAGTGCTCACGGCCTTGAAGCGGCTGGGCATGCGGCGGGCGATGTCGAAAATGCGCAGGTCACAGTAGGGCATGCGGATGTCCAAGCCCGTTCCGCGGGAAATCTTGGTGGAGTTGTACAAGATGCTGCCCTCAAAGTAGGTGCGCAGGTCGGTGTACAGCTTGCGGCCCAGCTCGTCGTAGGCGTAGCCCTTGGCGGCGCGGATGGCAATGAAGTTAGCCGTTGTGCAGCTGGGGAAATACTCCTTGGCGAAGCGCGCCTGCTCGCGGGCGTTCATGATGTAGGTGGTGCCGTAGTACACGGGGTTCAGCAGCTTGCGCCACCAAGGCTTGGGCGCGTAAACGCTGTAGCCGGCGAAGAACTCGTCGGCGCCTTCGCCGGAAAAGCACAGGGTGCTCTTGCCGCCTTCCTTCATCTGCTTAGCGGCGCAGTACAGCGAAAGGCCCGCCACGTCGGCAGTGGGCAGCTCGTAGGCTAGCAGGAACTCATCCACGTTGGCCAGGAATTCCTCGGGAGTCACGCGCAGGCCCTCGAAGCCGCGGCCCAGCAGCTGAGCGGTAGCGCGGGCCTCCTCTTCCTCGCTGACATCCTGGTTGGCGTAGGCGGCGCAGAAGCCCGTACGAGCGCGGCTCTTGGCCAGGATGTAGCTGGAGTCCACGCCGCCGGACAGGAAGCTGTCGCACTCCTGGTCGGGCTCGCAGATATCGCGCAGGCTGGCCTCCATAGCGTCCGTGAGCTCGTCGGCCCACTGCTCCAGGGTCTTGCTCTCGTCGGGTTCGAAGGTGAGCTCCCAGTATTTGCCCAGCTCTAGGCCGCGTTCCGCGCTATAGGTCAGGTAGCCGCCCGGCTCCAGCTTCCACACGCCTTTGAAGAGGGTTTCCTCGCCGGGTAGGTAGGTGAAGGCCAGGTAGAACTGCACCATGCGGGGGTTCAGCGCACGCTCGAAGCCTGGCTGGTCGAACAGGTCTTTGATGTCGTTGCCCACCAACACGCGGCCGTCGGCGGTCTGGTAGTAGAAGAAGAGCTCGGCGCCCAGGATGTCGCGCACGGCGAACAGCTCCTGCTTCTCGGTGTCGTAGAGGGCGGCGCCGAACTGGCCGTTGATGTGGTTGCCCATGTCGGTGCCCCACTGCTGATATGCGGCCGCCATGAGAGCCATCTCTCGCTGCTCTCGAGTCATGCCATCGGTGCAAACACCTAGCTCAGCGGCGAGTTCCTTATGGTTGCGAATCAAACCGGCATACGCCTTAACTTCAATCACGAGCTATCCTTTCAGATACTTTTCACATGGTTGCAACGCAAAACATGACAAAAGCGCCCGGGGCAAAACTGTCACGTTTCGCCTTTTTGCGCCCGTTACGCCTTGATCTTGAACACAGCCTTCTTCACGGCTTCGGGCTCGCCCACAGCAATGCCCGGCATGTGCGCGTCTTCGGGACGCACCAGCACGAAGCGGCCCGGAGCCATCAAGAACCGCTCGCCGGCGGTTTCGTTGCTGTACAGGGCGTAGTCGCCGGCCTCGTCAAAGGCGCGCGTCACGGTGAGCTCGGGGATAGGAGCCACCTCCATAAGCTCCTGACCTGCGATAACGCATTGGATGTCAATATATACCTTATGGGCTTCGTATTCCTTCTGCTCACGAGGCGCATTGGTATAGGTCATGACGTTCACGCACTCGCCGTCGCCCAGGTCATAGCTGCCGTTTTCCAGGGTAGCCATATCGTGCTCGGCCCAAAACGCGGCGGCCTTGGGGCACGCCAGCGCCAGCTGATCCATTTCGGTAGAGAAAAGCATTTCAACTCCTTGTAAGTGTTCAAAGTAACCTGTCTATTGTACGCCAATGCGACAAAACGTGACAGTTTTGCCCTGGGCGCTTTTGTCACGTGTCATAATGGACGCATGCAATAGAATCACAGGAAAGAAGGAACCATGGAACTTCAAGCAGCACTTGAGCAGCGCTATTCGTGCCGCTGCTTCACCGACCAGGCACCCACCACCGAGCAGCTGACCGCTTTGGTTGAGGCCGGCCGCCTAGCCCCCACCGCCTGCAACAACCAGCCCCAGCGCGTGTACGTTGTCACCGGCGCCGAGAATCTGGACAAGCTGGACAACTGCACCAAGTGCCGTTATGGCGCGCAGGCGGCTTTCGTCATTGGCTTCGATACCATCGAAGCCGCAGTTCACGACCCTGAACGCATGGGCGGTACCACTTTCAGCTTCGGCGATCAGGACGCCATCAGCGTGCTGGTGCACATGGCCCTGAAGGCCACCGACCTGGGCCTGGCCACCTGCTGGCTGGGCGCCATCAACGACAATCAGCTGCATCTGGAGTTCGGCATTCCCGAGACCGTGGCCATCCGCGCCGTGCTGGTGTGCGGCCATCCCGACCCCGAGAAGGGCGGCCCCGCGGGCATGCACACCAAGCGCCGTCCCGCCGAGGAGACCATCACTTGGCTGTAGGCCGCATCGCATCGCAAAAAGGTGGGCGCCATTCGGCGCCCACCTTTTTTGTGCCTGAACCCGTTTTTCACCTCAGTTCTGACAAAAATTGCGATTGTGTGCATTTTTTCTCCAACCAGAAAGACACCACCTGGGCAAACGCACGCGTAACTCTCGCTGGAGATCCAAAAACCGCTCAATCCAGCCTCACAAAGCCCGTTTTTTGCACTCAATCGCAATTTTTGTCAGGTTTGACGAGTTTTTCGCCGGCAAGGCTACCCCAGCAGCACCCAAAGGCCGCAAGTCAGCGCCAAAGCCGCAACGTTGAAGCCCAGAAACACTTTCATGAAAGAGCCTATATTCCCCTGCCCCGAGCGACGGAAAAACCCCAGCGTGATCAGGCTGGCCAGGCTGCCCACCGGCGAACCCAGTCCGCCCAGGTTGGCGCCAACAGCCAGGGCGCGCCAATCAGTGGTGAAAGGCGCCAGCAGCGTGCACGACGGCACATTGGAAATCACCTGGCTGGCGCCCATGGTAATCCAGAAGGGATGCTGGCTCATGGCGCTCGTAAGCACATCGCTCACCGCGGGAATGGCCGCCAGGTTGCTGCTGAAAATGAAGAAGCACACGAAGGTACCCAGCAGCAGCCAGTCCACCTTGGCAAGCAGGGCGCGGTCGCGCAGCAGTGCCACCAGCACCACAACGGCAAAAGCCGCCTGCACGGGCACCACTTTGAGCACCGACAGCACCGACACTGCAAACAGCGCAGCGAAAAGGGCGGCATCCAGACGCACGACCGGCATCGGCGCGCTGTCTACCTGGGGTTTTTCGGCATCGTGCGTGCCTCGGCTGTTACGCACGAACAGTGCGATGCACACCGCCAGATACACGCCCAGCAGCAACGTGAAGGGTGCCTGGGCGGCGATGAACTCGCCAAAGCCCACGTTAAACAGCGTGTAGCTATACAGGTTGTGAGGGTTGCCGAAAGGCGTCAGGTAGCTGCCGGCGTTGGCCGCGATGGTCTGCAGGGTGAGCACCAGCGGGACAAGGTCGGCGCGGCGATGTCCCAGCAGCACCATGAGGGCGAAGGGCACAAACGTAAGCAGCGCCACATCGTTGGTGATGAACATGCCACCCGCGTAGGGCAGCAGCACCAGCACCGCCACCAGGGCTTTTAGGCCGCCTCCCTTGCTTTTGGCCACGCTTTCCACCAGGCCTTGGGCAATGCGCTCCAGCACGCCAGCCTTCTGTAGGCCCGCCACGCACAGCATGAACATGGTCAAAAGCCCCAGGGTGCGCCACTTGATGTAGCCGAAGTACTCCAGGCTGGGCGGCACGGCAATCATGGACAGCAGGGCCGCAATGAGGGCGACGCTGAACACCGGCTCCGCTTTCACGAAGCCGCCCACGCGCGCCAATATGTTTCTGCTTTCAGCCATTGCGCTGTGCATTATAGGGCATCGGCGCTGGTAGAAGGAACGCGCTCGACAAAGGCAGCGGAAAACGCGACAAAAATGCCCCGGACGCTTTTGTCACACTGCGGCTGCCGACCTATCTCCAGCCTCGCAGGGCCGCGCTCTGGATTGCCAACGCATCGGAAGCATCCAGTTGGCCGTCTTCGTTCACGTCCACGAGAAACTTCACGGTGGTGTCGGTCCAGGCCACACCCTGAGCGCGCACTTCACACCACACGTCGCCGCCCCAATTACGCGCAAGCTCCCATGCCAGCTGGGCATCCACAATGTTCACCTGGCCGTTGAGGTTCAGATCGCCCCGCGTGAACCCCGCGCCGCCACGGTACGGATAGTACTCGAAATCGATGTCCACATTCCCCGAAACGCCCGCCACCGTGGCATCGCTAGCCGCCTGCCACACGCGGTATTCCCCCTGGTAGCTGCATAGGTCGCCCGGCCAAGGGTACTGCGCCACCCAACGCTCCCATTGGTCGAAAGCGCTGTCAGTCAGGAAGTTGTTCCACCAGTTCAAGCTGGCGTAGATGGCCGGCGTGTAGCCCGCCGCAGCAATGTGCTGGCAGAAAACCGCGGCAACCTCAGCCAACTCATCGTTGGACATATTCACGTTATTGCCGCTATCGTTGCCCGCCGGGGCGTCATCGTAGGTGTACTCAAGGTCGTAGTACACCGGGTACGTGGGGTGGTAGCCCGCAATAACGCGCAGCACATGCTCGGCCTCGGAAAGCGCCATGTCCGTGTTGTAAGCGTAGGAGTACAAGTAAATGCCGTAAGGGATGCCCAGGCGCTCGCATTCAGAGGCGTTGTATTCAAAGAAGGCATCGTCCTGGTCGCTGTAGTCGCCGCCGTAGCCGCAGCGGATGATGGCGAAGGTGATGCCGTCGGCCTTTACGGCGTCCCAATCGATCCATCCCTGATGGGAGCTGACGTCAATGCCCTTGGCCAGCGCGCCGGGGATGATGGTGGCAGCGTCTTCGGCCAGGTAGCCGCTATCACTGCGCTGCCACGCGCCCTCTGCCAGGGGCGCCAGGCCGTCTTCCCCCGCCTGCTGCGCTGCCAGCGCCGCGTGATCCAGAGGGTCGGGCTGGTGCTCGCCAGCCAGTGCTGTAGCGGGAGCAAGAACGACGGAAAGGGCCAGAGCCACCAAGACTCCAAGGGTGCGTTTAAGGTACATGCGAGCCTCCTATCGGGAATGGGGCTATTGTACAACGGGGCAGGCGGCCCGGCCCCGTTGTTACGCCTTTTTCCACGAAGAAAGAATGAGTCCGCCCAGCACCAACACGATGCCCAGCAGAATCAGAGGCGTCAGGGCTTCCCCCAGCACCAAAGCCGAGGCAACCACCGTTATCACCGGCGACAGATAGATATACACGCTGGCAGTACTAGCACCCAGCAGCTTCACAGACATGCCCCAGGTCACAAAGCACAACGCACAAGCGCCCAAGCCCAAAAACAGCAGATTTCCCCAGTTCACCGGGTTGGTCAAGGCTGCAACATGAGCGGGATCGGCGCCCATAAAAGGACACGCCACGGCAATGAAAAGCAGGCCCCAGGCAAAAATGCGCTTGGTGGTGGCCACAGTTTCATAGCCCAACCTATCCAGGCTCACCAGCACGTTGGAATACACGCCCCAGGAAAGGGCGGCGCCAATGGCCAGCAGGTCGCCAAAACCGGCACCTTCGGTGCTCACATCTTGCCCACCAATGAGAACGATGCCCGCAATGGCCATGGCAAAGCCAATGAGAAAACGGGGCGTCAGAGCCCACTCGCGACCCAGCACCGTGGCGATAATGGCCGTGAACAGGGGCGCCGTAGACACCGTCACGCCAATGTTGCCCGCGGTTGCATAGGTAAGCGCCACGTTTTCCAGCAGGTAGTACAGGAAAGTGCCCGTTGCGCCCGCGGCTATAAAATACAGCTCGTGCTTGCGTTCTTTAAGCTGCAGCAAATGGGGGCTCATCAAGCATAACGCCAAGAATCCCAGGAAAAAGCGCAGCAGAAGGATCTCCACCGGCGCAAAGCTTTCCAACAGTACTTTAGTGGACACGAAGGTAACGCCCCATACGGTGACGGTACCTAGCGCGATGATATGTCCCTTGGCAGAGTTCACAGCGCCCCATTATACCGTTCCATTGTGCGCAATGAGACTAATGCTACGTCCCTTTGTCTCATTGCGCACAAAGGGACTGGCAAATGACCTGCCCCATTGCCAGGCGGGGTTGCTAGCGGTGAGGCAGGTACTCGATGAAGCGCTGCAAGGCCAAAGACGAGCGGTCCTTGCCGCGGAAGGCCAGAGCGATGTCGCGATACACCGGCTTGTCCAGAGGCAGGGCCACCACGTTGTAGGGGCAGCGGCGCATGATCATCTCAGTCAGAATGCTGATGCCCAAGCCCTTCTCCACCATGGCCATAATGGCGTAGTCGTCCCACGTGGTGAAATTCACGCGGGGCTTCACGCCGCGGCCGCGCAAAATGGCGTCCACCTCGGCGCCGGCGCCCTTCTCCAGAATCATGAAGGGCTCGTCTTCCAGCGCCTCCAGAGGAAACGCCCGCTCCCCCGCCAGCGGATGGTCCACCGGCACCACCGCCATCATCTGGTCGCGCTCCAGCAGCACCGTCTCCAGGCTCTCGTGCACCGGCAGCGGAATAAAACCGCAGTCCACGCGGCCTTCCATGATCCAGCGCTCGATTTCCGTGTAATCGCCCAGCAAAATCTCGTAGGCAATGTTGGGGTAAGCCGCCTGGAAGTCCTTGATGATGTTGGGCAGCCACTGGCTGGCGCCGCTGGAAAACGTGGCAATGCGAATAAGGCCCGATTGCAGGCCGCGCACCTCGTCCACCGCCATGAGCAGCTTCTCGTATTCTTCGCACAAACTGCGTGCGTAAGGCAAAATCTTGGCACCGTCGGTGGTCAGGCGCACGCCGCCCTTATGCCGTTCAAGGAGATTTACCGACCACTCCTGCTCAAGGTCGGAAACCATTCTACTCACGCCGCTTTGGGAATAATGCAGCTCTTCAGCCGCTTTCGTGAACGATCCATGCTCCACGGTGGCAACAAATGCCTGATATTTGGCCAAATTTGCTTCCAAAACGCCCTCCTTTGGCCTTCGCTAGGCTCTTCTCCCGCTATCCATTACATTTTGTAATAGTTGCCTTGCAATAATTTCACTTTTTGAATGATACCACTTATGGTTTACTACACCGCGGTAAAGAATGCGCGGCCACAATGCCGCGTTCACTGTTAGCAAAGGAGGGTAAATATGGATCGCGCTACCATTGAGCTCATCGTATTTATCGTATACCTGGTATGCATGCTGGGTATTGGCGTTTTCTTCTTCGTGAAGAGCAAGAGTGGCGGCGACAAAGAATATTTCCTGGGCGGCCGTCAAATGGGTCCCTTCGTCACCGCACTTTCCGCCGGCACCGCCGACATGAGCGCGTGGGTTCTCATGGGCCTGCCCGCCAGCATTTACGCTCTGGGCATGGGCCAAATCTGGATTCCCGTTGGCCTGGCTTTGGGCTACGCCATCAGCTGGCTGTTCGAGGCTCCGCGCCTACGTAAGTTCTCCATCGTGGCCAATGACTCCATCACCATTCCCCAGTACCTGACCAACCGCTTCAAAAGCGCCAACAAGAGCCTGCAGATTGTATGCGCCGTCATCTTCCTCATTGCCTACACCGTGTACGCTGCTTCCTCCATCAAAGCCTGCGGCACCCTGTTCAACACCGTTGCCGGCATTGACGCCAACGTTGCCATGTACGTGGCCGCCATCATCACCATCGGCTACGTCTTCCTGGGCGGCTTCAAGGCCTCCTGCTGGACCGACTTCTTCCAGGGCTTGCTGATGCTGGGCGCCATGATGCTTGCTCCCATCTTCGCCCTGATGATGATGGACGCCCCCTTGACCGCCTCCGCCTACCCCGAGGGCTACTTCACCGTGCTCACTTCCTGGCAGGACATCCTGTCCGGTCTGGCTTGGGGCCTGGGCTACTTCGGCATGCCCCACATCATCGTTCGCTTCATGAGCCTGCGTTCCCAGAAGGAAATGCGTAAGTCCGCCGCCATCGGTATTGGCTGGACCGTGCTGATTCTGTTCTTCGCAGCCCTGATTGGCATCACCGGCGTTCAGTTCCTGACCGGCGACGCCATGGGCGGTTACACCACCGAGCAGATCACCACCAACTCCCTGGTATTCATCCTGATGGTTCGCGCCATCTTCCCCGCCGTCATCTCCGGCGTGCTGCTGGCCGCCATTCTGGCCGCCTCCATGTCCACCGCTTCCGCCCAGATGCTGTCCGCCGCATCTGCCCTGGCAGCCGACGTATACAAGCCCATCTTCCGCAAGGGCAACGCCTCTGAGACCGAGATGTTCTGGATGAGCCGCTGCGCCGTTATCCTGATTTCCATCATCGCCGTGATCATCGCCGCCAACCCCAATTCCGGCACCATCATGAGCCTGGTTTCCAACGCATGGGCCATCTTCGGCGCCGCCTTTGGCCCCGCCATCGTGCTGAGCCTGTTCTGGAAGCGCTTCAACTACGCAGGCGCTATTGCCGGCATCATCGTCGGTGGCGCCGTGGACATCATCTGGATGGTCCTGTTCACCGCATCCACCGGCCTGTACGAGCTGCTGCCCGGTTTCGTGGCTGGCCTGATTGCCGCCGTGGTTGTTGCCCTGGCAACCCCCGCTCCCACCAAGGAAGTGGAAGAGCTGTTCGAAGAGGCCATGGCCTACGAAGACTAGTCTTCCCCACCCCGCATATCACTTGCAAGCCGCCTCGGATTTCCGGGGCGGCTTTTTTCCTGCCAAATTACCCCATCATTTGGCAGGTTTTCTGTCAGTTTCTTGGGGTTTCTCCCATCGCGGCGAAAGCGGCCCGAAAGCCCACGTACAATGAGGCCACCATCATCGATCGCTTGGAGCACCTATGAAACACAAACGCGCTAAACTCCTGGCTTCTCTGGCCCTTTCTGCCCTGCTGACGCTGCCTTTTGCCCAGGTGGCGGCTGCGGAAGAGATTGAAGGCGCCGTTCAGGACGAAATGCTCTACGTGCTGTCGGAAAGCTACGACGTGGCAAACGGCGCATACGGCTCCTACGAAGACAACCCCGATCTATGGGATTTGGCCGATGCGTCGGGCCCCTTTGGTCACCCCGACGGACACACCGAGGCTCAGGATGCCCTGGCCATCCAGTATTACGTCTTGAATAATTAGTCGCTTAAGCCCACCAACAAGCCAAGAACCACGCCTACCGCAACGCCCACAACATCAGCAGTGCTCACTTTGCGCTGATCAGGGGTTGTCTGGCGCGCCTTGCGGGCAAAGTACACAATGACAGGGCCCGCAAAAAGAAGGATAACAACCACGTTGGCGAACTCAAAAGGCTCCAAGAAAACAGCGGTAACGGCAAACATAAGGCACCAAATCAGGCCAAAGATGCGGCCACCGGCAACCACGCGGGGGTTTAGCAGGGCATAACCGCCCACGAAGGGTATGAACAGGGTTGCTACCACGCGCCAGGCCATATTGATGCCGCTTATGGTAGATTCATCTGAGGCCTCGTCAGAATCGTTGCCCCATTGGTAGGGGTCATCATCAAGCGAAATGCGCTCTACAACGTGATCAACAGGCTGCCCAACAGGCAAAATAGCGCCACAATGGGGGCAACAACGATTGGCGTCATCCACCACGCTATCGCAATACTCGCAAACCTTCATAGAACCCCGTCCCTTTCTTCTTGGCACACTTTACCACGCTTCGCAAGTCAAGGCCGCCATATATCGCCGAACCATCAGCACTGTTTGTTTTCCTGCGCGCCGCCACACCTAAGACCTATATAATGCATATAGTACAATTAATGCGAGTGAAATGTCTTCCACGACCGAGCACACCCAAGGAATCCTAGTTACGCTTATGCAACCTCAAGAACATACGCAATCGAGCCCAAAGGTTTTAATCATTGTTCCTGCCTACAACGAGGAAGCGAATATTTCCGCCGTTGTCGCAGACTTGGAGAAACTACCCTACGATTACGTTGTAATCAACGACGGATCAAAAGACAAAACACCCCAAATCCTGGACGAAATAAAAGCCTGCCACGTTGACCTGTGCCGCAATCTGGGCATTGGCGGCGCGGTGCAGACAGGCTACAAATACGCCTTGGAAAACAACTACGACATTGCAATTCAGTTCGATGGCGACGGCCAGCATGATTCGGGATGCATAGAGCGCCTTGTCCAGCCCATCATTGATGGCGAGGCGAATATGACCATCGGCTCGCGTTTCATCTGCGAAGAAAACGAATTCCTGAGCAGCCGCGCTCGTCGCGCAGGCATCACCGTGCTCTCCAACCTGATCAAGCTCACCACCGGTCAGCGCATCTACGATGTGACCTCGGGCTTTCGAGCAGCCGACCGCGGCATCATCGCCGATTTCGCACGAAGCTATCCCAGCGATTACCCTGAGCCCGAATCAGCGGCTTGCATGATTGCCGGTGGTCGCAAAGTGAAAGAAGTGGGCGTGATTATGCATGAGCGTCAGGGTGGCAGTTCCTCGATCAGCGCAAAATCCGCCTTGTATTACATGGTTAAAGTTGGCCTTTCCATCATTCTGGTACGTCCCTACGAAAAAAGGTAATCATGCCCTCTATTCAGAAAATACTTCTCTTCATTGCAAGCGCATGTTTTCTCATCCTTGTGCTCAGGTTGATGCGTAAAAGGCATCTTTCAACCAAGTATTCGCTTCTCTGGATTGCCTTAGGCATTGTCGGACTACTTGCCGCAGCCTTCCCTGTATGGGTATTTTTCCTATCCGACCTGCTGGGATTCGAGCTTCCTGCGAATTTCATCTTCTTCATTTGCACGTTTTTCTTGCTCTCTGCCGTATTTGCCGGATCTGTCACAGGATCGGAGCAGGCAGAGGCCATCACAACACTTACTCAGGAAATTTCTCTGCTCAAACAGCGTGTTGAGATTCTTGAAAAAGAGCAGGCTGACTCCAAAAAATAGTGCAGCAATTTAAGAAGGGGGCATAAGCCCCTTCCCTTTTGGAAAAAATACTTCCTCCTACTTCGTCTCTCTGCCAAGGGCAACAATCTGAGGCAAGAACGGAATCACCAGATATAGGGCGAAAATATAGCGATAGTCGCTTACGATTGGCGCCGCAATAAGCAGCGTACCCAGCAAACCGAGAGCCGGGATATAGGGCGTTAAAGCCTTGACTTTTCTCTTCCACCCGCGCACGAAAGAAACGCTGAGAACCAAGGCAACCAAAGAGAACCAGATAAGAGACCCCATTCCGAAGAACGCCGGAAGCAGAGTAAGGAAAGCATTCGCGATAAACTGCGGCTTGTACCCAATTCCAAAGAAATCCTTTGCCGGCGTATCATTGGCCGTTTCCGTCAATCGGCCTATCCAGGTACTGTAACCAGGCTGCCAATATCCGTAAGTCTCAAGCACCCAAGCCCTCACATACGTAGAAAAGTTCTTTGTCAAAGTGCGCGCCCATACTCCAAGAAACTCACCCTTGTGGTTGTCAAGGTAGTCGTCATTGAACAGCACGTTTTGCTTAATGGGGTTTGACGTGGAAGGATTGTAGGAATCAGCCCATTCCTGCAACGGCAAAATCTCCTCAAGAACCTCTTGGTCATGGGAGTCAATCTCGCCTTCTGCCACCACCGTTGCCGCAAGCTGTTGCAGCGGAATGCCAACCGATTCGGCAAAATGCCCCTTGCTAATAGAAAGAGCGCTTTGTATGGGGCCTTGGAAAAGGGACATGAGCAGCACAAGCACCGCCGCAACCGCCAGCAGCTGTTTGCGCAGGCCCGTCTGGAAAACAATCATGAACGCAACGGTGAACAGGGCCACATAGTAGCCGTTATTCCTAAAGATGCTTACAAACAAAAGCAGCGTGCCTAAAACAACAAGCTGCTTGATGGTCGGTTTAACCCGTCCGCGGTATTCCGTCAAATGCACCGTCAAAAGCAAGAGAACCGCGGCAAAGGGGATGTCTTTCCACAGGATGATCACATGCGCCGCGATAACCGGGCTCAGCACCACAAAAGCCAGTGCGCCAGCCACATATCCTTTGCGAGCGCCCGTGCGCGCAAGCCAAGAAACGCACCAGGCCAAAGCGGCTGCAACAAAGGTAATCTGCAGGAACATGAACACGAACAGAGACGCCTCTTGGCTCCCCAAAAAGGCCGTGCCCTTGAACACAAGCCAGATCAAAAACGTGTAAAAAATGGGATGCGCGTTAGTCAATCCCTCATAGCGATTGGAGTCGCTGTAATAGTCTTGGCCGTTTACCTGAGAAAGCGTGGCATTTGAGTCAGGTGAGCACAAACCGGGATAGTTCGACAGCAAAGCAAAGAGAAATGCCAACTCAATGAGGGCAAAGCTCAGCAAGAACACGCGGCGAACAGAGCTTTTCGGTACGCCTTCATCTGATGCGGTGCGCACGAATCCTCGCATGCGGAGAGAAGCCTTGTAAAAGGCCGTGATGATTACGAATGCAACGCCCGAGATTCCCACGCAGGCAAGAACCCAAAGAGGAAAGGTAATCGCATATTGCGCATACAGGGGAAGCGTTGAGGCAATGCCGTAAAGGAGCGCCGACACCGCAAGAATGGCAACAGATGATGGCTGAAGCTTGCGATGAGCGGCTGAAGGAGCACCCGAAGCATCACGCTTGCGCAGATGCACCTTTCGGCTGTTGTCTGTGGAGTCCTGAGTGTTATTCAAAAGCGTTCCTTCGCGTCATGCATGATAAGCGTATGGTATGATTCATTCTAATAATAAAGGTTTGTTTACACCCCGTGAAGAGGAGCCACCGCTCGACATGTATTTTCAGTTCGTGCTTTCATTCGGACTATTTGCAGTCCTTTTGGAGCTTCCCGGATTCCTCTTTTTCCAGCTGCTAAACGTTAATCGCATCTCATCTTTGCTCTACGCCCCCGCATTCTCCATTGCGCTTTATAACGTTTTGGGCATAGTTTTCGGCTTTATCGGCATCAGGAGCTCTTTGTGGAGCGTATTCATTATTCCCACTGTTCTTTTACTTGTGGCTGTTTTGGCAAAGGCAAAGATGGCCAAACCTCAATGCCATTCCGCCTCTAAAAGGAACCAGCACAACTGGAAGATCATCTTGCTCTACCTTGCTTGCGGCCTCGCAGCCTGCCTTGCGCTGTTTATCGCCCCTTTGGATGGCTTCAATTCCTTTGTGACCAGCTACGATAACCTGTATCACTACAACGCAATTCGCTCCTTGCTAGAAAGCGGCTACTGGTCTCCCTTCGACACCTCCTGTTACCTTGCGCTGCCCGAAAGCATGAATCCCATGCCGGGAGGAACTTATCCTTTAGACGGCTTCTATCCCATTGGCTGGCATCTTCTGATTGCGCTGCTGATGAGCATCGCCGGATGCGGCGAAGCCATGGCGATCAATGTGGCGAATTGCGCCTTCGTGGGAGTGGTCTTCCCTCTTGGCATGTATCTTCTCATGGCCACCCTCTTCCCCAAGAGAAGCACCATGATTGCCGGTGCCCTCTGCTCTTTTGTATGCGCCATTTTCCCTTGGCACTTGCTTATTGAGTGGCCCCTGTTCCCCAATCTTGCGGCTTTTTGTCTCATTCCCCTTCTGGAGGCGTGCTTCATCCTTCTCATGAAGCACGCATACAGCAAAGCAAAAAAGGGCAGCAAAGCCCCAAAAGGCTACTTTGCCCACCCCCTTACCGCCTTTCTTCTCACGTGCGTAGCGTGCGGAACAATCCATCCCAATAGCATTTTCACCGCAGTCGCCCTGCTCACTCCTTTCTTGGTAATTATTCTTGGATGCATCGTGTACAGGAAGTGGGGCATCATTGCCGGCATAGCCACCTCTGTTGTTGTGCTTTGCGCCATTGTTTTCGGCTGGATTGGCTTGGCCAACTCGGATGCCTTCAAACGCGTAATAGACGTGGTCATTCTTTCACGTCAAACCCCTGAACAGGCCATTCAAGGCATAACGCAATTCTCTTTCACCAATATTGCGGGCCAGCCGATTCTATTCTACCTTGTGATCATCGGCGCCATTGCCTCCTTGGTGCAAAGGCGCAACTGCTGGCTGGTCATTTCCCTCATATTGGCAATGCACATTTACTACGTGTCCGCATGCGCCGAAGAAGGCCCCTTGAAGCAGATTTTGACCGGCTTTTGGTATACCGAGTCCAAGCGAACGGGAAGCATTGTGGGCCTTGCCTCGCTTCCTCTTTTTGCTTGCGGCCTGGCCTCAGTGGGCAATGCGGTTGCATTCGCAATGAAGAAAATGGGTGCCGACAAAAAGGGAGACCTGGTTTCTTCGTGCATCACCATCATCCTAGGAGTTGCATTGGTGGGAACCTTGTACCTCCAACCCGCTGACGGGAACGAGGAGAACCCCCCGAAGGCGTCGGCGCTCCAATTGCTTTCTACCCAAGCCGAGAAAAACTATGAAAAATGCGCGCTCGACTACAGCGAAACAACCTTTATTGAAGAGGTCATTGACACCATTGGACCTGATAAAGCTGTAATTAACCTGCCCTATGACGGCTCGATAATCGGCTACGGCATTTGCGGCCTTAAATCATACTACCTTGAGCGATACGGTTATGGCACCGCCCAGGAGACCCCTGAAAGCATCACCATTCGAACCGGGCTGCGCAATATTGCCTCTGACGAGAACGTGCGCAAGGCGGTTGAAACCGTTGGTTGCTCGTATCTTTTGCTGCTAGAGACCCATGAAACCATGATCTGGGACTTCGATGAGTCAGACTGGGAAGGCATCAATCTTATTGATGACAATACGCCTGGTTTCTCCGTCGTTCTTTCGGAATATGGCATGCGCCTCTACCACATTGATTGCATGCCCCTTTAAAAGAGCGGTCTTCAAGACCTGAGGGGAATCGTGAAAGGGGGCACACTGTGAAGCAGGCCGTTGTGGGCATTTTGGCCCACGTGGACGCGGGCAAGACCACCCTGGCCGAGGCGCTGCTGTACCAGGCTGGCACCCTGCGCAGCCGCGGCCGCGTGGATGACGGCAGCTCCTTTCTGGATTTCGACCAAACCGAGCGCAGCCGCGGCATCACCATCTATTCGTCGCTGGGCTCCTTTGACTACGGCAACACCCATGTGATGCTGCTTGATACCCCAGGTCACGTGGACTTTTCCACCGAGGCCGAACGCGTGCTGCACGTGCTGGACTACGCCCTTTTGGTGGTGGATGCCTCCTCCGGCGTGCAGGGCCACACCCTGACCCTGTGGCGCCTGCTTGAGCGCTACGGCGTGCCCACCCTGGTATTCTTCAACAAGATGGACCTAGAGCACGCAAGCCGCGACGAGCTGATCTCTGCCGCCGAGAAGCGCCTGGGCGGCTGCCTCTTCGACGCCTCGCCTGACACCGGGGACAGGCACTCCTGCCAGGTGGAGCGCATGGCACTGACCTGCGATGATGCGCTAGAAGAGTTCCTGGAAAGCGGCACGCTAGGCGCCGCCACGGTTGCGCGACTGTTCTCCCAGCGCCGCATAAGCCCCTGCTTTTTCGGCAGCGCTCTGAAGGGCGAAGGGGTGACCGATCTGCTAACGGGGCTGGACGCCTTCGCCGCGCAACGCAGCTGGCCTGCCACCTTCAGCGCCCGCGCCTTCAAGGTGACCCATGACCCCCGCGGCACTCGCCTGCTGTGGTTGAAGGTCACAGGTGGCACCTTGCGGACAAAAACCGCTGTGAGCTGGGATGATGTACGCACGAACGCACTCACGGGAACCGCCGCCGGCGCCAACTGGGACGCCAAAGTGGAGCAGATTCGCGTGTATTCCGGCGCCAAATTCGAAGCCGTATCCGAGGTGCCCGCTGGGCAGATTTGCGCCGTCATGGGCCTTCCCCAAGTGGAGGCTGGCGCTGCCATTGGCCCCGATGAGCCCGCTCCCCTGCCCGCCCTCGTGCCCGTGCTGGCCTATCGGGTGAACTACGGTGCCCAGGACGTGCACGTGGTCACCCGCGCGCTGCAGGTGCTCACCGAGGAGGACCCGTGCCTGTCGTGCGCCTGGAGCGCCGAGCTGCAAGAGCTGCAGGTGCGCATCATGGGAGAGATTCAGCTGGAGGTGCTGCAGGCAACCCTACAACAGCGCTTTGACCTGCAGGTTTCCTTTGAAGAAGGCAGCGTTTTGTACACCGAAACCATCACGGGCAGCCTGCGGGGCGTGGGGCATTTCGAGCCACTGCGGCACTACGCCGAGGTGCATTACCAGCTGGACCCGCGGCCTCGCGGCACCGGCATGTCCTTTGGCAGCGTATGCAAGCTGGACGATTTCGACCTGAACTGGCAGCGCCTCACCCTGGCCAACGCCCAGGAGCGCACTCACCGCGGCGTGCTCATGGGAGCGCCCCTGGTGGACGTGGGGCTCACGCTGCTGGGCGGCCGCGCGCACCTGAAGCACACCGAAGGCGGCGATTTCCGCCAGGCCACCTACCGCGCCATACGCCAGGGGCTCATGGAGGGCCGCCAGAAGAGCCTGTGCCAGCTGCTGGAGCCCTGGTATACCTTCGACCTCATTCTGCCCGCAGACAAGCTGGGGAAGGCCCTGGCAGACCTGCAGCGCATGAGCGCCCGCTTTGAGGCGCCCCAGATGGACGAGGAAACCGCCCACATCAAGGGCACCGTGCCCGTTGCAGAAGTGCGCAGCTACCCTCTGGAGCTGGCTGTCTTCACCGGCGGTCGCGCGTCTCTGAGCTGCGTCTTTGCCGGCTACGAGCCCTGCCACAACACGGAAGAAGTACTGGCGGCGCACCCCTACGACCCCGAGGCTGACCTGCCCCACTCCCCCGATTCCGTCTTTTGCGCCCACGGGGCTGGATACACCGTGAAGTGGCCCGACGTGCCCGCCGCCGCCCATGTGGAAATCGACCCGCGCAACCTGGGCCCCTACATTTCCGCCTCCGAGCTCTAAATATGACAAAAGCGCCCGGGGCAATTCTGTCACATTGCCCCGGGCGCCCTCTGCGTCGTTTTCCGTCTTGCCGCCAGCGCACTCCAGCATGGCAGAGTGCCTGGCCCCAGTGTCAGCTAGCACTTCTCGACGATGTTGTCCTCGTCCTTGAAGATGTGGTTGGCGGGGATAAAGCCGCGCACGCGGGAAAGCGGGTACACGTTGGAGTTGGGGCCAATAACGGTGCCGGGGTTCAGCACGCTGTTGCAGCCCACTTCCACGTGGTCGCCCAGCATGGCGCCGAATTTCTTGATGCCGGTCTCAATGGCCTCGCCGGTAGCGCGATCCTTTACGGTGACCAGGGTCTTGTCGCTCTTCAGGTTGCTGGTGATGGCGCCGGCGCCGGTGTGGCTGCAGTAGCCCAGGATGGAGTCGCCCACGTAGTTGAAGTGGGGCACCTGCACCTTGTCGAACAGGATAACGTTTTTCAGCTCGCTGGAATTGCCCACCGTGGCGCCCTTGCCAATGATGGCGGGGCAGCGCAAGAAAGCGCATTGGCGCACTTCAGCACCGTGGTCGATGATCAGCGGGCTGCCAATGTAGGCGCTGTCGAAGATTTTGGCGTCCTTGGCAATCCACACGCCTTCTGCGGGGTGATCGAACTCGCCCTCGGGCAGCGTGGGACCCAGCTCCAGGATGAAGTCCTTGATGTGCGCCAGCGCCTCCCAAGGGTACTCGAAACGCTCCAGCAGCGGAGCGGCAATGGTGTGCTCCAAGTCATACAGGTCGGAAATTTTTGCCTTCATGGCAGTGCCTCCTACAACGAAGAAGCGGCGCCGGCGCGCCGCTTCGTGCGGTTCTTACTGGGCTACGTGGCCCTGGGCGGTGATGACAGCGATGATGGCGTCCACCTGCTCCTCGCATGCCTCCGTGGAAGGAGCCTCGGCCATCACGCGGATAACGGGCTCGGTGCCGCTTTCGCGCACCAAGATACGGCCGGTGGAGCCCAGGGCAGCCTCAGCAGCGGCGATGGCCTCAACCACAGCCTGGTCGCCACGAGCGGCGGCCTTGTCGTGCACGCGCACGTTCTTCAGCACCTGGGGATAAATGACCAGGGGCTCAACCAGCTGGCCCAAAGTCTTGCCGGAAGCCATAACGGCCTCCATGACCATGAGGCTGGTCATGATGCCGTCGCCGGTAGTGGCGAACTCGCGGAAGATGATGTGGCCGCTCTGCTCGCCGCCGATAGAGTGGCCGTTGGCAGCCATGTTCTCGTAGACGTACTTGTCGCCCACGGCGGTCTTCTCATAGGAAACGCCCAGCTCATCAAGCTTCTTGAACAGGCCAAAGTTGCTCATGATGGTGGCAACAATGGTGTTGTTTGCCAGACGGCCTTCTTCCTTCAGGTGCAGGCCGCAAGCGAACATGATCTGGTCGCCGTCCACGCAGTTGCCGTTCTCGTCAACGGCCAGGCAACGGTCGGCATCGCCATCGTAGGCGAAGCCCAGGTCGAAGTCACCCTCCTTCACCATCTGGCACAGCTGCTCGCTATGGGTGGAGCCGCAGTTCACGTTAATGTTTTCACCGTTGGGCTCGGTGGAAATAGCGGTTACCGTAGCACCCAGGTCTTCGTACACGCGCTTGGCCAGGGCATATGCGCTGCCGTTGGCGCAGTCCAGGGCAACCTTGTAGCCCTCGAAGCGCTTCTTAGCCAGGCTCACCAGGAACTTCTCGTAGGTGTCGCAGGCCTCGGCGTAATCGATGACGCGGCCAATCTCGTGGCGCAGCACGTAAGGAGCGCAATCGCGGTCGCCATCCAGGTAAGCTTCGCAAGCGGCAACGGTGGCGTCTTCCAGCTTCTCGCCGTTAGCGTTAAGCACCTTGATGCCGTTGTCCTGATAGGGGTTGTGGCTAGCAGAAACCATGATGCCAAAAGCAAAGGGATTAGTGCGGGTGATGTAAGCAACGCCCGGAGTGGTCACCACGCCCAACAGGTAAGCGTCGGCGCCGGAAGACACGATGCCAGCAGCCAAAGCGTGCTCGAACATGTCGCCGGAACGGCGGGTGTCCTTGCCAATAACGATGGTGCCGCGCTCCCCTTCCCCGGCAGCCTGTGCAGCCAGGGCGCCGAAGAAGCGGCCAATCAGAAACGCGTGTTCAGCATTGAGGTTCACGTTGGCTTCGCCACGGAAACCATCGGTGCCAAAATACTTTCCCATTTTTCCTTCTTTCTTTTTCTTTTTCGTTCAGTAAATTATGCAGCCCAGGCGATGCTGGGCTGCACGGAGTTAGTACGTTTTACAAGCAGCTGAGCTTGGAAGCAGCGCCCTCGTCGCAGAAGATGACCACGTCGGGATGCAGCTGCAACACGCTGGCGGGGCAATCGGTGGTAACGGGGCCCTCGACCGTTGCCTTGATGGCGTCGGCCTTGCTCTCGCCCAGAGCGATGAGCAGCAGCTTACGGGCGTTCATGACGGTGCGAATGCCCATGGTGGCTGCGTGGGTGGGAACGTCATCCAGACTCTCGAAGAAGCGGGCGTTCACCTCGCGGGTGTTCTGGGTGAGCTCCACCACGTGGGTCAGGCTCTCCAGAGGGGTGCCAGGTTCGTTGAAACCGATGTGGCCATTGCAGCCAATGCCCAGAAGCTGCATATCAATGCCACCAGCTTCAGCGACGGCCTTATCGTAGCCGGCCAGAGCGTCGGCGCTGGTGTCAATGCCGCTAGGTACGTGCACCACAGCGGGGTCCAGATCAATATGATTGAACAGGTTGGTATCCATGAAGTAACGATAGCTCTGGTCGTGGGTGGGCTCCAAGCCTACGTATTCGTCCAGATTAAAAGTGGTGACGTCCTTAAAGCTAATCTCGCCAGCCTTATTCAGTTCAATGAGCTGGGCATACAGACTAAGCGGGGTAGAGCCAGTGGCAAAGCCGAGCACAGCATTGGGCTTAGCGTCCAAAATATCCTTATAAATAGCGGCAGCCTGCTTGGCAATACCTTCGGGGGTGTCAACAATAATCTTCATGTAATACCTCTCTCTTGTTCAAACATCCGCGAACGAAACACAGACGAAACATATTTTCCCGCAACTGCGCCGCGCCGTGTAGTGCAGCGCGGAAAATACACATTCAGCAGGTGCGAGCGGACAGACCACGCACTGCGATTGTGAGTTTTTGAGGCGATTTTGCAGTCAAATCGCCTCAAAACCCATCAAACACCCTTCTCGGAGCCCACTCGACTATCCAGCCACCCCTGCGCCGTGCAATAATGGGTAGGTACAATAATCCACGCGGAACAGGAGCGATTATGGCATCCATGGAAGAAGAAACCCGTCCCTACGTTTCTTGGGAACAGATCAACGATTTTATGATTGACGCTTTCGTGGGTTACGGCGTGCCGCGCGAAGACGCCGTCATCTGCGCCGATGTGCTGCTGGAAGCCGACCGCCAGGGCATCGAAAGCCACGGTTGCAATCGCTTCAAGCCCATCTACCTGGACCGTATCAAAAACGGTACCTTGCTGCCTGTCACCAAGATTGACATTGTGAAGGAAACCCCCACCACCGTGGTCATCGATGCTAACAACGGCATGGGCATGGTAGCCAGCCACAAGATGATGGAGATGCTCATCGAAAAAGCCAAGGTTTACGGCATGGCTGGCGGCTCCATCATGAACTCCACTCACTACGGCATCGCCGGCTACTGGACCCAAATGGCCGAAAAGGCCGGCATGATTGGCATTTCCGGCACCAACGCCCGCCCCTCCGTGGCCCCCACCTTCGGTGTGGAGCCCATGATGGGCACCAACCCCCTGACCTTCACCATGCCCACCGACGAGCCCTTCCCCTTCAACTTCGACTGCGCCACCAGCACCATCCAAAACGGCAAGATTGAGTACTACGAGCGCCTGGACAAACCCACCCCTGCGGGCCTGGTAGTCACCAAGGAGGGCGGCACCATGACCGACTCCGGTGCCATTCTGCGCGAGATGCGCGCCGGAAATTGCGCCCTGGTGTCCCTGGGCGGCCTAGGCGAGGCCACCGGCGGCTACAAGGGCTACGGCTTCACCACCATCGTTGAGATTCTGTCGTCCGCTTTGTGCGGCGGCCCCCACATGAAGGAGCTCTCGGGCAAAAACCCTGATGGCAGCAATAAACTGTACCGTCTGGGCCACTTCTTCTTTGTCATCAACCCCGAGTTCTTCATGGGCCTGGACACCTTCAAGGCATCCGCCGGCCAGATCTGCCGCGAGCTGCGCGCCTCCGAAAAGGCCCCCGGCGCCGAGCGCATCTACACCGCCGGCGAGAAGGAATGGGAGTTCCGCCAGTATCGCAAGGACCGCGGCGTGCCCGTCAGCGAAAGCGTGCAGAAGGAACTGCTGGAGGTTCGCGACGAACTGGGCTTGGACTACCACTTCCCCTTCGAGGACTAACGCCGGAAAACGTGACAGAATTGCCCCGGGCGCTTTTGTCATATTGGTGGTACAAGCCCGAAAGGAGCAACCATGAAGCACGAAAGGTTCATCTGGACCATCTTGGTGGCGGCACCGTTGCTCGCAGGTATCATCGCGCTGTAGCCGCTATATTCCCACAACAAATCTGCACACGCTTCCAAGCGTATCTATATAAGCCTCTGACCACGGATTTTGCAAATCTTTTGCAGTCCCTCACACGCACCCTGGCGTGTCTTTTTTCTCCTCCAAAAATAAATAAAGTCAACCCTGTTTCTTGAAAAATCTTGGCATTAAACTCCAAGAAAGTGAAACTTCACTTGATGGTTGGTTAGTTGACCGGACGGTCACGCCCCTCAGGTAAGAGGCGCGCACCGCCCAAGAAAGGCAGGTGGTCACAATGGCAGCTCCCGAAACTGAGCATGTCCGCAACGTCGCCCTCGTAGGCCAGGACGGTGCAGGCAAAACCTCACTGGCAGAAGCCATGCTGTTCGTGTCCGGACGCACCTCGCGCATGGGCACCACCCACGACGGTAAGTCAAACCTCGACGTTGATCCTGAAGAGATTCGTCACCGCTTCACAATCACCACTTCACTAGCCCCCATCAATTACAATGATTACAAAATCAACGTGCTGGATACCTCTGGCCAGCCTGATTTTATCGGCGAGGCCCTGCTTTCCATGCAGGTTGCCGAAACCGCCCTGTTCGTCTTTGACGCCGTAACCGGCCCTCAGCCCATGAGCACCCGCCTGTGGAAGGCCGCCGATGACATGCGTCTGTCCCGCGCCGTGTTCATCAACCACATTGACTGCGAAAACGCCAATTTCCATGCCGCCATGGCCACCCTGCACGCCCGCTTTGGCTCTCGCCTGGGCGCCGTGACCATCCCCATCGGCGAAGGCCCTGACTTCAAGGGCGTAGTTGACGTCCTGCGCATGAAGGCCCGCTACTTCGGTGACGGCGACACCGAGACCATCGAAGACATTCCCGCCGAGTACATGGCCGCTGCTGAAGCTGCTCGCGACAAGCTGTGCGACCTGGTTGCCGAAGCCGACGAAGACCTGATGATGAAGTACCTGGAAGGCGAGGAGCAGCTGACCCAGGAAGAGCTGGAAAGCCTGCTTGACAAGGCAATTCTCCAGGAGTTGTTCATCCCCGTATTTGTGGGATCCACCCTGATCAAGCAGGGCATCAAGGGCCTCATCGAAGACATCTGCACCTACTTCCCCAGCCCCACCGCTCACGGCCGCTTCACCCTAGCAAACGGCGACACCATCCGCGTCAGCGAAGAGAAGCGCCCCTGCGCTTACGTGTTCAAGACCTTGCTTGACCCCTATGCAGGCCGCCTGAGCTTCTTGAAGGTCATCGCCGGCAAGCTGGAGCCCGGCGCCGAGCTCATCAACAACCGCAACGGCAAGAAAGAGCGCTTAGGCCACCTGTACCTGATGATGGGCAAGGAAACCAAGGACGTGAAGAGCACCAAGGCCGGCGACATCATTGTTGTTCCCAAGCTGGCCGATGCCCTCACCGGCGACACCCTGAGCCTGACTGGCGAGGTTGAAGTGGCTATGGCCCCCATGCCCGTGCCCCAGTACCCCGTGGTCTTTGAGGTTGACGACAAGAAGAACGAAGACAAGCTGGGCACCTTCCTGGCCAAGAGCGCCGAGAACGACCCCACGCTGATCATCGAACGCAATGAGGAAACCCACCAGACCGTTGTTCGCGCTATGGGCGAAACCATGGTTGACCTGCTGCTTTCCCGCCTGAAGAACCAGATCGGCATTGGCGTTCACCTGGTTGACGTGCGCATCCCCTATCGCGAGACCATCCGCACCACCGCTGAGGCCCAGGGCCGCCACAAGAAGCAAACCGGCGGTTCCGGCCAGTTCGGCGATTGTTGGCTGCGCCTGGAGCCCAACCCCGGCATGGGCTACGAGTTCGTGGACGACATCCACGGCGGCGCTATTCCCAACAGCTACATTCCCGCTGTTGACAAGGGCGTTCAGGAAACCATGGCCGCGGGCTTCTTGGCCGGCTACCCCATGGTGGACATCAAGTGCACCTGCTACGACGGCAGCTACCATTCCGTTGACTCCAACGAAATGGCCTTCAAGACCGCAGCTCGCCTGGGCTTCCACGCCGCATGCGAGAAGGCCAACCCGGTCATCTTGGAGCCAATCTGCGAGATTTCCGTCGCATGCGCTGAAGAGTACGCAGGCGCCATCATGAGTGACATCTCCGTTCGCCGCGGCCGCATCATCGGCACCGACTCCAACAACGACGGCGACACCGTTATCATTGCACGTGTTCCCTACGCGAGCGTAATCAAGTACACTAAGGACCTGCGCTCTATTACCCGTGGCTCTGGCACTTATTCTTTGGAGATGAAGGATTACGAGCAAGCACCCGTTGATGTACAAGCTAAACTGGTTGAAGCGCACAAGGCAGCAAAAGCTTAAGAGCTTAACCCATAGAGAAAGGAACTATCATGGGCAAGAAAGCAGATGAAGCACTGGAAATAACTCTCGAAGAGCTCCCCAACTACCTGCGCGCTAATCACGCAGCTTACATGGAAATCGGGGATTCTCTTCTGTACCTTACCGACGCCAACGACATTTACTGGCGCGCACAAGACACCGCAGTGATCAACGAGAAGGGTCACTACACCGATTGCTCTGAGCTGGTTCCCACCGTGGCCGAGTTCATGGACCTGCCCGTTTGGAAGGGTGGCGCCATCAAAGGCCTGTTCGGCGCAGCTAAGTTCTACGCATCCGTAAAGGAATAGCATCTGACCGACAGATGCAGCTATAGGAAAGCGCCCCTTCGGGGGCGCTTCCTTTGCGTTTTCTACTTGATTTGGTACAAAAATGCACGTTTTCTACGTCTTGTTACGTCTAAGGCGATAAATCCCCCGCTTTGAGCAATTGCGACCTGGGGTTTTCTTTCGAGTATTGCAACGAATATGCCCGAAGGCGTAGAAAACGCGCATTTTTGTACAGTTTTGCCAAAAAATCCCGCTATGCCATCTTGTCGATGAGCTTCTGGTAGATGCGATTGCGAATCCAGGGCTCGGTAGACAGGGCACAGGCCTGATCAAGGGGAACCCACTTCACGCCACTGTTCTCATCAGGAGCAATGCGGAGGGGCTCAGCCGGGTCGGCCTCCGCCAGATACGTCACATTCAGGTGCAAATGGGAGCTTATGTAGGTCCCGCGCTTCACGTGGCCATCTACCGTGAGCACCTCCAGCGAGTACACGGCGCCACCATTGAGCAGGCGCGCTGCGGCGACGCCGGTTTCCTCTTCCAGCTCCCGCAGGGCCACTGCCGCCAGATTAGCCTCCCCGTCGGCATGGCCGCCAATCCAGCTCCAAGAGTTGTAGATGTTGTGGTGCACCATGAGGGTCTGAGTATGGGTAGGATCAACCACCCAAATGCTGCAGGCCATATGGGCCTGGGCGGTGCGGTCAAACACATCGGTCACCGTATCAAGAGCCTGCAGAATTACAGCTTTATCTGCGGTTTCTTGCTCGTTGAACGGCTGAAATGCCTCGATGCTGGCACGCAATGCCGCGCGCTCTTCTTCTGTGGCCACAGGCGGCCTCCTTCCCTCTTTTTCTCCCCTATTGTAACCGCACGTGACAAAAGCGCCCGGGGCTTTTTTGTCACGTTTTTTGGTCTACATGGTCGTAGACAATGCAGACGCAAGAAGATGCACTGATGCCATCATTTCCGCGAGAAAGGCGTCCCCATGGCAGAGAAAAACCTGAAATAATTGACCCTGCTGCACTCCAACGACCTACACGGCGATTTTCTGGCCGAAGAACTGGACGAGAAGCTCGTAGGCGGCGTTTCGTGCCTTTCTGGCTACCTGAACAAGGTGCGCAGCGAAGAACAAAACGTCATATACGCCATTGCCGGCGACATGTTCCGCGGCTCAGTCATCAATAGCGAGTTTCACGGCATGAGCGCCATCGAAATCATGAATATGCTGGGCCCCGATGTAGCCGCCATCGGCAACCACGAGGTTGACTTCACGGTACTGCTGACCCATATTGGTTTTGAGGAAGACCAGCGCCTGGCCGCGCAACTTGACCCCGAGTGGGCGTTGATGTGATCATCGGCGGCCACAGCCATACCTTCATCGATAAACCCTGCGTTGTCAACGGCATTCCTATTGTGCAGGCAGGCACCGACCTAATTAGCCGCTTTGACCTGATGATTGACACCGACAACAATTGCATTGACTCCTTCAACTGGACCACCATACCCATTCATAGCGAAACATGCCCCGGGACAAGGTGCTGGAAGACCTCATCATGAACTACAAAGACCAGGTCGACAAAAAATACGGCCGCATCATCACCCGTTTCGCCCGCGACCTACGCATTACGTACAATCGAACCAGCCATGAGTTCGAGAGCTTCGATCACAAGAATGAACTCCTTGATGAACAGGCACTTTACACTGTTGGTGTGCCCTCTTATCACTATTCCAACTTGAAGGATTTCTTGGATATCTCACCCGAGGAATGTGCGGAAAACGCCGCTATCCGCACCCTTTCCACCAGCACTCGAGATGTTATTGAGGAATATCTCATTGCCCACTCCAATCTGGATCGCCGCGTGGAGGGACGCATGGTTTTCGTAGACTAAACGCCACCGACAAGCAACGGCGGGAACGTGACAAAAGCGCCCGGGGCGAAACTGTCACATTCCCGCCATGTTTTTTGCCTCGCTACTTCTTGCGCAGCACCACTGCCAGGGAGTTCAGATATTGCAGAGCGCCCGCCTCAACAGCGGCGCGGTCACCCGCGGCGTATTCGTTTTCGCAGGCAATCCAATCGGCCCAGGCCTCTTCCGTGCACTGCATGGGGCGAATATCCACAATTTCCACCCCATCGGTGGGCTCAATCATAGCGCGCCACCACTGGGCATCATGCATGTATTCCAGCTGGTCAGGCGTCCAAGAAGCCAGCAAAGCAGGCGGCAAGTTGTCGTGGCAATCGCGCACCATGCCAGGAATAGCCAGATACAGATAGCCACCCGGCTTCACGTAAGGCAGCAGCTTGGCGCCCAAGTACTCGGGGTCGCGGCCGTAGTAGTTGTACGAGTCGATGCTCACCACATGATCGAAGAACTCCAAATCAAAGGGCAGACCCTCGGTGGCATCGGCCTTCACCGGATGAATGAGCTGCCCGGGCGCGCCCATTTCCGCAAAAAACGCCGCGTTTTCCGCAGGATCGCTCCACAGGTCAACGGCATAGGTGTCAAAGCCATACTCGCGGGCCATCAAAACGCTGGTGATGCCCGTGCCGCTTCCCAAATCGCATACGCGTTGACCAGGGGAAATGACGCAATCGGTCAGCAATTCCTCACACATTTTCAGCGGATTAGGGCCCATAATCTTGGACGCAACAATAGATTGAGCAAAGCTATTTGCTTTAGGAAATTTCATGATGGTAATCCTGTTCTGTTTGAAATCTTGATTGGCAAATGAAAGATCAAGAATGGAACGCCGCACTTGCCTAGACCCTCTCGTAGAGCCGTTTTCAAGCTATGCGGTTAAACGTTCCTTACAGAACAATGACCAAAAAGACACCCTCTTGAAGTGATCTGATGCAGCGAGGCCCTTCCCCTCTGCTGAGCTCATTGTACTACGTCCGAGGTGAATGTGACAAATTTGCCCCGGGCGATTTTGTCTCGTTGCAGACGCAAGAGCGAAAAGGCACTCCATCTGGCAGTGGTGCCTGTCCCCAATGCCAGGCGGAAGGCACTCCAGCGGAACAAGGCACCTGGCCCCAATGCCAAAAAAAGCGCCCCAGGACGAATCTTGGGGCGCTCAGGGCTTTTCTAAGCCTTTATAAGGCCTGTTATTAAGCTTCCTGGTTCTTCTTGCGAACAACAGCGCCAGAAACGCCCATGGCCATGCCAGAGACGACCAGAACAGCCAGCGGCAGAGTCACATCGGTGGTGTCGCCGGTCTTAGGCAGCTCAGGCGGGATATGAGTGTTGGTGATGGTGGCCAGATAAGCATTTTTGCCATCCATCGTCACCTTTGCGGTGTAACCATCGGGGACGGTGGTCTCCTCAACGGTGTAGACGATCACCTTGCCGGCCTCGCGCTCGGGCAGGTCCTTCCAAGTGTAGGTCAGCTGATCCTTGCTCAGCTTCACCTCAGTCTTGGGAGCAGGTACGGGATCGGGGGCCGGGTCGTTGGAGCCAGGAACATCAGTGGTAGCCATGGAGGTCTGTCCATCACCAGGAACCACAGTGGGCTCCGCAGGCTTTACGGGCTCAACAGGAACAGGCTTGCCATTGGCGAACAGGGTCACACCGTACTCGCCACGCAGGCCGTCCATGTCGTTTACATCGTTCCAAACCTTGGTCACGGTGAACTCAACAACACGAGGCACGTGAGTGTTGGTAATGGTGGCTGCGTAAACGGGCTCGGTGGGCACGTCGGGATCAACAGGATTCACAGGATCGGTGGAATCGGGAGCTACAGCATAGAAATCGATACCGGAATCATCATCGTCCGCGTAGTCGTAAGCAATGGTTGCCTTGTACTCAGCAGGAATCTTGGTTTCCTTCACGGAGTAAATGATCATTTCGCCAGCAGCGCGCTCGGGCAGGTTGGTCCAGGTGTAAGACAGCTGGTCCTTGTCCAGGGTTACAGGATTGACCTCGCCTTCGGTAACGGTGGGAGCCACCTTACCATCAGCATACAGGGTTACCTCGTACTTATCGCGCATGCCGTCCTGGTCGTCAGCGTCATCCCAAATCTTGGTCACATTGAAATCAACAACGTAAGGAATG
>JAQXTF010000013.1 GCA_029219345.1 Eggerthellales bacterium
GAAACATAAAAACGCAAAGGAGTAATTCATGACCGTTTCATTTGTTCCCGTGACCACCGATGAGCAAACCCATCAGCTAGCCGACATGGCTGGCGCCATCTGGCGCGAGTACTGGCCGGCTCACATTGGCGCAGCTCAGACCGAATATATGATTGAACATTTCCAAAGCTACGAAGCCATCAGTCGCGACATGGCTCTGCCTACCAACCCCTACGAGTATTGGTTTGTAGTAGTCAATCAGGGCGAAGAAACCGAGCGCATCGTGGGCTTCACCGGCGGCCATGATGAGCCTGAAACCAACCGCTTCTTCATTTCCAAGATTTACTTGCTGGCCGAAGAGCGCGGCAAGCATTTTGCCAGCCGCATCATCGAGTTCTACACCCAGCTGTGCCAAGAGCGCGGTTTTCGCGCCATGTACCTTACGGTGAATAAGCACAACGACCTGGGTGTTCGCGCATACCTCGGCAAGGGTTTTGAGACCATTGAGTCCGTGGAAACCGACATTGGCGAGGGATTTATCATGGACGACTACATTATGGAAAAGAAAGCATAGGGGAAACAGGGGGCGGTCCAAGGCCAGAGGCTTTGGGCCGAATGCGATTTCGCACGCTAAGAGCGGTGTATTCTTGCAGGGACTTTACGCCAAACGCTGCATGACAGAGGCAGCGATGCCTTCGGGGTCAAGGCCCAACTGGTGGAAGAGTTGGTCAACCTTGCCGTGGGTTACGAAGTTGTCGGGAATGCCCAGCTGCAGCACAGGAGCAAGCAAACCTTGGGCGGCCATGCTTTCCAGCACCGCAGAGCCAGCGCCGCCAGCAATAACGCCTTCCTCAAGGGTGACCACCAGGCGAGTCTGAGCCGCGCGGGCAATTTCAACCTCATCCACCGGCTTCACCCAGCGCATGTCAACCACGCGAGCAGAAACACCCTGCTCAGCAAGAAGATCGGCGGCCTTTTCCGCCTGACCAACCATGCGGCCAAAAGCCAGCAGAGCCACATCGGCACCCTCGCGTACCACGCGGGCTTTGCCTAAAGGCAGCACCTGAGGCTGCGCAGGCACTTCCACGCCCTCCGCCGAACCGCGAGGATAGCGCAGGCTGAAAGGTCCGCCCAGCTCAAGAGCGGTATGCAGGCCATTTACCAGCTCGGCCTCGTTGGAGGGAGCCAGCACCCGCATGTTGGGAATCATGCGCATGTACACCATGTCGAAAACGCCGTGATGAGTGGGGCCGTCTTCGCCCACCAGGCCGGCACGGTCAAGGCAAAACACCACGTCAAGGCTGGAAAGCGCCACGTTGATGATGCTTTGATCAACGGCGCGCTGCATGAAGGTGGAATAAATGGCCACCACGGGCTTCTTGCCGCCGAAGGCAACACCTGAAGCCATGCCAACAGCGTGGCCTTCGGTGATACCCGTATCAACGAAACGATCGGGGAAACGGGCGGCGAATTCTGCCAGGCCAGTACCCGTCTTCATAGCAGCCGTAAAGGCCACGATGTCTTGGTTCTTTTCGGCCTCGGCCACCAAGGCGCGGCCAAACACGTCCATGTACGAGGGAGCGCCGCCCGCCTTCTTCACCGCCTTGCCCGTCTGGGGGTCATAGGCGCCCGTGCCGTGGAACTCCACAGGGTTCTCAACGGCGGGGTCAAAGCCCTTGCCCTTTTTGGTGACCACATGCACCAGCACGGGGCCGTTGGCAGAAAGGGCGGTTTGCAGAATCTCGCGCAAAAGGGCAATGTTGTGACCGTCAATAGGAGTGGTGCACTGAATGCCCAGCTGTTCGTAAAGCATGGAATTGCCCAGGAAGAACTGCTTCATGGAGTCTTTCCAGTTGCGGCCGAAATTCACCAGAGCGCGGCCGCCGTTGCCGGAATTCTCCAGCATGCCCTGCACTTCATCGCGGGTGTGCTGGTAGCTGGCAGAGGCGCGCATGGCGCCGAAGTGCTTCATAAGGGCGCCCACGTTTTTGGAGATGGACATCTCGTTGTCGTTCAGGATGATGACCATGGGAGTCTGAGCCTGGCCAATGTGATTCAGGGCCTCAAAAGCCATGCCGCCGCCAATGGATGCGTCGCCAATGATGGCCACGATCTTCTCATCGGTGCCCGCCAAATCGCGAGCCTTGGCATAGCCCAGCGCCACCGAAAGGGAGTCGGAAGCGTGGCCCGAGGGATGTGCGTCGTAGGGACTTTCCGCCGGCTTAGGGAAGCCGGAAAGGCCACCGAAGGTGCGCTGGCTGGGGAAGCTGTCGCGGCGCCCCGTTAGCAGCTTGTGGGCGTAGGCCTGATGGCCCACATCGAAGATCAGCTTGTCTTTGGGGCAGTCCAAAACGCTGTGACAGGCAACCACAATATCCACCGCGCCCAGGGAAGAGGCCACATGACCACCGGTCTTGGAGGTGGTGGCAACAATCTCTTGGCGCAGTTCGGACGCAAGAATTTCCAGCTCTTCGTTGGTGAGGAGCTTTAACGCGGAAGGATTATCAATCACATCGAGCAGTCTATCTTGCGGCATGGGGTCAATCCTTTGCGGTTACTGGACCAGGGGTTCCTCAGAAGCTTCCTGGGCCTGTTCGGCCGACTGCTCCTGGTCTTCGCCCTGGGCGCTTTCGATGAGCGCGCTCACCCGCGTGCCCAGCTTAACCGCCTCTTCGTACAGGGCAAGTGCCTGCTCAAGGGGCAAATCATCAACGGAGACCTGGTCCACAATCTGGTCCAGGCGCTCCTTGATGTCGGGGAAATTATCGTATGATTCGGCAGGCTTCATGCATTACGCCTCAAGACGCTTGGCCACCTGGCCCAAAACGCCGTTAACGAAGCGATGGGATTCATCTTCGCCGCCAAATTCCTTGGCCAGCTCAACGGCTTCGTCAATAGAAACAGACAAAGAGAGTTCCTGCTGGAACATCATCTCGTACACAGCGATGCGCAAGATGTAGCGGTCCATGATGGGCATGCGGCCAATGGCCCAGTTGTCAGAGCAGGAGTCAACCATATCGTCAATTTCGTCCTTGTGCTCTTCCACGCCCTTCAGCAGGGTGATGGCGTATGCGTCAGGCTCAGCGCCGTCTTGTTCTTCGTTGTCGAACACTACAGCCTTCTGCTCCAGCAAATCGGCAACTTTCTGATCGGTGAGTTCGGCCGAGTACAGCAGCTGCAGAGCAGCGCGGCGCGACCAGGTTTTAGGATGCGGCTTAGCCATGGAAATCTCTTTATTCCTTTTCAAATTGCAAGTGATTATTTCTTGAACTGGATACCATCAATGTAAACGTCAACGGAACCAACGGGCACGCCCACCTGGGTGGTTACGGCGTCATACACAGTCTGGCGAATGCGAGCGGCAATTTCAGGCAGCGGAGAGCCGTATGCCACGTCTACATGGATATCCACGACCAGCTTGCCATCGGCAACGTCAACGTCAATGCCCTGCGCGCTGCCCTTGCCGGAAATTGCGGCGACCAAGCCATTTACAGAGTTGATGCCAACAGCGGTAACGCCCTCAACCTCGCTCATTGCGACGGAAATAATGGTTTCAACGACACCAGGGGCAATGCTCATGCCTTCGATGCTCAGTTCTTTCATAGCACGTCTCCCATCTGAATCCAGTGAAATCAGTCTATTGGTTCGATATTAATCTCATAATTATACGCTAGTTGGGGCCTATTATTTTTCGCAGCGGCGGAATAATCGAAAATGGTACACACGCGGCAGAACGTGACAGAATTGCCCCGGGCGCTTTTGTCATATTGCTGTACGGTTTTTGGCTATCGCAGGGCATCGTCTTCCCCCTTGCACCCGAAACGTGACAAAAGCGCCCGGGGCAATTCTGTCACATTACAGGAAGAAGCGACTCACCAACGCCTGTGCGCCCGTCTCAAGCACCTGGGAAGAAAGACCCAGCAGCTGCTCTTCGGTCTGAGAACCCGTTACATGGGGCACACCGCCCGATCCTGCATCGGAGCCTACCGCTATCAGGCCGCCAGCTACAGCAACCGCCGCAACATTGGCCGCATGTTCGCGAAAAATGCGCGCATCAGCACCTGCCGCCGCATGCACCGGAGCCAAGGTGGGCACCCACACCGTGTGACTGGCCGCAAGGCATTTACAGGTTGCAGCGTCCATAAGCAGGCCATGCTCCACACTATCCACGCCCGCATTGAGAGCATCCCTCACCAACGAAGCGGTGTTCACATGAGCCATGACAGGAAGCTCCTGGCCATGGGCGTATTCCACCAGCTGAGCCACCACTTCTGCAGGGAGGCCCGGGCTGGAGATTTCCCCATACGCATCAAAATTGGCAATGCCCGAAAGCATAAGCTTCACAAAGGTAGCACCCTGCTGTTGCGCCTGGTCAACCAGGAATTTGTACTCCTCCAAGCCTTCAAAGGGCTTGCCCAAAAAGGCGCCATACTGGCCGCGAGGATACAGCGGAAAAGCCGGCGATGCGAAAGCGATGCCATATGCGGGCGCCAGTTGGGCCGCGCGGCTCGCCACACCCCACTTGTCACCGCCGTCGCGCAAATGGGTGTATCCCGTCGCAGCGTAAGCCTGCAGCGTGGCGTGAATCCAGGCCTCATCAGGGCCTTCCCCATGACGTACCTTCGCCTGGCGCCAATCGGCACCATCTAGGGCAATATGAATGTGGGCATCAATCTTCATGAGTCCATTGTACGAAAAACCTGCCAAATGATGGGGTAATTTGGCAGGTTTAAAAAAACCCGCCCCCATTGGGACGGGTTTCAAACGCATATCAGCGCAACTTTAGACGCGCTTTACGAAGCGGCCGTCGCGAGTGTCAATCTGCACGGTTTCGCCCTCGGAGATGTACATGGGGATCTGAACAACAGCGCCAGTCTCCAGGGTAGCAGGCTTGGTAGCACCGGTAACGGTGTCGCCCTTGAAGCCAGGCTCAGTCTCGGTAACAACCAGCTCAACGAACATCTGAGGCTCAACGGAAACCAGCTCGCCATCAGCATACAGGATGGAAGCTTCGTCGTTTTCCTTCAGCCACTTAGCGCAATCGCCTACCTGAGCTTCGTTCACTTCAAACTGCTCGAAGGTCTCCATGTCCATGAAGTTGTAGGTTTCGCCGTCGTTGTACAGGTACTGCAGTTTCTTGGTTTCCAGACGGATAGCGTCAAACTTGGTGCCAGCGTTGAAGGTGTATTCAACCACGCGGCCGGTGCGGATGTCGCGAAGCTTGGTGCGAACGAAAGCGCCGCCCTTGCCAGGCTTTACGTGCTGGAACTCAACAATGACACAAGCCTTGTTGTTGTACTCGATGCACATACCGTTCTTGAAATCAGCGGTAGAGATTGCCATATTTTTCCTCCTTATAGCGAAGAGCCCAAGGGCGCTTCAAAACAAAATAAACCGCTATATTATAACCATTTCATGGGTAGATTGTGTGAAGACATGGAAACCCACAGAAGTAATTACGCCAAAATCTTCCAAACGCATGCCAAATTGGCCCTCCAAATAGATGCCGGGCTCCACCGTGACCACGTTTCCTTCTTGCAAGGGAGCGTCGTTGCGCGGGGAAAGATTGGGCTGCTCGTGAATGTCCAGTCCCACGCCGTGGCCCAGGCTGTGGCCCATCTTGCCGTCGAAGCCTCCTGCCGCCAAGATCTCCTCAGCCTTGTTGTGGGCCTGGGCGCCGGTCACGCCAGGCTTCAGCATGCGCTCCACCGTCTCATTGGCTTCGCGCAGCACCTCATAGGCAGCGCGCATCTCGGGGCTAGGATCGCCCAGGAACACCACGCGGGTCATGTCGGAGCAGTAGCCGTGGGCGCGGGCGCCAAAGTCAAGCACCACGCACTGACCCGCCTCCAGCACCGTCTCGCCAGGAATGGCATGGGGGCTGGCACCGTTGGCACCAGTGGCAACAATAGAAGAAAAGGCCAGGCCAGAGGCACCATGACGCAGCATGAAGTCTTCCAACTCAACCTGCACTTGGCGCTCAGTCATGCCGGGACGCATGTATTGGATGATGTGGCTGAAGGCGGCATCGGTAATGGCCTGGGCGGCTCGCATGCGGGCAATCTCATTGGCGTCCTTCACGCCGCGCAGGTTTACGCCCACGCCCTGGGTATCCACGAACACCACCGTCATACCCTGGTTTTCCGCCGTAAGGGCATCGGCGCGCTCCAACAGCTTCCGATATTCGCCCAGCATCAGGGTTTCCTCCAGGCCAACTGCAAATTTCCCCGCTGTGGGCAGGGCCGCCAGGGCGACAGCGCCATGGGTCTTGGGCTCCAGGCTCACCGTGAAAGGCGTGCCAACGGCGGCGCGGTTCACCGCCACGGCATAGCGGGAGTCGGTGTGAAGAACGGCCTGGTCAGCGGTGACCAAAAGCCCAAAAGCCCCTTCCCCATCAAACACCCCATCAAAGCCGGTGATCCATTGAATATCCGATTCGTTGCGCATGAAGAAGCCGTCAAGCTCCTGCTGGGCAAGGGCCTGACGAAACAGTTCAAGACGACGATTTTCCATAGTCATCTCCTTAAAAACCGAAGCTGGAAGGCTTGAAGCTAGAAAGCCTCCAAGCATGAAAGCAGTTCATGGGCGGGCACCAGCACCTGGCGGCACGCACCAATATCCGTGGGCAGCATAAGGGTTATGACACCGCCGGGAAGGCTAAACGACCTCAGAGCAATCTGAGCATTAGAAACTTTGGTCTGCTGGATGAAGCCCAGCTGAGTGAGCAAAGCGTCTTGAGCGTCAATAATATCTGAGGAAATCAAGCCCTCGAAATGGGACAACAGTGCCGAGAAGCGCATGCCATCAGCCAGCGAGGCACCCATTGCGGAGGCAAACTCGCTGCCATAAGCCAGCACGTTCCAGGCCTCTTCCCCCTGCTGCTCGGCGGCTGCGGAAAGGCTGCTGCGGAAGCTCAAAGTGCGCACCAGAGCTTCACATACCGCCTCTTCATCGCGGTTGCGCAGGGCGCTGGCGTTGTCGGAAAGCCAGAAGAAGAAGTCGTCGGAATCAAGCAAGGCCGCCTGGGCCACCAGTTCAAAGCCGGCCATCCACTGATCGGCGGATAGACTTGCAAACAAATCAAGGTCAATGCAGGAATACAGCGGGCGAATATCGGCTTTCACCTGGCCATTTGCACCTTTTACCTCAAGGACTGCCTGATCGCTTACAGCGCAGCTTACCGCTGCCGCCAACGTGGTGGGCGCGTACACGCAGCGCAGGCCACCGCCAAAGGCCGTGCCCGCGAAACCCGCCAGGTTCAGCAGGGGCGCATCGCCCATGACCACCAGAACGCTTGCGGAATCAAGCCCCAGCTGCGCCATAGCAGCCCACAGCTCGCCCACCGTTTCCAGGGCGTTATCAGGGGAAACGCTCACTTTCGCCGGGCGGAATCCCGCCTGGGAAAGAGCCGTTTTCACAGTGTCTACCGCTTCAGGAGCCGCGGTGTCGTCAGTAAGCAGCAACACGCGGTTTCCCGCAGGGGCATTTGCGCATGCTTGTTGGATGTTGGCACCCATCTGGGCAAGAACACCTGAGCCAATGCGCACATCATACGACGGCGCCAAAGCGAAGGTGACTACTAGCTTTGCCTTTCGCATAGAACTCCCTTTTTAATCAGGGCGCGGCGCACTTCGCGGGCGATGTCAGCCACGCTACGGCCCGCAGTGTCTACCACAATATCGGCTACTTCTTCATACATGGGGGCACGCTCGGCATTCAGGCGGCGCGCGTTCTCGATATCGCCAAACAGGGGCCTGCTGGCGAAATTAGTGATACGAGCCTTGGCCTCATCTGCGGAAATGCGCAAATACACCACGCAGCCGTTCCTTAGCAAGCACTGGCGGCTTTCATCGGTGACCACAATACCGCCGCCACAGGAAATAAGCAGGGGGTCGCGACCTGAAAGCTCCATCAGAATTTCAGTTTCAATGCTGCGGAACAAATCCTCGCCGCCCTTGGCGAAAATATCCGCCACTGTGCACTGCTCGCGACGTTCAATGTAACGGTCCATGTCAATGCTGGCGGCACCGCAGGTGCGAGCCAAACGGCGGGCCGTGCTGGTTTTACCAGCACCCATGAAGCCCACGAAGAAAACGGACTGGGTCAATTCATATTTCGGCGGCATGTAAGGCATCAGCGAGCCGTCCTGTTCAATCGAGCGATATAAGAATCAACCGCAGCGCGAATATCGGTCATATTGGCGCTGCCAAACTGCTCCAAATAGGCGTTGGCCAGCACGAATGCAACCTCAGCCTCAGCCGCCACGGCAATACCGGGTACCGTGCACACCGGGCCGGCGGGGTTTGCGGCATAATCAAGCTGCAAGGTATCCAGATTCACCGTTTCCTTAGGCGCGCCTGCGCTAGCCGGAGGGGCAACGGCAACGGTAACAATAAGCTGCTCACCGGAAGTCAGGCCATCTTCCAGGCCGCCCGCGTAATTGGAGGCGCGGGTAAAACCTGCCACCGGGCTTACCAGCACGGCGTCATGGCAAGCGGGACCCTTCTCCTGGGCCAAGGCAAAACCGGCGCCAAATTCAACGCCCACCACACCCGGCAGCGCGAACAATGCCGCTCCAATCTGGGAATTCAGGCGCTTGCGGCGGTCGGCGAAGCTGCCCACGCCGGGCAACAGGCCATCAACCACAATCTGGAACGTGCCGCCCAGGGTCTGGCCGGCCCCGCGAGCGGCTTCCAGCTGAGCGACCATGGCCTCCGTAGCCCGTTGACTGGGACAGCGAACGGCAGAAAATTCAATATCAAGGGCGCAATATTCCTCAAGCTGAGCAAGAATGTCCTGCTCAGAAAGGGTTTCTTCGCCAATGCGAGTAACGAAAGAACCCACCTCAACGCCCAGCTCGGCCAGCAGCTCGCGCGCCACCGAAGCAGCCACCACGCAGGCGGCCTCATCGCAGGAGTCAAGGCGTGCTGCAACCGCGTCCACCGAATCGGCGGCGGTCTTCAGCACTGCGGCCAGATCACCGCGGCCAGGGCGCAGAAGGGCTCCCTGGGCAGGGGCGTTTTCTTCTGGCTGCGCTTCGCCAAATACCAGAAACGCCACGGGTGCACCCGTGGTGTTGCGGCCGTAAACGCCGCTTTCAATTTCTACGTAGCATACGGGATTGGTGGGGTTGCCATAGCCGGAAAGGCAGCGACGCAAATCGCTTTCAGCCTGGTCTTTTGACAGGCGCAAGCCCGCAGGAACGCCCTGGACCAGCGCAATGAGCGCCTGGCCTCCCGCATCTCCTGCCGATGTATAGTTCATAGCTTGCACCTTTCATTCGTTGTCCTGCTTATTGTAACCCAGCACGCGGCAGCGGCAACAGGGCAAATGCAGGTCAAAGTTATTCAGGCTGCAAGGGGCCCATCAGCTTGCGCTCCAGGCGACGCAGCACCACCGTGTGGCGCAGGTCTTTTTGGGCCAAAGGCTCCACCAAATAGGCCGTGACGCCCAGCACATGCGCGCCGCAGATATCGGTCAGCAGCTGATCGCCAATAGCCAGCGTTGTGCCCAAAGGGCATCCCACCTGGCGCTTTGCATGAAAGTAAGCATAGGGTAGCGGCTTCATGGCCTTAGCAACCACCGGAAGATCAAGCTGGCGCCCCAAATCAAAAACATTGTCATGCCAGTTGTTACTAAACAGGCACACCGTCACACCCGCTCGGGCAGCTTCCTCCAGCCATTCCTGCACGTCATCTGGCACCAGGCCGTCTTCGCGGGAGCGAATGGTGTTATCCACATCTACCAGCACGTGAGTGAACCCCAAAGCCGCAATATCGCTTTGAACGTCAATATCGGTTATTCGTTTGAAGTAGCGCTCAGGTTTGAAAAAAGCCATGGGGCTCCTTGGGGCTGATTAGCCAAATACGTTGGCGTTGTGTTCGTCGTTGGTCTCGGCAAAGTAGTACTTCATTTCGCCGTTCTCCTCCTTGAAGAAGAAGTAGAAGTAATCGGTTTCCTCAGGAGAGCAAACCGCCTGCAGGGCTGCCAGGCCCGGGCTGCAGATGGGCGTGGGCGGCAGACCGTTGTTGGTGTAGGTGCTGTAAGGAGTATCGGCGTGAACCTCTTCGTAGCTGGGGTCATGGCCCACTTCGTAGGCGGTGGTGGCGTCAGACTGCAGCGCCATGCCAATGCCCAGGCGGTTGTAGAAGACGGAAGCCACCATGGCGCGGGTGCTTGCGGTAGATTCCTTTTCCACAATGGAGGCCAAGTTCACAATGTCGTACACGCTCATGCCCTTCTCAGTGGGATAAGCGGTATTCAGCGTGGAAAACTCCTTCTTGAACTGGTCCAACAGCATGCGAATGATGCTGTCGGCGGTGGCGTTGCCATCAACCATGTAGGTCTTGGGGAACAAGAAGCCCTCCAGCGACTTGGTGCCGGCGTCGGCCAGGAAGGGATAATCGGCGGCATACACGCTGGCATCGGAAGCAGCAGCGGTAAAGGCATCGGCGGTCACCTTGCCTCCTGTTGCCTCTTCAACACGAGCGGCCACCTGGTTGAGCTTGTAGCCCTCGGGAATGATGAGCTTGGTGCCCGACATTTGGGAGCCCGCCTGCAGCATCTTGATAATGTCGTCAGCGGAGGTGCCGCCCTGGATGGTGTAGGTACCCGGCTTCAAAGAGGTATCGGCGCCCAGCGCAGACACACGCTTCGTAAATTCCTTGGTGTCGGAGATCAGATGGGCGTCCTTCAAAGAGCTTGCAATGTGAGAAGCGCCGGCGCCTTCGGGAACCACGATGGAAGCGGTCTGATCGGCGGGCAGCAAGTCGGCGTCATCGCCGAAAAGGCCACCAAAAAGCTTGGTGGCGCCAAAAACGAGTGCAACAACAACCACCAGAGCAAGAATGGCGCCGAAAATCGCCGGGGCCTTGCTCTTCTTGGGTTGAATTGCACTGGTGTCATATGAGCGGAACATTTTGTCGCCTCTGGCATGGGCGACACGAGCGGCGTGGGTGGGACGAGTAGAGTACGTTGAACGCCTGTTGTTCATGAATGCTTATCCTTCCCGGGATGTTTGGCGGGTGTCTAACCACGCTTGCAAAAAAAGACTGGCAGCTATCATATCTATTTTTCCGCGCATTTCCTTCTCTGACATGCCCTTTTCACGCAAACTCCGTTTTGCCTGAGAAGAACTGAGGCGCTCATCGGTGAATTTCACGGGCAATCCGCTGTGACGTGACACCTGCGCGGCAAAATCGCGAATGAACTGGGCTTGCGGGCCTTCCTCCCCCGCCATGGTGTAGGGCAAACCGCACAGCAGCAGCTCGGGCTCCCAGTCTTCCAAAAGGCGGCGGAACGATTTGGCGCCGGTGCGCACCTCTTCCGAGGGCAGCACGCACACAGGAGACGCCACGCGTTCGGCGGGGTCACACACCGCAACGCCCACGCGCACCGTTCCAATGTCAAGAGCGAGAATTCTCATTTAGCGCTGGTCGCCCGTCTTGTCGGCTTCCGAAGCCGACTTCTTTTCTTCGGCCACCTCTTCTGGGGTAATGGCCGGAAGCTGGTCGGTGCGCAAGCGCTTCACGAAGGGCAAATCCAGTTTGGGGGTTGCCACAAGAGATTCCAGGCGGCCGGTGCGCTCGATGCGCTCCTGGGCCAGCAACTCCTGCTCCTTCTCGTAGTCGGCGGGAGAAAGGGCGTCAGCCAGGGGGTCAACGTCATCCTCGCTGGAGGGAGTGCCCTGGAAGAACACGCCGTCGTAAGCAACCAGCTGGCGGCCAGTGCTCTTTTCGAAGTAATACACGAACAGCGACTTGATAACGGCAGCCGCGGGAATGGCCAGGAGCATGCCCACAATGGCGCCGCCAACGCCGCCCATGGCGCTGCCAACTGCGCTGCCAATCACCAACACGATCAGGGTAAGCACCGGGTGAATATCAACGGAGCTCATCATGAGCTTAGGCTGCACAAAGGTGTACACGAACTGTTGGACGAGAATCATGCCAATGATGATAATCAGGGCCGTCATGGGGGACACGGTCAGGCCGACAATGCTGACAACCACAATGGCAATCCACTGACCGACAACGGGTACCACGTTCACCACAGCGGCGATGCCTGCCAAAGCGAAGGCACTGGGCAGATCAAGGGCAATGTACAGAATGCCACAGCCAACGCCGATAATCAGGCACTGCAGCACGGTTGCCCTGATGAAACCGCCCATAACGCGGGTGACGGTGATGGAGAACAAATCGTAGCTTTCGCGGTGCTTGGGGCCGGCCAGGCGACGGGCCTCGCGGTCGATAGCAGGCAGCTCCATGAGCAACCAGAAGGCAATGACCAGGGCAAACGCAATGGCGATGACGCCATTCACCAGGCTGGTGCCAACAGACACAATGCCCGAGGCGCCGCCTTCGAAGAGGCTGGTAACCGCCGAGGCAATGGCCTTGGCAATGTCGCCGAACCACGTTTTCAGGGCGTCATCTTGGATGATGAAGCTGAAGCGCTCGTACAGGGAGGAAACCCAGGCGGTGAAGTTGTTCAAATAAGAAGGCATGCTCTTCAGCAGCTCGGTGAACTGGCTGCTCATGCCCATGGCGGGCGAGAACATGACAAAGCCGATAACCATCAGAACCGCAACCATGAGCACGTAGGAGAGGGCCGTGCCCAGAAGGCGGGGGAAGCCGCACTTTTCAAGCCAGTCAACCACGCCCGAAAGGCAGAACACGAAAATGAGGGTCCAAATGGCAATGCTTACGGGCAGCGACATGATCTCCATCAGGAAGATGGTAGCCGCCAGCAGCAGCAAAACGCCCACCGTGGTCCACACGTTCATGAAGCGAACGCGAGCGCGCTGGTATACCTCTTCGGGAGTGTGGGTATGTCGTTGGGCAGGGGTCATGCAGGCGATCCTCAGTGCTTATTTCTGGTCGGGGGTATAGGTGAAGTAGCCGTCCTTGGCAGAAGCTGCAGCCTCTCCAACTGCTTCAACCGCTTCGGCGATTTCTTCCACGGCTTCTGCGAGAGCTTCTTCGACAAGAGTCTCCTCAGCGTCGGAAGCGGCTTCTTCTTCGACGACAGGCAGGGCTTCTTTCTTCTCTTCAGCCTTGCTGGCGCCCAAAGCGATGGACTCGTCGCTGGCCTTGCGGCCCTTGAATACGCCGCGAACCTTTTCGGAAGCGGTGTTCACCAGCTTCATGGGAGCGTTGGCAGCAGTGTCAAGAGCATCGGTTGCAGAAGACAGGCTGCCGGTGATGTCAGTCACGTTTTCCAGGATCTGGTCAACGCGCATGATCTCAAGATTTGCCGCGTCAACCGTCAGGGAAACGCGCTCTACCAGCGGATCAACCCGTGCAACTACGGGCTCCAGAGCTGCGGTAATGGTTTGCACGTGGGCCAAAGTGGGGTCGATTTCTTCCTTGATGGCGTTTACCGTTTTGGTGGTGTTGCGCAGGAACTTGACAAGCTCAACCAAGAACCACACCAGAGCCAGACCTACCAGGATGTAAACCACGGGCAGGGCAATATCAAGAATTTGCGAGATATCCATTTTGACCTCCTGAAAATTATATAAATTCATGATACCACGTGGCCTTTTTCCCATGCGGAAGGGCTAACGGGTTTTTACCGTTTTGTAAAACTTTCGGAGCGCCATGAGACAAACAGCTCAGGGCAAAACGTCTCATTTGCGGTCGCGGGCTGTCGCGTCAGCGCGGTACGCTTCCCAACCCCTGTCGCTCGAGTGGTAGAAGCAGCCACGCTCCAGGCCATCGGGCAGATACTGCTGCTCCACCCAGCCCTTCTCGTAGTTGTGGGGATACTTGTAGGCGCCGTAGTCTTCTGAGCCAGGACGATGACGGTCGCGCAGATGGTCGGGCACCGCGCGCAGGGGGCCTTTGCGCACCTCGGCCAGGGCGGCATCGATGCCAGCCTCTGCCGCGTTGCTCTTGGGGGCCAGGGCCAGGTAGATGGCGGCCTGAGCAAGGTTAATGCGGCACTCGGGATAGCCAATGACCTCAGCAGACTTAAAAGCGGCCTCTGCCACCAGCAAAGCCTGAGGGTCAGCGTTGCCAATATCTTCCGATGCAGCAATGAACATGCGACGCGCGATGAACTTGGGGTCTTCTCCCCCGTCAATCATGCGAGCCAGCCAGTACAGGGCAGCATCGGGGTCGCTTCCGCGCATGCTCTTGATGAAGGCGGAAATGATGTCGTAGTGCATGTCCTTGTTCTTGTCGTAGGGAAGCACGCGGTTGGGCACGGCGCGGGCCACCACTTCGGCGGTGATCAGAGCCGGGGCATCAGAGGTGCCGGGCTCCACCAGGTTGGTGGCCAGCTCCAAAGTGGTCAAGGACGCGCGACCGTCGCCCCCTGCCAGCAAGATGATGGCGTCACGGGCTTCGTCGTCCAGGGCATAGCAGCCCTTCAGGCCGCGCTGGTCGGCCAAGGCATTGTGCAGCAGCTGGGCCACGTCTTCGTCGGAAAGGCTTTTCAGCTCCACGATGCGAGAGCGGGAATTCAAAGCGGTGTTAACCTCAAAGTAGGGGTTTTCCGTGGTGGCGCCAATAAGCACCACTACCCTGTCTTCAACGGCGTGCAGCAAAGCGTCTTGCTGGCTGCGGTTGAAGCGATGGATTTCGTCCACGAAAAGAATGGTGCGCTGGTTGTAGGATGCCAGGCGCTTCTGGGCCGCCTGAATCTCACGGCGCAGATCAGACACAGTGCCACTAATGGCCGACACCTCTACGAACTGGGCCTTCGTAGTTTCCGCAATCACATGAGCCAAGGAGGTTTTACCCGTGCCGGCTGGGCCGTACAAGATGATGGAGCTCAGGGTGTCTTTCTCGATGGCCGTGCGCAGCCAGCTGCCGGGGCCCACTGCCTCTTGCTGGCCCACCAGCTCGTCCAAGGTGCGCGGGCGCATGCGTACCGCCAGCGGAGAATCGGGGGTAAACGCCGGGCGGGCAGGCTCAATTTCTTCGAACAAAGTTTCCATGGCTTCCATCTTTTCATACGAACGTTTGTTTGCATAGTATAGCATGAAGCATTTTCTTAAATGTCAAGACTTTTATATGCGTTTTTTGACTTCTATACTCAAAAAGAACCTTGTTCCTGGTTATTCGCGATGGACCGATGCCGTCTATTAGGGAGCTCAAGATCGCCTGCGGATTCAGGGATTCGTGCCTGTTGGCACGAAAGCTATGAAACCGGCTGCGAGCACCCACCTTTCTCAAGGTGGGTTCATCCTTTCCCAGGGGCGAGGTTCTTTTTTTTACACGCTGAAACCTGCCAAATGATGGGGTAATTTGGCAGGATTTTGACAGGATTTAGCGGGTGCGCATATAGGGACCCATGGCAGAAATTGCCTGGTCACGGGCCTGGAGATACTTCTGACCGTCTTCAATCTTCATAACCAGAACGCCCGCGAATGCAAATTCGGTAACCCCAGTAAACACAACGCGGGGGATATTTTCTTCAGGGCTCACCACAAAGCCGTCCACCTTCTGGCTCACTGCATTCAAAATGCCCGCGCGCAACTCTTCAATGTCATGACCTGCCGAATCAGCATGAAATTGCACACGCACATATTCCATGGGAGGCAGTTGTACCACCGTAGAAGAGTTGATGGAGGAGTTGGGGACAACCACCATCTCGCCTGCCAGGGTTTCCACGCGGGTATAACGCCAACTCACGTCGTGCACCACGCCCGTGTATCCGCTCACGGTCACGAAAGCGCCCGGTTTCACGGTGCCCGCCAGCGTAACCTGCAAGCCGCCGATGAGGTTGGAAATGGTATCCTGCATGCCCAGGGAAAGGGCCAGGCCGCCAACGCCCAAAGCCGCAATGACGGCGCTCAGATCAAAGCCGAAACAGGTGGAAAACAGGATGCTCAAGCCGCACACCCAAATTACAGCGCGGGCCAGATTCACGAGGATGGAGCTGGCAGGCAAGGGCGAATTTTCGTACATGAGCAGGCGCTTTAAGAAGCGCGTGACCAGATATGACACCACCATGGTGGCAACCACAATGCACGCGAACACCAAAATATTGCTCCAGATGCTGGTCTGGGCAACCTCTGCGATATCTTCTACAACATCTTCCATGGCTCAAAGTTTACCACGAAGGGGGCTTTGTGGGGAAAACATCGTAGTCTTGCCACAACACCACCCGGCCCTGGGCGCGGGTTTGGGCCAAATCGATAAGGCGCTGATTGCTGGATCCGCAGTATTTCAGCTCAAGGGAGCGCTTTGACTGCACGAAGGGGCCGTCCACCAGCACGTCAGACAGTGCCAGCAGATCCCTCACGGCTTCCAGGCGGTCGCGCTCCTCTGGGGGCAGGTCGGAGTTGCCCAGCGCCTCCAGCTGGCGCAGCAGGTCTTCGTACAGGTAGCCCGTGTAAGTCCACACGTTGCGTCCAGCCGCCTTCACCCGGCGCGCCACCTCAGCGCTGGCTTGGGGCTGCTGGAAGGGGTCGCCACCCGAGAGGGTCACACCCGTGCAAAGCTTGTTTCCCAAAACGCGTTTCACCAGCTCATCAATGGATTCCTCCGTGCCACCCTCAAAGGGCCAGCTCTCAGGATTGTGGCACCCGGGGCACCCGTGAGTGCACCCCTGCACGAACACAGAGAAACGCAGGCCCGGGCCGTCCACAATGGAGTCGGTCACGGTGCCGTACAAGCGGATGGTGGTGGGGACGGTCATAGGGCTTCCTTTTGTCAGGTTCGGAGCGCCAGGGGGATGCCTAGGCAAAGGTCATGCGATACGCAAGGGCGCAGGTCTTCCCCGGCTGTAAAGTGCGCACGCCGGGCTTTTCCGCCAGCTCGCGGGGAATGAAGGTACCATCGGGAAGGGCGCTCCAGGGCTCCACGCACAGGTAACGGGCCGCGCCCACGCCAGCCATGGTCCACACGCCCAAATAGGGGAAATCGCCCAGGTCAACGGTAACTTTCGCGCCACGGCCCTGCTGCAAGGTCACGCTGCCGCCTGGCACGTTTTCCATGACGAAGGTGTCAATGCTCAGCTCTTCTGGAGTCTGGCGCAGGGTACCGCCCGGCAAGGGCAGCTGCCACTGGGGCAGGGTTAGGGCGCCATCGGGATTCATGCCGTAACAGGAAATGCCCTCAATGCCCGCAAAATCCAACTGCCAGTCTTCCCCCAGCAGCGCGTAGGCCTCATGGCCGCCCACCTCAAAGGGCAGGGGGCGCGTGCCACAATTGGTCACCCGGTGGGTCTTCACCAAGGTTGCACCCTGCAGGGCAAACTCCACCTGTAGCTCAAAGGCAAAGGGATAGCCCGCCTGGGTGCCCTCATCATCTGCCGTGCGAAACACCACGCGCGCAGGCTCTTCAGCCACCACGTCAAAATGACGATCGCGGCAAAAGCCGTGCTTCTGGGCGGCCACCGGCTGGCCATCCAGCTCGTAGTAGCCATCGCGCATGCGCCCAATCAGGGGAAACAGCAGCGGAGCATGCTTGCCCCATACCGCAGGGTCGGCCTCCCACAGACGCTCAACGCCCCCAGCCACAATGCTGTGAGGCTCGGCACCCACCTCAGAGACAGACACCTTCAGATATTTGTTTTCAATAGTATGCAGCACGGGACCCTCCTTTAGAATTCCGCACCCATTATAACGAACCGCCCCCTTGCGTAGAACTCCTGGTGCCACCGCGGCCGGCCGGCTACCTTCTTTTGATAACCCCAATGCCAAAAAATACTCCTTTTATAGAAAGCGCAGACAACGCAAAACAAGGCTTTCACCAGGTATAATGTAAACAAATCAACAGAAAGGACTCCCTATGAGCAACGAAGGGAAAAACGTCAAGGTTCACTACCGCGGAACCTTTGATGACGGAACTGAATTCGATTCCTCTTACAAGCGCAACCAGCCCCTGACCTTCAAATGCATGAGCGGCCAGATGATTGCCGGCTTCGACAACGCCGTGAAAGACATGGAGGTGGGCGAAACCGTCAACGTGCGACTGGCCCCCGCCGATGCCTATGGCGAACGCGACCCCGAGCTGATTGTCCACTTCCCCAAAAAGCGCGTTCCCCGCGCGGGCTCTTACCAGGTAGGCGACAAAATTACCTTGCGCAGCGGCATGCGTCCCCTGCCCTCGGTCATCATTGAAATCACCGACGAGGAAATCATTTGCGACGCCAATTCCGAAATGGCTGGCAAGTATTTGAATTTCGAGATTACCCTGATAAGCGCTGAATAAGAGCATGCCCTCCAAAACGAGCCCGGCGAAAACCGGGCTCGTTTCTTATTGTAGAGTTTCTATTGCAAGTTTTTTATTGCAGGCTTTCGCGCTGGCCCCACCAATAGAGGGCAAGAACACATAGCAGCGTGCCAATGGTGATAACGGAAAGGCCAAAGATAAGCGAAGGCCAATCCATAGTGGCAACCACGGTAGCAACCGCCGTAATAAGCACATAAGAAAAGTTCACCAGCGAAGAGGCCGACCCCACTTTGTCTTCTGGCTGGTCCAGCAGATCAACATAAGCCAAAGGGCGAATGATTCCTTCCGATAACGCATAGGGCGCAAAAGCCAGGAAGAAAATCACCGGAGAGAGATGTCCTGCCGCCAGCAGCGTCACGCCCGAAACGCCAATGAGCACGAAGCTCAAACGCAAAATGCGTTTGTTAGGCATGCGCTTTGACAAGGCCAAATACACAAAGGGCGCTATGCAATCCAGCAGGCACGTTGCCGCATAAATAAGGCTATACCCCAGGTAATCCAGAGCGAAATCGTTCATCAAAATGTACGAAACCGTGGCAATGAGGGCAAAAAAGGGCACGCCGGCAAAGCCCATGATCAGAGCCAGCGAGGTAAAGGAACGCTGCGACACCAGGCTCTTGCAATCGCCCATAATTTTGTGCAGCATTTTACCCATGGAGCCTCTCTGGTCTCGCTGCACCTGATGGGTTTCAGTAATAGTGAGAGCCAGCACCACGGTAAGCACGCCCAAGGCGCCCAAAATGCCAAAAATGCCACGCCACGTGGTTATCATGAGGATGAACGAACCAAGGAAGGGCGCCAGCACCGGACCAACAATAACCAGCGACTGCAAGAAAGTCATGGCCGTCTGCACCGAATCCTCAGTGTAGGCGTCTTGAATCAAGGCCGTAGCCAGAGTTTGCACACCACCTACGCCAATACCCTGCAGCACGCGAAACACCACCAGCAGCTCTACAGAAGGGCTCAGGGCGCAGCCAAACGATGACACCGCAAACAAACCCGTTGCCACAAGCAACGGAGGCTTTCGTCCGAAACAGTCGCTTAGGGGGCCAGCCAAAAACGTGGCAAATGCAGAAATAAAAAAGAAGGCGAACATGGTCAGGTTCAAATAACCAATGCTCACATCAAAGGTTTCCTGCATGCTCGGCAACGCCGGAGCATACATATCTATGGCCAGAATAACAATCAGGTCAATAGCTAAAACGCATATGAAGAAAGTGCGCGGACCAAGCTTTGCCTGTCCGCGCTGGAGAGAAAGAGCCATGAGGGAAGTCTTTTCAAATTAGCGGCAAGAGCAGCACATCTTTGTTTCGCCCTTACCATTCAGGCGGTTACCCAGTTTATCAAATTCCCAACGTTCGAAAATGATAAGACGAGGACCGACAAAAATGTCGTAGGTGCCGGCAAAATCCATGTCAAGGCAGGAAAACGTGCCGCTGACGGAGGTGAAGTAATCAACAGCTTCTTCGTTGAACTCGCCATCGCGGAAGACGTACACGTCGGCACGACGGTTGCGACCCAGCATGGGGATGAAGAACTGGATGGTTTCGTTCTCTACGGCAATGCCCTTCAGCTGCAGACGAACGCCGTAACGGGCAACTTCGCACTCAAAGCGCTTGGGCCAGTCGCCGCCCTGCATCTTTGCGTAGTAGCCCCACACGTTCTCGAAGCGGCATGCGTCATCGGCATACACGGTGGCGTAGAACTGGTCGATGTTTTCAGCAGCCTCCAGATGAGCCTTCAGGCGATCTTTCACCTGGCCACCCACGCAAGCAAGAGAGAACAGCTTCTTGTAGTCATCCAGCTGAGCCTCAGGCTTCGCATACGTTTGATCTTTCAGATCCTGGTAGTTCATAAGGTCCCCCTTATCTTCGCGGCTTGTAAATAAGCGCTGTGGTTCTTAAAAACGTAACCCGTTCGTCGGTTTCAACCACGGGCACGGTATATCTATCGTTAAACCCCGTATCGGGGTCTACCACCGAGATATTGTGGTACTCAGGTGCATCAAAGCCGCAGGCCTTCACCATGCGGGCCAGATCATTGCGGGAAACCGCCGACTGCACCGCATTGCCAATCTTGCGAGCCGCCTCAACCACGCCCTCAAGGCGATCGTCTTCGGCCACCACGCCGTCATAGACCAGCATGCCGCCGGGGCGCAGTGCCCTGAACATCTCGCGAAATGCCAGCTCAGGGCTGTAATCCAACATGATGCTGCTGTTGCAAAACACCACGTCAAACCCACCTTCGAGCACACCGCAGTCAATGAGGCGCTCGGCATAAGCAACCCGATAGTCCATGTTGTTGCGCATGAGGCCGTTGCGGCGCCATGCCTCCTCCATGAACCCCAAGGACAGCTGGATAAAATCAGGGTTGGGGTCTACGCCCAGCACGAAGCCGCGCTGCCCTACCCAGTCGGAAAACTTGATGACGCCCTTTCCGCGGCGGCAATCAACGTCCAACATGCGCTTGCCGCGCACGTCGCCCAGTACATCCATTCGGCATTGGCTGGCATACCCGTATTCTTGAGGAAGTGAAGCGTAGTACGCCTGAAGTTCTTCGAGAGAGGGAGAGGAGAGAGCAGCGGGTTGCGCAGCCATTGCCGAATATCATCCCCTACTGTTGGTAAGAAACGGTAGAGTTGTTAACCAGCCAGCCCAAAGCGGCTTCACGGCGGGCAAAAACAATAGCCTGATCGCCCATGCCCTGGTCTTCCAGCTGCTTGCGAATCTTGATCTTCTGGTCAAGATCGTCGCCGGGCATCTGAGCGGTAATCTGCTCGTCGGTTAAATCAAGGTTCAGATGGCTTGCCAGAGCGTCAATCGCGCAGGTGATGCGCAAAGCGTCATCGGGCATACCGGGAAGGCGGTCTTCCTCAGCGGGGTCTTCAACCAGGCGCTTTGCGATTTCCTTCAGCACCAGGTCGGGGAACTTGGGGTCATCCTTCTTCATATCGGGCAGGTTGAACTGAGCGGCCACGCCAGTGCGGAACTCTTCCACGGTAGTGGCAGGGCCGAATTCCTTCTGAACCAGCTCATCGGTGAGCTCGGGCTTAACCATGTACAGCATCTTCTCGATGGTAACCGTCATGGTCAGCAGGCTCATGCCGTTCATCTTGCCCATGGGCATCTTGATCATGGCTTTAACGTCGCGGGTCTCACCCACGCGCATGCCAATAATGGAATCGTCGAAAGCCTTGGGCATTTCGCCGGCACCCAGATGGTACAGAGAATTCGTCAAAATGAAGTGCTTTGCCAGGTTGCCGTCCATGCGTGCGTCTTCGGTGGTAACAACAATGTAGTCACCGGCCATGCAGGGACGATCTTCCTCCACTTCGTGGTACTCAGACAGAGGCTCCATGAGTTTCTCAATCTGCTGCTCAACAAGCTCAGGAGGAACCGGAGGCTTGGGCATCTTCATGGAAACGGGCTCATAAGAAGAAAGCGTGTATTGCATTGTGAATCCCCTCTTTCACCGTCGTTTTCTTTACAAAAACAGAGTCGCGCCGTAGCGATTTTTTGTAAATGAGACTTACTTTCACCTTTTTACCTACGCCCTAGCAAAGAAGCGAAAGTGCCTACTCAAAAATGAGTAGGCACTTGTAAAACCCCTTGTCAGAGCTGGTTTTTTATGAGTATCTTTCCCAAACACCTCAAAATTGGGCAAGAGGAAAACCTTTCTGAACTCTACAGGTCAAGATCTTCAATGCGGCGGCGCAGGTCGCGCTGGCGGGTGGAAAGAATCATGTTCTCGTTGTGCTCGTAATACGAGGCGCTGCCGTACTGGGCAATGTACTTGGCGGAATCAACGCGACTTGTCAGCTCGGTGGTGAACACCAGCATTTCCTGCTTGTCGCCAAAGGCGCCCTGCAGGAAGGCGAAGGCGTTAACCAGCCTGCTTTCAATCTCCTGGGTCTTAGGAGCAATGGCACCAACCATCTGGCCATAGAGAGCCTCAACGGCGCCAAAGCCTTCGGCGGAGCACACACGGGCCAGCTCGCCAAGCTGAGAGATAACCTCTTCTTCCTGGGTGCGCTTTGCCTTGGTGATGGTGCCGGCAGCCACCTGCATCTCCAGCCTGGACTGGCGCTCAATCACGCACTTGGCCAATGCCTCGGCGCTATCAGTGCCCTCTTCGGCAGCCTGAGCCTTCACTTCTCGCAGAACGTCGCGCAGGCTCACCATAACCTGGGTGTCCTGGTTCACGGCGCGCATGCCACCGCACAGGGAGTCCAGCATCAGGCCCACCAGGGACAGGCGCTCGTCGAACTCTGCGTTCTTAGCGCGCTCGCTCACCTTGGCAACATCTTCCTGACCATTCAGAATTTCTTCAATGCGATAGTCCTCGCGGTACTTGTTGAACAGGTCGTAGTAAGCGGCAAACTCGCGGGCAATCTTCTCATTCTGCACGTACTGAATAATCAGATCGTAGTCCACGGTCTTACCCAAGCGCTCAAAAATGGTCATGATTTCAGACAAGTCGTCCCAGCCACGGGCGGTAACGAAGCTCTTGCCATCAAGGGTTGCCTCAACAACGTAGAAGCGGTCCTTCTTGATGGAAAGGAAGGTGGTCACAGCAGGATGCGTGCCCTTTGCGGCGGCGTAGGCCTTCCAGGCGTCCAGGTTGGGTTCCACGGCAATGCGCTTCAGACGGTCGAGGGTAACAATGTCAAAGTCATGGACGCTCTTGTTGTACTCAGGGGGATTACCTGCAGTAACAACAATCCAGCCTTCGGGAATCTGGTGACGGCCGAAGGTCTTGAACTGCAGGAACTGCAGCATGGAGGGATACAGGGTCTCAGACACGCAGTTGATCTCGTCCAGGAACAGAATGCCGCGCTCAACCTTGTGCTTGCGCATGTAATCGTACACGCTGGCCACAATCTCGCTCATGGTGTACTCGCTGGCTTCGTATTCGAAGTCGCCGTAGCTTTCCTTCACAATGTAAGGCAGGCCCAAAGCGCTCTGGCGCGTGTGATGGGTCATGGAGTAGCTCACCAGGCCCATTTCCAGCTCGACGGCAATCTGGCTCATGATAGCGGTCTTGCCAATGCCCGGCGCGCCCACCAGGAAGATAGGGCGTTGGCGGGAAACGTCCAGCAACGGACGACCCTGGTCATCGGTGGCCAAATAAGCCTCAATAGTGTCTTTCACCTGCTGTTTTGCTTTATTAATATCCATGATCTCTCCTTCTTGAGATGCGGCTTGATACCAAATTTCAGTGGGTTACTGCAGATACGATACGAGCGAGCGCTCAACGGGTTTTCGCTTGATGTGCATATTGGCAGCCTTGGCCTCAGACACTTCCAGCTCGCGCTCGTCCAAGATGAGCTTCAGCGCCCAAGGCGGAACCTCCGGGTCGCTGTAGCCATCGTCCAAGAACACGAACACGGTGTCGTACTTGGGCTGCTTGCGGGGGAACAGGCCCTGGCCGTCGGTGAAATACACCATGCCGCGCAAGTCGGTGAACTCGCCCTTTTCGCACAGCAGGTTCACGTACTCAAACACAGGGCGGAAGTCGGTGCCGCCAAAACCGCGCAGCTCCATATCCTTCAGGTAAAGGTCAAGATCATCCAAGGATTCAATCTTCTTGTCGCTTTGAATCTTGGCGTCGCACTGAATAATGTGGATGTTCACCCTGCTATGGAAGCTCTCAGACTGGCACAAGATGTTGTAGGTCTTGCGCACGAAGGCCTGTACCATTTCGCCCGAGCACGATTCCGACGTGTCAATGGCAATGACGAAATCGTGGATGCCGCGGGCGTCCTTGTACTCCAAGGGCTCAATAAGGGGCATGTTGCCGTAGCGTTCCATGCCGAAGGTGTAATAGATGTAGTCGAACTCGTCGTCATTCACCATCATGCGCTCACGCAGCACGGCAAAGCGCTTCAGGAAGGCCTCATAGTTCTGCTTCTCGCGGTTCACCGCTTTCAGCTGCGCAATAAGATTGCCCGTCTCGTCACCGCGCTCGGCGATGGTGGCCTCAATCTCAATCTGCATCTGCTCAGCCAGCTCTTCCCAAGAGGCAGCCAGATCTTCTTCGGTCATCTCATCGCGTGAAGAGGCTTCAAGCTCCTCGTTCTTCTCAGGGTGATTGACCTCTTCTTCGTACTCGTTGTCGGAGAACCGTTGTTGCTGCTGGCTGTCATTATCGCCGGCGTTGTTCCCCTGCATGGAGTTGATCATGTCCTGCATTTGCTCGGGGGTCATGCCCTGAGTGGTGTTCAGCTCGCCGCCCTCGTGCTCTTCCGTTTGCTGGCGGGCCACCGATGCGGCGCCCTTGCCTTCGCTGATGCAATCATCGGCGTACCACAGGCCATGGGAGTCGTGGCGAAACATGGGAGCCAGAGAGCGCAAGTCGGCGCGGTTGCCCTCATTGGAGAAAAAATGATACAGGCGCTCTGCGGTAATAACGCCTCCCACCTGAGCGCGAATGATTTTCAGGGCGCGGGAGCAACGACCGTCGTAGTTGCTGGGGAACGTCTCGCCCACCAAATCAATAAGCATGCTTTCAATAGCAATGTCACACGCCACATCCCATGGTTCGCGCATAACCGAGTACAGCATGAAGGGGTGGCGGAAAATGCAATGGAACAGGCAGTGAATCACATCGCGCACCACCTCGTTGGGGGAAAGCTTGAAGCGATCAACCACGTATTCAGGGTCGTAGTACATCTTGATGCCGTCGCTGCACATGCCGAAGATGTCAAAGCTGGGCACCAAGGGCATGCGCCACAAGGCGCGATCCAGGAAGCGGAAGCGCACCGCTAACGAGGCGCGGGCCTCTTCCAGAATCTCGTTGGCAATGGGACAGCACTTCTCATAACGCTGGCGCTTGCGCTCCATGCGATCTTCCGTGGTAAGCGACAGCCTCTCATTGACACCCCAGGAATGGCCCAGGCCCATAAGGTCGCGAAGGGCTGCCTGGTCCTGCACGCCCTCCCCTGCCGTAAAGGTATCCTGATAATCCTGCGCCAGTTGCTGTCGCAGGGCAAGTTGTTCCTGGTGTCTCTTGTATTCCGGCGTGGTGTCCAGGCCGGCCTTACGACGGGCTTCCTTTTGCTGGAGCAGCACGTCGTGTTCATCGATAGGAGTCAAGTCTTTCATAATGGCATCTCCTACAAACTGAAATCGATACCGCCAAGGGAACCACCCGAAAGACGTTTGCGCAGTTCAAGAAGGCATGCTGTCTTTTGGGCCTCTCCGGCGCCCAGGGAATTGTCAAGTTCGCGCTGCACGTGGCGCATGTCAATAAAGCCCCACTCGTGAAGCTGCAGCAGCGCTTCAAGGTTGCTTTTCTCGGCAAAGTAGCTCACCACCGCCTGGGCCTTGCGGGTGAAGGTTCCCTCATACAATTCGCGGCAGCGCTTGCACAGGCGCACCGGGTTTTTCAGGCGCGCGTAAGCGGACTGAGCGAATTCGGGAATGGTGGTGGCGCAAGAAACCCAGGTGTCGTAGTACTCAAAGTTGAACTTGGTTTTCTTATCGTTGGTTTCGAAAAGCGGCATCATAGAACGATAGCGGCTGGTGTACTCGGGCATAATCAGATGTGCCTCACGGGTACCATCCACCTCTTCCGCGAAGGCCAGATGGAGCACATTTACCGTACGTTTGGTGGAAAGAGCGCCTATGCAGATGCTCTTGATATGGTCATGCAAATACAGCTCGTCCATGCCAATGGAGCCGCAGAAAGACTGGTTGTTCAGCTGGGTCACGGCTTCGGGTATGCGCACAATGTGATCGGGACCCAAATACAGCAGCACCGCATCGCCGCCATCTTGCGCGCCACCGCGCTGGCACAGAAGGCCGTTTTCAATATAGAAGTGCTGGTTGGCGGGGTCCAAATCCAGCGACTCCAGGGGCTCGCCGGCGGCCAAAGAATTATCTCCCTGCACCAGCAAAGCATTTTCACCAATCTCGGTTACGCTGGCAGAGATGCGCAGGCGCCTCACGGCAGTATCCAAGAAGGCCTTGGCGCCAATGCGGCGAAGAGTGCTGGGCAGCTCGGCGGTATGCAGGCCCTTGCAGCCGCGGAATGCGTCGTCGCCAATTTCCTCTACGCCTTCTGGCACCGAAATGAATTGCAGAGCGCGATGACGCTTGCAAGCGTTCGGGGCCACCGCGCGGGTTCCCTCGGCAATCTGATAGGTCATGATTTGGCCGATAAGCTCCACGAAAGTGCGACCCATATATACACCGCCCCAGCCATCAATGCGCAACTGATTTTGGTTCTCACCAGGCAAAACACTGGGGAATACCCTTATGGTGCCCTGGGAGATATTCTCCTGCACGGGCGTGCGGTCAAAGGCGCCCTGACCCAACCATTCCAGGCTGTTAGGCAGCACCGCTTTTTTCACGCCTGAAGAGGAAAACGCCTCTTCGCCCACGGAACGTGCCGAGGCGGGAAGCACGATTTCCGACAGGCTCGCGCAGAAAAAGAAGGCTTTTTCGCCAATGAATTCCAAGGTTTGGGGCAGCTGGACCAGCTTCAAAGACGTCTTGGCGAAAGCCAAGCGGCCAATGCCCTTCAAGCCTTCCGGCAAGGTGATGCTGCTCAGACTCTTCATGGAGTCAAAAGCGCGATCGGCAATGTAGCGGCAGCCCTCAGGCACATCGTAATGGCTCACGGGAACTACCAGACGCACCAAAACGGTGCCATCCTTGGAAAATACCGCCAAACCATCGGTGGAAAGAGCCTCATTTGCTGGGTCAACAGAGATGCGCTCCAGCTCCTTAAGGCCAAACTCCGCAAGGTCGAACTCTCGCACCCGCGGGCCAAAGGCAAGCTCCTCAACAGAGGCGCCCATGAAAAGCTTGGCCTCGGCAGAAACCACCGGAGAATTCACCGTTACCCGCCCAATGCGATTACAACGGGCAAACACGCCCGAGCCAATCTGCTTCAAATTGGAAGACAGGCGAACACTTTGCAAGCTGGTACACTTTTCAAACAGGCGGTGGCCCAGCACCTCAACCGTATCGGGCATAACCACTGCCTCCAGCTCTTCATGTTCGAAAAACAGGCTGGAATCAAGAGCAGTTACTTCATTTCCCCTGATGCGATTGGGAATTTCAACAAAATGGCTCGAACCGTCATAGGCCACAATGCGAACGGTTCCGCCCACACGAATAGTGTACGTGAACGAATTGAATCGCAATTCAACTTGTTCACGGGCACGTTCTTCAATCATGCGTTGGCGCTCTTCATCAAGGCGCTGGCGCTGCTTGGCAACAGTACGCACCTCTTCAGGCACGCTCTCATCGTTCATGTTGAAGTTGGGGTCGCTCAGATACTGCTCCGTCATGGCTTCTACATGGTTTAGGCGAAGCGATGCCCGCGGCGCCTCCGCAGCGGCATCGGAAGGTCTCGAAAAATTACTGTTTTGCAACCATTCCAACATGGCCCATTCATCTTCTTCCTCAACGGAGGGGTTGGGCAGCGCGGAGTTTCCTTCCCACCGCGCTGCTAACCAAGGAGGAATGTTCTTTCCCCACTGCCCCTGAGTCATTTTTGCCCTATTCGGCAGCCAGCTCTGCTGCGCGCTCTGCCTCAAAGTCATGAACCTTGACAAACATAAGCAGCACGGCGGCGGCAATGCAGCAGCCAGCAATCACGTAAGCAGCGACAGTCCAGCCAAAGGCATCGGCAACACCACCAATGATGGGGGCGCCCAGCAAAATGCCGGTGTTGAAGCCGATGTTCACAACGCCCATGGCCACACCAGCCAGCTCAGGCTTCTTGCAGGTCTGAGCGGTCATGGTCCACAGAACGCAGGGGAAACCAGCGTCCACGAAGGGATACACAATGGTGAATGCCAGAATGAAGGTGGGCTGTTCCATGGTCATACCGAAAACGGAAGCAACGCCATAGCTCACCAGCATCGCAGCGCCGAAAACGCGGCGATTCTTGATCTTGTTCAGCGCGGCGCCAATGACAATAGCGGCAATAACGCCACCCAGGCTGAAGTAGCCAACCCACATGTTGGCTTCGTCCTCGGCCCAGTTGAAGTTAAAGGCCCAAGCGGTGGCAATCCAGTTCACAAAGCCAAAGCAGCCAATGCAGAACAGCATGGTGACCAGAGCCATCAGCCAGGTGGAAGCGGAGCTCATGCCTTCCTTCAAAGACACGTCTTCGCTCTCTACGTCTGCATAGTTCTCTTCGGGGCGAGGAGTCTTGATGCAAACGATGTAGAACACCAGGGCGATAACGCAGGCAGCCAGACCAAAGATCCACATGCCCTGCCAGCCGAAGTTAACGGTAACAACGCCGGCAACGAAGAACATGACGGCCTGAGCGCACATCTGATAAGCAGCCCAGATGGACATGGGAAGGCCACGCTTGGCTTCGGGGAACCACATGGAGATAAGGGAAGGCCCAATAACGCCAATAAGGCCCACGCCAATGCCTTCAACAACGCGGCTTGCCATAAGAACGGGAACAGACGCGGTCACAAGGCCCATGATGGAGCCCAAAATGGCGCAAATCAGAGCGATGATGCCGCCCTTCTTAGCACCCAGTTTGTTCAGCACGATAGATGCGGGGATGGCCATAACAATGCCAACCAAAGAGAACAGGGAGCTCAGCCAACCAGCAGCGCTCATGTCAATGCTGAAGGCATCCATGAGAACAGTCATGCAAGGAGCAACCTTGTTCTGAACCAATGCCAGCGAAACGCCGGCGAAAATCGTTGCGATAGCAACAATCCATGCACGTTTAGTATTCATTCTTCGAACTCTCATTCGATCAATTGGCTGCCGACCTCAAGTCACGCGCACGCAGCCAATCTTGGATAGCTTACGCATGAGCAAAACGCCCATACTCGTGAATTGGGCGCACAGGACGTGAGTCCCATGCGCCCTCAGCACGCTTTTATCAAGCATCGCCTTTAAACGGGCGATATTTCAAAGCAACAATTTTGCTTATTCCTCACCAATGTTGTACTGCTTGACGAAGATAAAGATGATAGCGCCAACAGCAGCAGCGGCAGCCAGGGGAATAGTAGCGGTTGCCCAACCGTAGTTTTCAATGAAGAAACCGGTGATCGGGGGGCCCAGCAGAGTACCGATGTTCAGACCAACGTTCAGAATACCGATAGCGGTAGGACCATCTTCCAGCTTCTTAGCAGTGGTAGGTGCCAAGGTCCAGTAAACCGTGGGGATAACACCTTCCAGGAAGGGGTAAATGATAACGAAGGGGATGAGCATGCCGGGGTCGTCCATGCGGAAGCAGAACCACAGAACAATAATGTACAGAGCAAAGCCCAGGGTGCCAACCCAGTGACGCTGCTTGGGACGAATCTTGTTCAGCAGCCAGCCGATGAAGATAACCATGGGGATCTCGATGGCGTACAGGATGGAAACGTACAGGTTGGAGGTTTCCATACCGTCGTTGAAGAAGACCTGATCCCAGTACAGGGAAATGTAGGTAGCAAAACCGAAGCAGCAGAAGGTGAAGATCAAGCCAGCCAGGGTGATCAGCCAAGTAGATGCAGAGCTGAAGCCAGCAGCCAGGTTGAAGTCGCCTTCTTCTTCGCCAATTGCATAGTTAGGCTCGTCCTCAGTGCCCGCGGGGTCGCGAACCTTCCAGAGGTACAGAACCAGAACAACAACAGCGAAGATGGTGGTGAACCACCAAACGCCCTGCCAACCGCCCCAGGCAACCAGGCCAGCGGAGATAAAGAACAGCAGGGTCTGAGAGCACATCATCCAAGAACCCCACAAGCCCATGGGCAAGCCACGCTTCTCAACGGGGAACCATTCGGAGATGACAGCAGGACCAACAACAGCGATCATGCCTACGCCAACGCCTTCAAGAACGCGGGTGATCATCAGCATGGTCAGGTCGGTTGCAAATGCGCCGATGGCGGAGCCAGCAGCAGCACATGCCAGAGCAATAACGCCAATCTTCTTAGCGCCCAACTTGCGCATAAGAACAGAGGCAGGGATGGCGGTAACCATACCCATAATAGTGAAAACAGAGGTCAGCCAGCCAGCATCGGTTTCGCCGATGTTGAAGGCGGTCATGATCTCCAGCATAACCGGCGGAACCTTGTTCTGAACGTTAGCCAGAGCAAAACCACCGAAGAATGCAATGATGACGATAAGCCAAGCAACAGTTGACTTTTGTTGTTTAGTCATTGAACCCTCCTCCAAAACCATTCAGTTTGTAAAGGGCAACATGTGACTCGCATTAAAGACGCTTTGGCGTATCATGTCCAGGCGCCTCGCGCTGCGACCAATAGCACAGCGACCATTCGAATCATGTGATGCCAGAATGAGAGGTGCAGAGGCTTTCCTTCCCCTTTTGAATGAAAACCTCAAGCGGCCGGCCTTCCTAGGAAAAAGGTCGGCCGCTCTTTTTTATTTGAGCGTTAGACGATAGGCACCAAATCTATCGCCCACTGAGAGCGATAGCTGCTATCTCCACGCAAAAAGTTGGTTTGGACGGAGGTCAATCAAACACTTTTCTCGAAAAAACACAGTATATCCCCTCTCAACCGCATGAATTACAACGCAGGAGAACTAGGGCTTACTTACCCTTAGGCTTCAGCGGATTCCTCTTCCGTGGGGAAAAGGTAACCGCACTTTTTGCAATCTGCGCGAGAGCCCAGCACATATTTGCCACAGGAGGGGCATATCTTAATACGACCCTTCTTAAGACAGTCCTTGCACAAGGGCTTCTCCAAAGGCGTGCAGAGGAAGCACGCCTTTTTAGATTTTTCGTTTAGATAGGTTCTGTTTGCATATTTCGCATGATCAATGGGGGTGCCGCATTTCTTACATACCTCCCATTCGAAGGGGTTATAGCGCCCGCAGACAGGGCACTCAACCGGGTAGTTGATCGGAGCCTTTTTATGGCAACGGTCACACCAGGGGCTGCATGTACGGCAATTTGGCATAGATAATGATCCTTACAATCAAACAGAAGCGTACGAATAATTTACGCAGTAGGAGCCTTGGGAGCAGTAGGAGCAGCCGGCTTAGGTGCGCCAGGGCCAGCCATGGGACGAGGTGCGCCAGGTGCGCCAGGAGCGCCTACAGCGGGAGCGCCTGCAGCGGCACCGGAAGCAGCAGCTTCCCTGGATGCTTCCAGGTCAGCGCCGCACTTCTGGCATACTTCATTATCGGGCTTGTTGAAGCCGCCGCACTCGATGCACTTCAGTGCGGTAGCAGCATTAGCGGGTCTGTAACACATAACATTCTCCTTTGTGTATTCGAAAAAAGATGGTGCCCCACCCCAAGCGGGGCACCATCCGGTAGAAACTTACTGCTCGGGAACGTAGATCCAGGAGCGGGGGGTTTCCTTGGCCATCTCAGCCAGTTCGTCAACGGTGCCGTACTTCATGCAGGCAGCCTGGCAGTGATGAACGCAAGTGGGGAGCTTGCCCATTTCAACGCGGTCCTTGCACAGGTCGCAAAGGCTGGTGAAAACGGGGAGCATGGTGTACTCGAACTTGCCGTTGGGCATCAGACGAGGGCCATCGGTGAAGCAGATAACACCAGGGGTCTCGTGGTTCCAGCCGTGCTCTACCTTGCAAGCGGTTGCGCAGGAGTAGCAACCGGTGCACCACTGGTAATCAATAAAAAGTCCGTACTTATCAGCCATGATTATTTAGCCTTTCCAGTCGTAACAACCAGCTCAGAAACGCTCATGTCGTTTTCCTTGGTCACGGGGTACAGCTTGCAAATCTGGTTTGCATAGGGAGCGCCGTACAGGGTAGGACCGGTTACGCCCTGAACAGTCAGGTTGTTGATGTTGCAGTCGAATACGCCGTACAGGTTGGGAGCTGCGCCCTCAGTCTCGGGGAACCACCAGCCGTGCTCTGCACGTACGGTGTCCTTCTTCAGAGAGTTGTTGATGCGAACACGCTGCTTGCACTTGCCGCGCATGTTCTCAATCCAGATCCAGTCGCCCTCATGAACGCCCAGCTCAGCAGCGAGCTCGGAGTGCAGGTCTACCAGCGGATCGGGATGGTTTGCACGCAGGCGAGGAACCTGACGCTCTTCGGAGTGGAAGTATTCCCAAGTACGAGCACCAGTGGTCAGGATGTAGGGATACTCTTCCATCAGTTCGGGAGTAGAAACGGGGGACTCAGGCGGCTCTTCGAAGTAGGGCAGCGGATCGAAGCCCCATGCCTCGAACAGAGTGTTGTAGAGTTCGCAACGACCAGTGTTGGTGTTGAAGCCGGGGTAACCGTCGTCACGCAGCCAGCCCAGTTCGTACTTGCGATAAGCCCAGTCATCAGGCCAGTCGATAACCTTCTCACGCAGTTCCTGGAAGGTTTCGTCGGTCTTGTGAGGCCAACCAGCATGGAAGCGGTTACCAGCCTGGATCCACCAGGTCATCATTTCCTCGTCGGTCTCCCAGGGGAAGCGCTCGGGGTGCAGGTACTTGCCCAGTTCAAGGATGATCTGCTCGTCGGACTTTGCCTCGTAGTAGTCAGCAACCTTGACGATGGAGCGCAGGGGCCACCACCATACACGAGCGGAGTTACGCTCTGCAGACATGCCGCAGGGAAGAACGATGTCAGCGCAAGCAATTGCGGTGGGGGTCATGAATACGTCAACAACAACGTTGTACCAAACAGACTTCATTGCACGGTAAACGCGAGGAGCGTCAGCAGCCATGTTGGCAATGGGGTTGGTGGACTGAATGAACTGCATACGAATGGGGTAAGGCTCGCCAGTTTCGATAGCGTTCAGAACGGTGTCGCCATTAGCGGTGGGGTCGAAGCCCAGAGCATGCAGAGGAGAGGTCTCAACACCGAGCATCTTGCCCAGCATCTCGTCAGAGAGGAACCACATGCCGCAGCCGTAGGAGTCAGGAATGTCGTAAGCGCAACGAGGGATCATCATGCCGCCGGGGACGTCGATGTCGCCGCAGATAGCGCCGATGGACAGCAGAGCCTGAGCGGTGGGGATACCGCAAACAGACTGGTCAACCTTCAGACCCCACTGAACAGTGGAGGGCTTGCCGGAAGCGAAGGCGCGTGCAGCACCGCGGATGAGCTCGGGGTCAACGCCAGCGATCTTGCCAGCAACCTCGGGAGCGTACTCGCGAGCGCGCTCAGCCAGCTCGTCGAAGCCATAGCACCAGTACTCAACGAATTCGTGATCGTACAGATCCTCTTCGATGATAACGTTGATCATGGACAGAACAACAGCAGCGTCGGTACCAGGACGAACCTGCAGCCAGTACTCAGCCTTGGAGGCCAGCCAGGTGCAAGAGGGATCCAGAACGATCAGCTTGGTGCCGCCCTGCTTCATAACGTCAACAATCCAGTGACCGAAGAAGCCGTCGCCGTTGGAGACCAGAGCGTTGTTACCAACGTTCAGGATGTACTCGGGGTACACGTACTCGGGGTCAGCGTAGCGCTTCTCCAGGTGCTGGGACATGTCGGCTACGAAGAAGTCGCCCATGAAGCAGTGACCGATGGTGGTACGGGGCAGGTAGCAAGAGTCGCCGGAGAGGAAGCCCAGAACGAAGTTGGGGGAGTCAAAAGCAGCGTAGCTCAGGTAAGGGGTCTGCCAGCAGATGTTACGGCCGGTACCCTGCATGGAAACGATGGACTCGGGGCCGTAGTCACGCCAGATCTCACGTACGTGAGCAGCGATGTCTTCGTAAGCCTCTTCCCAAGTGATGCGCTCCCACTTGTTCTCGCCGCGTTCGCCAACGCGCTTCAGGGGGTACTTCAGACGATCAGGATGATAGAAGGTCTCAACTACGTCCAGACAACGCATGCAGAGACGACCCTGATTGTAAGGAGACAGGGGGTCGCCTTCGACCTTTTCTACCTTGCCATCCTTGGTGTAGTAAAGAACAGAGCAACCGTTGTGGCAACCAGGAGCAGTCCACATGTTGGTACGAGTTACGGTGTACTCGCCTTCCTGCCATTGCCAATCGGTCTTGTAGACGTCTTTGTTAACGCCTTCGAGTTCGTTTGTAAGCATACTCGATAACCTTTCATTCCTTTGGTAAAATGAAAAATGCATGCGAGGCTCTACCTTTTGGGGTGGGGCCTCCCTTGGCTTTTACAAGCCTGTTTGGGGACTTACACGCCCTGAGACGGATCCCAGCGACGGGGCTTGGTCCAGTCACGGCCAGCCTTGTCGGTAGCATTCTGCTGCCAAGCCTTCTTGTTCTTCTCAGCGTCAGCCATATGAGCGTCCTTGCGGCTCTGCTGGAAGTCCTTGTTGTAAGTCTGATCACGTTCGTCTGCCATTGATTGCCTCCCTTCAATCCTATCCATTCACTGCAGTTCCTCTTCCTGCAGTAAATCGGCCATATATGTCGAATGACGCGCACGCCATGTCGATCCGGGTTATGGGAGCTAGTATTCTCTCTGTCTTAAAAATAGGCTTAGAAAAATACACTCTAAAATTGCACTATTTTGACATTGAGAAAAGCTACACCCTTTGCGCTCCTTCTCATGAGCGCTCGTCCAAAACCCTTTTTTGGACAGTTTTGAATATACGCGCGACCGTTTACCCGCAAAATAGACACAAAAAGTGATTCTTATGAGCAAAGGGGAGCTTTTTTCCCAGTTGACCGAAACTCTTACCGCTGTTTTAGGATATTGCTTACTCAAAAATAGGAAGTTAGAATTTTCGAGTGAGTATAAATACTCATTTTTGGGAATACGTAAAATAAGGTAGATTAATAGCGCCGTGTGATAACATTTCTTCCGCAAGCTGCTTTTATTTCCACCAAAACTGGCACCATATAGCTCAAACATCGGATTGGGGGATCCATGACTCAGGGGAAGCTCTTCGAAAGAGACTGGCGTTCACTTCTTGAGGCCATCTTAAGAATCAACTCAGCCACCGACATCGCTCTTCTTCAGCGCATTTCCCTTGAGTGTTTACGCGCGTTGGTTCCTTCCGATCAGTACGCCTTCTTCATTTCCCGCACCGGCACCCGTGAAGCACTGGGTGAGCCCTATATCATGGGCGTTGAAGCGAAATACCTTGATAAGTTCATGGTCGGCGACTACAACACCGGCGAAGACGCCGAAACATTCTTTTCAGGCCGCCACATTCTGAGCCACAACACTGAAACTTCTCGCGATAGCGATCAAATCCCCGAGGATTATTTGGTAGAAACCCGCATTTACAAGGAAATCTACGCGCCCCAGGGCATTCATTATGGCATGCGCTCGTCTTTGATGTTCCGCCGCAAGTTCGTGGGCTCGCTGGAGCTCTTCAACAGCAAGAAGCGCGGCGACTACACCGACAAGCAGCTGGAGATCATGACGCTTTTGGCTCCCCATATTGCAAACAGGCTGGGCCTTCTCATGGATGCCGAGTCGCGCAGCAACTCCTCCCCCACCCTTGTTCCCGAGGAAATCAAGGAACTGTTCCATCTGACGGACCGCGAGGCCGAGATTGTGTCCATGCTTTCCACCGGCGCCGAAGATCACACCATCATCAACGAGCTGTACATTTCCGGCTCCACGTTTAAGAAGCACCTGTACAACGCCTACAAAAAGATGGGCGTAAGCAGCCGCACCCAGCTTTTCAACACGCTTTTGGCCGCCAAGAGTAACAGCGCGAAAAAGACAAAGCGCCCAAGGCCCAACGGTAATCTCTCATAATGTAGCAAGCAGCAAACGCTGCGCTCTCACCCACCAACGAAACGGGGCTGCCTCCTTGGGAGACAGCCTCTTTTGTTGCACTGTTGCGCGCAGGCTACATTTGGTGCTTCACGCGGTCGCGCTCCTCAGCACGCTTGGCGTCGTTGAAGCGGTCCAGGGTACCTACCAGGTAGCCAGTAATGCGGCGAATGCGCTCAAAGCCCACTTCGGCGTCTTCCTCATGGCGGCCGCACTTGGGGCAGGTGTCGTTGATGATGCCGTTAAAACCGCAGATGGGGTCACGGTCAACGGGATGGTTGATGGAGCCGTAGCCAATGCCGCTTTCCTTCATGTGGCGGATGATGGCCTCAAAAGCCTCCAGGTTCTTGGTGGGGTCGCCGTCCATTTCCACATAGCTGATGTGGCCCGCGTTGGTCAGACTATGGTAGGGCGCCTCCAGCTCAATCTTGCGGAAGGCCTCAATGTCGTAGTGTACGGGCACGTGGAAGCTGTTGGTGTAGTAGTCGCGGTCGGTGACGCCGGGAATGGAGCCGTAGCGGGCGCGGTCCATGCGCACGAAGCGGCCGGACAAGCCCTCGGCAGGGGTGGCCAGCAGCGTGTAGTTCATGCCGGTCCTCTGGGACAGGCGGTTCAGGTAGGCGCGCATGTGACCCACAATCTCCAAGCCCAACTTCTGGCTTTCGGGGCTTTCGCCGTGATGCTTGCCGGTCAGAGCCTTCAGGGTTTCGGCCAGGCCAATGAAGCCCACGGAAAGGGTGCCATGCTTCAGCACTTCGCGCACTTCATCGTCGTAGTGCAGATTCTCGGAGTCAATCCACACGCCCTGGCCCATAAGGAAGGGAGAATTGTACACGTGCTTGCCGGCCTGGATTTCAAAGCGCTCGTTCAGCTGGGCCACGCACAGGGCCAGTTTGGAATCCAGCAGGTCAAAGAACAGGTCAATGTCGCCATGGGAGCGAATGGCCAGGCGCGGCAGGTTGATGGAGGTGAAGCTCAAGTTGCCGCGGCCGGGCGTGATCTCGCGGTTGGGGTCGTGCACGTTGCCCATAACGCGGGTGCGGCAACCCATGTAGCTGATTTCCGTTTCGGGCGTACCCTTGTAGTAGGGCAGGTTGAAGGGGGCGTCCTGGAAGCTGAAGTTGGGGAACAGGCGCTTGGCGGAGCAACGAAGGGCCAGCTTGAACAGGTCAGAGTTGGGGTCGCCGGGGTTGTAGGTCACGCCTTCCTTCACGCGGAAGATCTGCACGGGGAAGATGGCGGTTTCACCATCGCCCATGCCCTCTTCGGTGGCCAGCAGGGTGTTCTTAATGACCATGCGGCCCTCGGGACTGGTGTCCATGCCGTAGTTCACGGAGCTGAAGGGGGTCTGGGCGCCGGCGCGGGAATGCATGGTGTTCAGATTGTGGATCAGGGCTTCCATGGCCTGATAGGTAGAGCGGTCGGTGTCGGCGTAGGCGTGCTTTTCCACGTAGGCGAACACACGGGCGGCGGTTTCGGCACCGGTGGCCTCGGTCAGGGCGGCCATGACGGCTTCGCGGAAAGCGGGGTCAATCTCCATGGAGGCAACAACGCCGGTCTGTTCCTCAATGGCGTCCAGGGTGTTCTGGGTCCAAGCACGAGGATCTTCCAGGTCAGACAGCAGTTCCAGGGCCTCTGCCAGATGCTTCTTGAACATCTTGCGATAGGTCTTGCGCACGCCATCGCCCAGGCAGTAATCAAAGTCGCAGACGGACTGGCCGCCGTGCTGGTCGTTTTGGTTGGACTGCACCGCAATGCAGGCCAGGGCCGCGTAGGAGGCAATGTCGTTGGGCTCGCGCAGGGCGCCATGGCCAGTGGAGAAGCCGCCCTTGAACAGTTTGCGCAGCTCAATCTGGCAGCAGGTGGTGGTCAGAGTGTAGAAGTCAAGGTCATGAATGTGGATGTCGCCTTCGCTATGGGCGCGGGCGAAGCGGGGATCAAGGACGCACATCTCATAGAACTGCTTGGCGCTTTCGGAGCCGTACTTCAGCATGGTGCCCATGGCGGTGTCGGCGTCGATGTTGGCGTTTTCACGCTTCATGTCAGACTCAGAGGCCTTGGAGAAGGTGATGTCTTTCAGGGTCTGAATCAGACGGCTGTTCACGTCGCGGATACGATTGCGCTCAGCGCGATACAGAATGTAGGCCTTGGCGGTTTGAGTGAAGCCCTCTTCGATCAGGGTTTCTTCAACCAGGTCTTGCACGCCTTCAACAGTAGGGGTGCCCTCAATGGCGCCGGATTCCAGCTTTTCAACCACGCGCTCAGCGATGCCGTCCGCCACACCACGCGGCTGCATTGCCGCGCTGGCGCGAAAGGCCTTCTCTACCGCTTCTGCGATTTTTTCTTGATGGAAGTCAACCGCGCGACCGTCGCGCTTGACAATGCTCATCACCATAAGGGTCCCCAATCCTTGAGTTCAACTGCATTTTTGGTCCAACATATTGTGAAAATAGCTAAACCAGTATTTTTCATTTTCTCTAATATATGTTTGATATGCAAGATTTTTTTCTAATAGATTCAGGGGATTTGAACGTCAATATTTGCCACGCGCAAGCGCCCGAAAGAGCGGAATGTGGTATGGTGGCTTCCATGAACGCCGTGATTCTGACATGCTCGTCTTTGACCCCCTTCGTGGAAGCCGCCCAGGCTTCTCAGGGCACCGCTTTGCCTGTGGTGGAAGTTGATCGCAACTACCACGCAGAGCCTGCGCGCATGAAGGAAAAACTGGCTGAAATCATTGACGGCCTGCCCCCAGAGGTGGACACCGTGCTGGTGGCCATGGGTTTTTGCGGCGGCGCCTGGGATCACGTGACGTGCAGCCGCCGAGTGGTCATCCCCCGCTTCGATGACTGCGTTTCAATTCTGCTAAACACCGATGATGATTACCACGCCAACCTGAAAGCGCCGGGGCATCTGTACCTGTACGAAAACGATCCCGATCAGTTTTCGGCCATCGCGCTTATACGCAGCGATTGCAGCGACAGCCCCGAATTCGCAGGCCTATCCCAGGAGGACCTGTTCCACTACTTCTTCGATGCCTACCACACCATGGCCATCATCGACACGGGCCTCAACGATTGCTACAGCGAGGAGTACGTCATAGCCGCCCAGAACGAGGCCGACCAGATCAACGCCGCGCTAGATTACGCTCCTGGCAGCAACCACACTATGGAAAAGCTGGTCAGCGGCCAATGGGATGAGCAATTCCTAGTGGCCGAGCCCGGCACCCTCATCAAACACGGCCTCTTTTTCGAATAAATCCTGCCAAACGACCTGCGCGCTGGAGCAGGAGCCACTCGTTATCTGGTGACGACCCTTCTGAACCATTGCGGGGAATAAGTCGTTGCGAAGGCTCTCGCCAAGAGCCGCCCGAACGGTCCAGAACGAACGCTTCCCCCCAATCAATTGAAGGCCGCTGCTTAGGCGCGCTACCTCAAATTGACGTTTCTGTGGTAGATTTTCATTCTTTCTTTCGTTTCTGTGGTAATTTTTGAAATAATTACCACATAAACGTTCATTTTTTGACGAAAACTACCACAGAAACGAAAAACGCCACGCATAAAAAAGAAGGCCCCGCAATACGGGGCCTTCCGAGCAGATAAACGCATGAAGCAGCGAACGCAGCGTTAAGGGCGAAAAATCGTCCTAAATTTAGCGACCGGCGTAAGGTGCTTTGTCCTTCTGCAGAACATCGTGAGCGCCACCTTCGGTGATGGATGCGCCAGACACGATGGTGAGCTTTGCCTTCTCCTGGAACTCGGGGATAGTCAGGGCGCCGCAGTTGCACATGGTGGACTTCAGCTTCAGCAAAGTTACGGCCATGTTGTCCTTCAGGCTGCCGGCGTAAGGCACGTAAGAGTCAACGCCTTCCTCGAAGGACAGGCTCTTCTTGCCGCCCAAGTCGTAACGACCCCAGTTGCGGGCGCGAGCGGAACCCTCGCCCCAGTATTCCTTCATGTAGGTGCCGTTGACCAGGACCTTCTCGGAAGGAGACTCGTCGAAGCGGGCGAAGTAACGGCCCAGCATAACGAAGTCGGAGCCCATGGCCAAAGCCAGGGAGATGTGGTGGTCGTACACGATGCCGCCGTCGGAGCAGATGGGCACGTAGATGCCGGTCTCGGCGAAGTACTCGTCGCGAGCCTTGGCAACCTCGATAACAGCGGTTGCCTGGCCGCGGCCGATGCCCTTGGTCTCGCGGGTGATGCAGATGGAACCGCCGCCAATGCCCACCTTGATGAAGTCAGCGCCGCAGTCGGCCAGGAAGCGGAAGCCCTCGGCGTCAACAACATTGCCAGCGCCAATCTTCACGGAGTTGCCGTAATGCTCGCGCACCCACTCGATAGTGAACTTCTGCCAATCGGAGTAGCCCTCAGAGGAGTCAATGCACAGCACGTCAGCACCAGCCTCCACCAAAGCGGGAACGCGCTCAGCGTAGTCGCGGGAGTTGATGCCAGCACCAACCATGTAGCGCTTGTCGGCGTCCAGCATCTCCAGAGGATTTTCCTTGTGAGAGTCGTAGTCCTTGCGGAATACGAAGGAGACCAGATGGTCGTTTTCGTCAACGATGGGCAGGCTGTTCAGCTTGTGCTCCCAAATGATGTCGTTTGCTTCCTTCAGCGTGGTGGAAACGGGAGCCACAATCATCTTCTCGCGCGGGGTCATTACCTCGGTGACCTTGGTTTCCAGATCCATGCGGCTGGGACGATAGTCGCGGCTGGTCACGATGCCCAGCAGCTTGCCGGTGGCGGTGCCGTCGTCGGTGACAGGCATGGTGGAGTGGCCCAGGCGCTCCTTCAGAGCAACAACGTCGGCCAGAGTCATATCAGGAGACAGGTTTGCGTCAGAAACAACGAAGCCGGCCTTGTGATTCTTCACGCGAGCAACCATGGCAGCTTCCTGCTCAATGGTCTGGTTGCCGTAAATGAAGGACAGGCCGCCTTCGGTAGCCAGAGCAACAGCCATCTTGTCATCGGAAACGGCAGCCATAATAGCGGAAACCATGGGCACGTTCAGAGTCAGGGGGCACTCTTCTTCGCCCTTGCGATAGCGAACCAGGGGAGTCTTCAGATTCACCGCGGTGGGAACGCAGCTTGCCGGCGTGTGGCCGGGCACCAGCAGATACTCGTTAAAAGTGCGCGAGGGCTCTTCGTAGTAGAATGCCATTTGTTCTCCTTAAAGCATTTCATTGGATGTTTTTCGTATAATTAGGTGAATTATACTCGCGATTTCACCGCAAAATGGGCAAATCAAACAAACGGAAGGAATTTATATGCAAGGCAATGACCAAAAGAGTCCGCGCATCCTTCCTCGTGCCCTCTTAATGCTCGGGAACAGCCTAACCACCGCTAATTCGATGCCCGATTTGCTAGCGCAGATAGCCAACGCCAGAGTAGCGGTTCACGCTCGCGGCGGCGCGCAGCTGGCAGAGCACTTGAACCCGGCAACGCGCTTAGGATCCGCTACGCAAGAAGCCTTGGCTTCGGGGCGCTTTGACTACGTGGTGCTGCAGGAAATGAGCCACAAGCCCGCCACCAACCCAACAGCCTACCAGCAGGCGGTCACTGCCCTGTGCGCGCAGATTCGCGCAGCCGGCGCCACCCCTGTGGTGTACGCCACCTGGGCTTATGCTCCCGATTGCCCGCGCCTTGAGAAGCTAGGGCTCTCTTATGAGGAAATGGCCCAACGCATGCAGGAGAATTGCCAGCAAGCAGCAGTAAAAAACGGAGCCCTTCTGGCTGACCCTGGCCGCATTTTCCACCAACAAGCCAACCGCGCCCTCTGGGCAGCCGATGGCGTACATCCCAGTGAAAAGGGGTCGCTCCTAGCGGCAAAATGCATCGCGCATGCATGTGGCTTTTTGCAAGATGAGCACCTTTACGAAAGTGAGGAGTAAATGAATATCACCGTTTATTGCGGCGCCAAGATTGGCAACGATCCCGCCTTCGAACGCGAAGCCTACGCCTTCGGAGAATGGATGGCCCGCCAAGGTCATACCTTGGTTTGGGGCAGCGGTGACACCGGCCTCATGGGTGCCGTTGCGGAAGGCGTGCTGGACAACGGGGGCCATGCCATTGGTGTCATCCCTCGCTTCCTGGAAGACCTGGAGACGCCCTTCCCCACCGACTTCGATGGGCGCCTGGTAAAAGAATTCACCGATGACCTAGCTGTTCGTCGTACTCGCATGATTGATTTGGGCGATGCCTTTGTGGCGCTGCCTGGCGGCCCGGGCACGCTGGATGAGATCAGCGAGGTTATTGGCTTTGCCAAGCTGGACATGATGAGCCGTCCCATTATCCTCATGAA
>JAQXTF010000014.1 GCA_029219345.1 Eggerthellales bacterium
ATCTCACAATACCTTGGGTCTGTAGTCCCATTGCAAACGCAGAGACATTCGGACGCGCTTGTTGAGAGGACCAAGCGCGTCCACCCCTATTAAGGAACCCCATGCCATCTATTGAATTCAAAGACGTCGAGTACTCCTACGTTGACAACAACGAATCGTTTCTAGCTTTGGAGAACATCAACCTTGAGATTGCCCAAGGCGAATTTGTGTGCCTGGTAGGACATTCGGGATGCGGCAAGTCAACCATGTTGAACCTGCTGGCCGGCTTGGCAAAACCCACCAAGGGCCAGGTTTCCATTGACGGAAAGCCCATTGCCGGCCCGGCCCCCGATCGTTCCATTGTGTTCCAAAGTTATTCGCTGTTTCCTTGGCAAACCGCTTTACAGAACGTGGTTTTCGCCCTGCGAAAGACCCATAAGGAAATATCCAAGGAAGACGCCAAAGCCAAAGCGTTGGAATTGTTGAAACAAGTTGGCGTCAACGACGCGGCCAATCGCTTTCCCTTCCAGCTTTCCGGCGGCATGCGTCAACGCGTCGCCATTGCCCGTGCCTTGGCCATTGATGCCCCCATCATGCTGTTGGACGAGCCTTTTGGCGCGCTTGATCCTATGATTCGTAGAAAGCTGCAGGCGCTGCTCATGGATCTCTGGGCCAATTCTTGCTGCAAGACGGCAGTATTTGTCACCCATGATATTGACGAGGCCCTCATTTTGGCTGACCGCATTGTGTTTATGGAGCCGCGCCACATCATTCGCGTGTTTGAATTGCCCAAGAACCGCGCTCATACCATAGAAGCCATCTATGATGACCCGCAAATGCGCGCTCTTAAAGACGAGGTGCTTGCTCTCTTCGAAGCAACCGCTCAGGGAGAGGAGGATGAATAATCATGGCAACTTCTAACACAGCGAAGAAGCTGCTTTGTCCTTCTTTCATCACGGCAAATGCGATGTTCATTGCCCTGATGGTAGCCATCGCCATTCCCGGCAAAATGACCCCTGCCTCCCCAGTAGCGTTTTACGTAAGCGCAGTGCTCATTGAGGCGCTTTTCCTCTGGCGTTTTTTCATCAACGACCGCAAGCCCTCCACCAGCTACATCGTGATTATCGTGTGGCTTTTGCTTATTGTTTGGGAGGTCTGCTCCACCGACCTCAAACTCACCCATCCGGTGCTCATCCCGCTGCCCGAAAACGTGTTCAACGTGTTTCCCAGGCTCCATACCGAACTGCTCAAAAACATTGCATCGTCTTTGACCCTTTTGGGGGCTGGCTATTTCAGCGCCTTGATCTTGGGGAACATCCTGGGTCTATTCGCCGGATGGATTCCCAAGCTGAAAGAGACGGTGTACCCCATCGCCCGAGCTTTGGCGCCCATTCCCGCCATTGTGTTTGCCCCCTACCTGATTATGCTGATGCCCAGCTTCCGTAGCGCGGCAATAATGGCCATTTTCCTGGGCATTTTCTGGCCCACCTTGCTTAACGCCATCCTGCGCGTAGGGTCTATGGACGCCCGCGTAATTGAAAGCGCCCGTATGATGGGCCTCTCAACGCCCGAAATCATTTTCCAAGTCATGCTGCCCTACATGTACCCCAGTATTGTTAACGGCATGAAAGTACAGCTGGCAACAGGCATGTTGATGCTGGTTATGGCAGAGATGTATGGCGCAACCGCCGGCATGGGCTATTTCGTTTTAAACTACACCAATTATGGCAACTACACCAATGTGGTGGCTGGTATCATTTGCGTGGGCCTTGTTGTCACCGTACTTGATTGCCTATTGGGCCTGCTTATAAAGAAAACCGTCAAATGGACTGAATAGCAATAGAGAAGAGAGAAAACCATGAGTGCTGGAAAAGCCAACTGCTTTATCTGCGGCGACCCCATCATCTACGCCCAGGAAGCGCAAGAATATACCTGCGAGATCTGCGGAAAGACCGAAATGGGACATTGCGCCTGCGCTTCGGGCCATTACGTTTGCGACGCTTGCCATCGCAGCGAGGGCGTTCGCATGACCATTGAGTATCTCACCCAGTGCACCTCCACCAATCCCATCGAGATGGCCATGCACATGATGGACCAGAACGTCATTTACCCCAACGGCCCCGAGCACCACACGCTTATTGGCGCATGCTTTATTACCGCTTATGCCAACGCCGAAGGGTCCATTGATAAGGCGAAAGCCCTGGAGGAACATCGCAAGCGCAGCATGCAGGTTCCTGGCGGCACCTGCGGTTTTTGGGGCACCTGCGGCGCAGCCGTTAGCAGCGGCCAAGCTTGGAGCGTCATTTCTGGCTCCTCCCCCATGGCCACCGACGCTTGGGGTCAGTGCCAGCAGCTCACCTCCAACATTTTGGGTCAGCTCGCCCGTTATGGCGGTCCCCGTTGCTGCAAGCGCGTGGGTTTCATCGCCCTTCAAGAAAATGTGAAATTTGCCAAAGAAACCACGGGCGTAGAAATGGAGCTTCCTGAAAAAATTTCCTGCCATTGGTTTGGTCGCAACGCAGAATGCTTGCGCGAAAAGTGCCCCTTCTTCCCCGAAGGCGCCGTTCATCCCAACGACAAATAACATCCTGCATTAACGCAAGCAAAAGGGGCCTCTCATGAGGCCCTTTTTATCTCTATTGTTCGCGCTGGTCAACACGGGTGATGTTACTGATTCTTGCATCAGAACCCGAAAGCTTTAAGCATTCAGAAAGCAGCAAATCTGGACGAAGAGATCCACTGTTTTTCGCAACAAGAGTAAACTTTATGATGTTGCCTTCCACATGGGGGCCGTCCAACAGGTATTCCCCCACCGCAATAACCTTTTCCTTTTTCTTGCGAATGACAGAGATGGATTCAGGTACCTGCAAGTTATCTATCGGCTTGGTAAGAACGGCAACGTAATCGCTCACGGGATAGCACACCGAGGCCGCCGTGGCATTGTGCTCAACGTAGTAAGCCTCGTAGGGCATCATATCGGGAGCGCTGGTAGCCCGAAGAGCCTCCAGGGCCTTTTGGGGAGCAACGTATTCCTTTAGCAACAAGTCAAAGATCTCTTGAGTGCCTCCCACACCAACAGGAAGAGCAGCACCAAAGGCAATGCGCATATGGGGAGAAAAACCGCAGCTGACCGCAAAGGGCAGGCCTGCGCGTCGTACCGCACGTTCAAGAGCATGGGCTACCTCCAAATGGCTCAGCATAGCCAAGCGGCCTTGTTTGCAGAAGCGAAAACGTAAACGGAACAGAGCGGGATCACTCATGATTTACCTCCTGTTCAACAGCAATTTCCCCTTCGGATAAACCCAGCAATTCATTTTTGGTACGAGGCTCGGAAAGCTGGTTTTCAATACCCACCGACTGACATGCACCGCAGCCCGAACAGGGGCCAAACGTGCAATCAGGGGTAGTCTTTTCTGCAGTGGCTTTTTTACGCTCATGAGCCAACCACTTAGTTGAAACGCCGCAGGAAATATGGCTCCAGGGCATTACATATTCGGTTTCATAGCTGGCCTGAGCTATAGCAGCAGAGTCAATGCCCAACTCATCGGCAGCATCAATCCAAGCCTGCTGGTTAAACAGCTCTGTCCAAGCATCAAAGCGGGCGCCCTTGGTCCAAGCGGTATATACCCACTGAGAAACCTCGCGACCACCGCGGCTCATAACTGCTTCAACAAAGCTGGTTTTAGGATCATGCCAGCCAACATTGATGGCGCGAAACTTAATAGAATGACGCAGAAGATTCACGCGGCGCATGGCCTCTTCAGGAGCAATTTGTCCATCCCATTGGAAGGGAGTTTGCGCCTTGGGGACAAATACAGCGCATGAAATGCCCACTTGAATAGAGCCGCGCTGCTCAGGAGGAACAATCTTGCGAGCACGTTCAAGTACCTGCTGGGTAATGCGAGCAATGCCTTTAATGTCGTCATCGGTTTCCGTAGGAAGGCCAATCATAAAGTACAACTTGCAGCGGCGCCACCCAGAAGAGAAAGCGGCGTCAACAGCGCTGAACAGGTTCTCCTCCGTCACGCCCTTGTTGATAACATCGCGCAGGCGCTGAGTACCTGCCTCAGGAGCAAAGGTCAAACCGCCCTTTTTCTGACCCGCTACCAACTCGGCCAGCTCAATGCCAAAGGAGTCAAGGCGCTGCGATGGAATGGATATGCGCACGCCCTTGCCATCGCAATAGGAATTAATACGCGTAAGGATATCAGCAATCTGCGAATGATCGGTGGTAGAAAGGCTAGTCAAGCTTACTTCATCATAGCCGGTTTCATCAAGACCCTTGATCACCGATTCCACAATGTTATCAGCAGAACGCTCGCGCACAGGCCTATACATCATGCCTGCCTGGCAGAAGCGGCAACCGCGAGCGCAACCGCGTAGCACTTCCACGTTCAGGCGATCGTGTACCACTTCGGTATAAGGCACCACACAGGGCTCCCACCCCCAGCTTTCGGCGAAACCCTCGAAGACGCGCTTCTCAATAAGGGTAGGCAGACCTTCTTCCAGAGGCTCAATCCAACAACCTGCAGCCTGCGCCTCTTCCTCGCTGCGCCAACGATACAGAGAGGGCACATAAGTGCCCGGGAGCTTTGCCAACGCCACCAGAATCTCACGTCTGCTTGCACCCTGCTTGCGCAAGCTGCGAATGAGCTGCAGGGTTTCAGGCGTAGCTGTTTCGCCCTCGCCAATGGTGATGGCATCGAAAAACAAGGCGAACGGCTCGGGGTTGTAAGCGCAAGGACCGCCGCCCAAAACAATGGGGTCCTCTTCGGCGCGATCGGCGGAAAGCACCGGAATGCCCGCCAAATCTAGCACTTCCAATACGTTGGTGGCGCACAATTCGTGAGGCAAGGTGATGCCCACCACGTCAAACTCGCTTACAGGCGCGCAGCTTTCCAGAGAGAACAAAGGCAATTTTTCGGCGCGCATAAGGTCGCACATGTCAACTGCCGGCAGAAAGCCGCGTTCAGCGCGCAGATTCTCCGTAGCATTAACCGCATTCATCAGAATACGTACAGCCTGATTGGCCTGGCCCAATTCATACGTATCGGGATAAATCATGCAAAAGGAGAAATCGGCATCTTCTTTAACGCCGCTTCCCCACTCGTGGTTCAAGTATCGTGCGGGTCGCTCCACCTGCGCCAGGAGGGGCTCAACACGTGGCCATAAATCGGTCATGTAGTTCCTTTCGAAAAACCTGCCAAATGATGGGGTAATTTGGCAGGATTACTTGAGCATACTCTTGATGCCTGCAGCAAACGACTGCTTGGCACCCTTCATAAGCTGCTGTCCCAGCGGGCCTGCAGCCTTGGCAGCAGATTGCGCAATAGCAGCAGCCGTTCCCATGGCGTTCTTCGCAACCTGGGCAGCTTGCTTGTTGCGCTCTTCGGGGGTCAAAGGTGCGGGAGCAGTTTCACCCAAAGCGCCGCTCACCAGGCGCAATGCCGCGTTCTTGGCACTCACCACCGCGCCCGTTGCACCCATAAGGCCTGCGCCATTTTCAAAGTACTCAATGGCAGCACGACCCATAGCAAGAGTGGCAGTATAGCCCACAGCGCCCTTAAACAACCACCCCAGGCCGGGAACCAAACCCGCCGCGCTGCGGGCAACGGTACGTGCAGCCAGTGCGCCGCCGACAACCGCCAGCAGCTCCTTTGCGCGATCGATGGTCATAGGCTGACCGTAAGCGGCAGCAATTTGAAGAATCATCTTTGCTTGATTGAGGGTCATAACCGGCATATCGGCGCCCGGCAGGAAAACCACCACACCAATACCCGCATTCTGAACAGCGGTGGCGTTAACCGCCTCTAAGGAAAGCGGGCGTGCCACAAAGGGAAAGGCCAAAGCAAAAGATAGGCGCTTCTCGCGGCAGGTCTCAATGATCCATTCGCCCATGCGGTTGTTGAAAGCGCGCTTCGCATCTTCGCTGAGCAGATTGGGCATAGAGGGCTTAGCCTCTTCTTCCGCTGAAGAACGCTTCAAGAATTTACCCAGGTCAAGACCTTTTGCTTTCTGACGAAGGGATTCAACACGCGTTGCTACTACCTTATTGCGCAATACCTCTAAAGCCGTTCCTGCATTATCCTCACCTGTGGCTGAGCCTGACAGGAAATAAGCCGGCTTGTCCTCTTCGATGCTCAAATCAATTGCATCGGGAGCCACTATCTTACCGAAAAACGCTTCAAAAGCTTCCTGAGCCTGCGACTGAGCTTCTTCGGTCAAATCGGGGGAAATCAAATCACCCTCAGGAATGGGATAGCCCGTTTCTTCCGCAAGGCGGGAAACCTGATATCCCAAGGTGGTAGCCACCATTACGGGAACGCCTGCTTCGCGAATCTTTGCCGCATCAGCTCCCACGCGCCGATCAACACCTGCCACCAGCACGGCGGCATCGTCATCAGCGGAGGGGGTGAAATCCGCGCCATCAAGATAGCTCACAGTAATACGCGCATGGCTTGCAGCGCTTGCAAAAAGCGCGCGCACATGGGCAGTGATGTCAGCGGGAGCCGTGCCATCGATTATAACGCTGACCGAAAGGGGCGTTTGGCGGGCAGCATCAATGTTTACCGCTTCATTCATGACTTCCTTGATATCAACGGGCAATTTCATACATGCTCTTCTTTCCCGTGCCGGCACTGTGTTTCCACGCAGAGCCAATCAAACCCAACATTACAAAGTTCACCAGCATAAACGATGAGCCATAGCTCACAAAGGGCAGCGGAATGCCCGTAATGGGCATCAATCCGCAATCCATGCCGATGTTTTCCAATATCTGGAAAAGCCACATGCCCACAACGCACATGACCATCAAGGTGCCAAAAAGGCTGCTTGCATTGCGAGCGATCTTAAAGGACTGGTAGATGAGGCCCAAGTAAAGGCCCAGCAGCACTAAAGCGCCCACAAAGCCGAACTCTTCCGCCAGTACGCAGAAGATGAAGTCGGTTGGCGCCTCGGGCAGATAATTCAAGCTGGTCTGGGTGCCATTGCCAAATCCCTTGCCGAACAGGCCGCCCGAGCCAATAGCAATCTGCGCCTGACGCAGGTTGTAGCCGCTGCCCGACGTATCTGCAGAAGGGTCCAGAAACACCAGAATACGGTTTCGCTGGTAGTTCTTCAGAAGGCGATACTCCCAGTTGCCGCTAGCCGTTTGGTACTTGAGCACTTCATCCAGTGCCAAGATGGCCAAGATGGCAACTACGCCCGCAGCTATCGTCAGCAGCAAGTATTTCGGGCGCGCGCCGCCCACCACAAGAGCGGTGGCGTCAATGAACAAATACACCAAACCTGTGCCCAGGTCAGGCTGAGTCATAATGCACAAGAAAGGAATTGCCATGATGAACAGGGCTTTTAAATATTCGCGAGGGTCATCCAAACGTCCGCCGTATCGCGCCATGACGCTGGCCGCCAAAAGCAGAACCGTCACTTTGGCAAACTCGCCCGGTTGCAGCTGGATGCCCACCTTGATCCATGACTGCGCACCCTTTGACTCAACGCCAATAACGGGCAGATGAGGCGACAAAATGAGAACCACGTTGATAATCAGCAGAATGGCAACCATGTTCTCAAGGCGCCTGTAGTCAAAGTGCCACACAACAAGCATGACAACCATGCCTATGGCCACCGTAATAGCCTGACGCGAGAAGCTGTAGGTTTCCGCATCGTGGGATACGGCGGAATACACCACCGTCAAGCCCAAGGCAACCAGCAGCAGCACATTCAAAAGGAAGGGGAAATTCAGATTTCCCAAAAAGCCAGGAAGCCTCTTTCGTTGATGGGAACTTGCCGGCTGCGATGAGCTCAGTGGACCAATTTGGGGAGTTGGATATGCCATTAGTCGGTTCTCCCCTCTTCCTTCTTCTCCGGCTCTATGTATTTGCCCGTAGAGCCGGCAATGCGTCCCATATCAGCAGAGGTCAGTTCACCTCTGTCAGCAGCCAAAAGCGCACTCATGACCTGGGCACCCAAAGGAGCACCAACAGATGAACCGCCACCGCCTTCTTCAACCATAACAGACACCACATACTTAGGGTCATCATAGGGGGCATAGCACACAAAGACGGCAAAGTCTTCCTTGCCCGCCACTTCGGCAGTACCCGTCTTTGCAGCTGCGTCTACGCCGTATTCTTCGAACAGGACACTCTTGTCCCAGTTGTCTACAATTACGCCGTGAAGCGCCTCACGCACCTGCCTCAGATGATCGGGTTCAACATCAGGGGTTCCCACCACCTCGGGCTTATAGGAAACCACCACGTCGCCCTGCTCGTTGCGAATGTCCTGCAGCAAGTGGGGCTTCATGATATTGCCCGTAGCAATGGCGCCATACGCAACGGCCAGCTGTATGGGAGTCACCAGAACATAGCCCTGGCCGATGATCATATTGGTCATATCACCGCCGCGCCATAAAGACTCTTCAGGCACGTCCTTGAAATATTCTTTCTTCCACTCGGGGGTAGGCACACGTCCGGCAACTTCACCTGAGATATCCAAGCCCGTAGGCAGGCCGAAGTTAAATTTCTTGATCTCGTCCTGCAGAGCAGTAGCGGGAATCTTGCCTTCCTGGCTGGCGTCCCAGAAATCTTTAGCAATTTCATAAAACACCACGTCGCAAGAATTGACCAAACCCCAGTAAAGCGTCTGCTCGCCGTGGCCTGAATGCTCCCAGCACTTTTGGATATCGCCGGAGCCCCAGCCGTCCCACGAGCCGCCGCATTCCCAGACCTTCTTTTCATCGGCGAAACCATATTTCAAACCCGCCAATGCAGAGAAAGCTTTCATGGTGGAAGCCGAGGGATATGCGCCTGCAATGGCTCTGTTTAGCAGCGGGTACTGAGACTCTTCGGTGTTGTACATATCCCACACGCTTTGAGATATGCCGCCAACGAAATTAGACGGCGAATAGGTGGGAAAATTGGCCAGAACCGCAATGCCACCATCTTTCACATTCATGGCAACAATGCAGCCAGCCTTGCCCGTGCCCGTACCGATGGTGTCATCTTCAGGGGCAATAAGATCGTGCAGAGCCTTTTCCGCAACATATTGAGCAGGACCGCAAATGGTAGTGTACAAGTTGGAGCCGCGCACAGGCTGGGTCTCGCTCTTCACCGATCGCACGTTACCATCGGCATCGGCAACAACAACGCGCTGGCCATGGTCGCCGGCCAGAAGGTCGTCATAGGCTGCCTCCACGCCGCTTTTGCCAACATCATCGCCAAGTTGCAAGTCGCGACCCTTGGAAACGTTCACAATTTCCTCCTGGCCAACACTGCCGGTATAGCCCAGGGCATGAGCGGCCAAGGCACCATAGGGGTAATCGCGCACCGTGCGCGTTTCAACCGTTACACCAGGAAAAGCATCGGAGTGCTCGCGAATAAAGGCAATGTCGCGTAGGCGCACGTCGCTGGCAAGCACGCGCTTGCTCTGAGCGCCAGCAGTAGTGTCTTGCAAGCGCTGACGAATAATATTTCGCGGAATGCCCAAAACAGCAGAAAGACGTCCCACAACATCGGCATTATCGGCCACGTCTCCTTCGGCGCAAACCGTAAGGCAAGAGCGGTTTTTCACCAGGGGGATGCCTGTTCTGTCGTAGATAAAACCGCGAGGAGCCGGAGTGGATACCGTAGTGTAACGGTTATCGTCGGCTGCGGTTTTGTAATCATTGCTGCTGAGAATCTGCATACCGAACAGCTTGAAGACAAGAGCGCCGAAAATGGCAGCCGTTGCGGCAGCCATAACAGTAAAGCGCGATTTCAAGCCGTCAGCAGGGGTTTTACCAGGAAGACCCGCATCTGAAGGGTCAACGGGCATGCTGCCCGCGTTTTCGGGCAAAGAAGAGGCCACGCCCACCGAAGAGACGGTGTTCACCATGCGACCGCTGTTTTTGGTATGGGTGGAGGCGTAATTGCTATACAGGCGCACGCCAACAAAAATGGCCACCGCCACAACCAACGCCGCTATCACTGCTGCCAGAATCGCTGCTGCCACAATTAACTCCTAGCGAAACTGGGCAACAGGAATTTGCGTTGCGGCGGCAGGGGCTCCCACAAAACGGCGAACCAGAGGGTAAAGAACAAAAGCTAGCACGCTGTCGTAAAGAGCGCAAGGCAAAATACCATATATGAACAAGCGGAAAAAGGACACATTCAAATCAAACTGCACTAGCAAAAAGCCATAAGCCAGCTCGGTAAGGAACATGGCAATGGCCAAGCTAGCTGCAATCATGAACACGTTCTCGTTATCAATAATGGAGAAAACCTGGGTGACCAGGAAAGCCACAACGGTCAAAACCGCCGCCATAAGGCCCAGGGGATGAGAGCTCAGAAGGCCGCCCACCGTGCCCAAGGCAAATGCAGTGACAATGCTGGCGTTATTAGGGCGCACAATAGCAAGCACCGCCGTAAAAGCGAAGAGCGCATTGGGACGAATGAGCTCAATGGACAAAGCAGGCGTGATAATCACTTGAACCGCCAAGGCCAAAAAGGCAGCAACAATCACGGGGATATTTCGCATGAACGCTTCCACTAAGCTGCAGCTCCCTGGGAACCCAAGGTGGTAACCACAATTACTTCCTGCAAAGGACCGGCCTCTTCATTGGGGGACACAACAATACGGCGCGTCGATTCGCCTTGGCGCTGATCGATGCGCACCACGCGGCCTACAATGAGGCCCCGGGTGTAGCTACCGCCCAAGCCAGAGGTGACCACCACGTCACCTACCTGCACGTTAGCATCGGTATTCACGTCCTCCAGATACAGCAGGCCCTCCAAAGAACCCACGCATACGCCCTCATCGCGGGTGGCCTGCAGCAGCACGGCAACGCCACTTTGGGGGTCGGTCAAAAGGCGAACCGTAGCGGAATTTGCAGTCACTTTGATAATCTGGCCCACAACGCCATTGGGACCCATAACGCTTTGACCTACGTCAACGCCGTCATTGGAGCCGGCATCGATGGTCACCGCCTGGTCGTATGCTTCCATGCTGCGGCCAACCACACATGCTACCGTACCCTTGATGCTGTACTTTTCGGACATACCTAAAAGCGATTCAAGGCGCTCGGCCTCCTGGCGATATTCTTCCGCATCGGCAAGCTGGCGACGAAGCTCGGCGTTTTCTGCCTGCAGCTGGGTAAAGGTCTGATCGTTGGCAGTGGCATCGGAAATAGCATCTGCTGCATCGGCGCGAGCGTGCTCCACCGTGGCCCCCGCATATTGAAGCGGCATGGCCAAAGAAGCTACCACATCTTGCACCTTATGCAAGATCCCGTTCTCACCTTCGCGAGAATACCCGAATGATCCCACCAAACAAAGGACCAATAACACGACAAGAAGGACCCGAGGGTCCTTCGAAGTCTTTTTCATTTGATACGTTTGAACCATAAACCTGGCCTAAACTATTTGGAGCGCATCAGCGTCTGCCTCAGCGCCGTAGGCGTTTCCAGAACCTTCGAACAACCCATTACCACGTTGGTCAAAGCGGTTTCGCTTACCCAAACGGGAATCTCCAGGCGATGACTCAAGTAACGGTCAAGGCCGGAAAGCAAACCGCCGCCACCCGTCAGCAAAATACCATTCTTGATGATATCGCTGGCCAGGTCAGGGTTGGTTTTCTTGAAGGTATCCTTGATGTGAATAACCATTTCCTCAACAGGAGCCTGCAGGGCCTGACGCACGTCTTCGGACTGGACGGAAACTTCCTTGGGCTGCTCAGTGTACATATCCTGACCGGAAATGAGCAGGTCACGCTCACGACCATCCTCAAAAGGCAGAATAGAGCCAATGGCAATCTTGATGTATTCAGCAGTGCGCTCACCAATCTTGATACCAAGAAGGTCACGCAGATAGTTTGCAACAGCTTCATCCATCTTATTGCCCGCCATACGCAGCGAGGAAGAGGTCACGATGCCACCCAGGGAGATGACGGCAACCTCAGTAGTACCGCCGCCAATATCAACAACCATAGAGCCGATAGGCTCGGTAACCGGCAGATCGGCGCCCATTGCAGCAGCCATGGGTTCTTCCACCAGATAAGCTTGGCGGGCGCCAGCCTGGATAGCTGCTTCAAATACAGCGCGCTTCTCAACAGAGGTTGCACCGCAAGGAATGCAGATCACAATGCGGGGCTTTGCCTGCCAAGGATACTTGCGCGAAATCGCACGATTGATGAAGGCGGAAAGCATGGCCTCCGTCACATCATAGTCGGCAATAACACCGTCCTTCAGCGGGTGCTCGGCAGAAAATGCATCCGGCGTGTGATTAATCATGTTCTTGGCTTCAGCACCGACAGCCAAAACACGATGAGTGCTCTTTTCAATGGCCACAACGGAAGGCTCGTTGATCACGATGCCTTCGCCAGGAATTGCCACCAGAGTGTTGGCAGTGCCCAGGTCAATGGCCAAGTCAACCGAGGATCGAGACCCCAAGTTTGACAGGAAATCTCCTGAAGAAAGCGAATCTAGAAATGACATACCGTCTTCCCTTACTTAGCATTTTACGTAAGTTCGAATTTTACCACACATATTCTTCATACGAGAAATGCCTATTTTTGTCTACAGAAAATTCAAAGGCCTTCTCGAAGCCAACAAGCATTTAGTGCACCGAGCAAGAGAAGCAGGGGTCGTATGCACGAACCAACATCTCAACCTGTTTTTTCAACTCATCTTCAGATACGTTCTGGGCTGCCAGGTCGCAAGCAAGCTTCATCATATCTGCCTCCATGTTGGCCACGTTTTGAGCAGTGGGGGTCACAATGGCGGCATGGATTACACGCCCTTCCTCATCGAATTCCAAGTCATGGAAAACGGTGCCACGAGGAGCCTCGTTAAAGCCAATGCCATGGCCGGCCTTCACCTGGAACTCAACAGGCTTGGTAGTGCCTTCAAACTTATCGCCGGCAAGATCTCGGCAAAGCTGGGCACAGCGCTGAACTGCATCGACAAGCTCAATTGCCTGGGCTACGTTATTGTTGAAGGGGTTGCGCTCCGGCGGACGAATACCAGCTTTGGCAGCAGCAAATTTTGCCTCAGAGGTAATATTATTCCATGAAGCATTGATACGCGCCAAAGCGCCTACCATGTAGGGCTTCTTGCTTTCCTTCACGCGAGCGAAGAGAGCGCCAGAATGAGCTACCGCATATTCCTCAATGGCATCGTGAAGCTCGCTGCAGTCATATTCTTTTCCGCTGTCAACCAAAACAAAGCGAGAAGACAGGCTAATAGGATATGCCCCCTGCTCCACCATGGCCATCATGTCACCATCGGTTTCCAGCATAGGCGTTGGGAAGCCATTGAACACATCGACCGTCTCTTTGGCGAATTCAAGAGCCGCATCAAGCTGATCAGCCATTTGGAGGTATTGCTGAGCCGTGGGCTCGCTGGTGAAACCGCCCACCACTGCCGTAATGGGATGAATGCTTCGGCCGCCCACCATGTTGCACAGCTCATTACCCAAGCTCTTCAGAGCAAGGGCTTTGTCAAACAATCCCTTGTCCATGTTTGCCAGAGGCAAAACGCTTTGCTGCTTTAAATAGTCAGGGGCAGCAAGCACGTACAGATGGGTTGCGTGATTTTGCAGATAAGAGCCATACACCAAAAGCTCGCGAAGCATGCGGGTGCGCTCAGACACCGTAATGCCGAAGGCCTGCTCAATTGCCTGCAAGCTGGTAATCACGTGGCTGGCAGAGCAAATGCCGCAGATGCGCGAGGCAATATAGGGAATTTCATCGAAACGGCGGCCGCGCACCATGCTTTCGAAGAAGCGGGCCGGTTCGTCAATTTGCATCTGAACCGATTCTACAACGCCTTCTTTAATGGATACCTTAACCTGACCATGCCCCTCTACGCGGGCCATATGATCGATACTCAAAACTTCTTTGCTCATGAGCGCTCCTATTGTTCCTCAGCGCTGCTCAACGCCTGGGCGTTAAACAGGACCAAACGCTGCTTGAACATTTCAACATCTTGACCGTAAGAGGCCACGACCTTATAAGCAGATTCCAAATTTGCGTCGGGGGTTATGCCGGCGCAGCCATTGCAAGGCCTGCCCAGCTTTGGGCAACGCGCGCCGCAGCCAGCGCGGGTAACCATGCCCATGCAAATCTGACCCTGCTCATACAGGCACTGGGTGCCGTTGATCTTGCAAGAACCGCACATACTGGTGGTTTGGATAGCCTTGTTGGAACCATACAGAGCGCGCTGTAGAACGTCCACAAAACCATAGAAATCAACCGGGCAGCAAGGCACCTCGAAATCAACGTCGATATACTTCTTGATAGGCGTGGGGGCAAAAATATCGCCACAAGCAGCAGGCAACGCCTCTCCGTAAACCATCTGGGCATGCTGATCTACGGCATCGCTGGCAATACCGGGAATGCCGCCCGTCAGAGCGCAGGCGCCGATTCCAATGACACATTGGGCACGCTGGCGAATCTCTTGCACCAAAGCTGCAGCTTCTTCGGTGGTCACAGCGCCCTCAATGACGGCAACATCAAACTCTTGGGGCAAAGGCTGGCCGCTAATAAGCTGCCAATAGCCCAGGTCTACTTGCCCCAATACATCAAGCAAGTACTTTTCTTTATTGGTAATTTGCAGCTGGCAACCAAAACAGCTAGCGAATGCGAAAAACACCACACGGGGATTCTGCTTGCCGCGCAAAGACAACGAATAGTTAGCCATATTACATCGACCCCTGAATGTTCTTGGCTTCCCAGTAATTGAATACCGGGCCGTCAATGCACACATACTGGTGGCCAATCTGACAATGGCCGCACTTACCCATACCGCACTTCATATGGCGCTCAAAGCTCATATAAATATGGTCGTAGCTGATGTTCTTCTTGCGCATCTCTTCAACAACGAATCGATACATAACAGGAGGTCCGCAAAGGGCACCAAAGGTATTGTCGGGATCAATCTCCAGGTTGGCAAAGGGCTTGGTAACCACACCAACCTCGCCTTCCCAGTTTTCATCAGGCACGTCAACGGTCAGATGCAGCTCAAAGTCTTTACGATGGCGCCACATCTCAAACTGATCACCGAACATAATCTCCGATGGGCTGCGAGATCCGTAGATGATGATAATCTTGCCAAACTCGCTGCGCTCATCGTGAATGTTGTTGATCAGGGAGCGCAAAGGGGCAATGCCCAGGCCGCCTGCCACCAGCAGCACATCATGGCCGCGCATCTTCTCAATAGGGAATCCGCGACCAAAAGGCCCGCGAATGCCCACAATGTCACCGCACTGCATCTTGTGCAGTTCCTCAGTGAACTTGCCCGTGCGACGCACACACAACTCAATGAAGCCGCGCTTCGTGGGCGAGCTGGAAATAGAAATGGGAGCCTCTCCTACACCAAAGATGCTCAGCTCAACAAACTGGCCAGGCCTATGGCAGAAGGCTTCTCGAATCTTATCGTCAATTAAACGGAACTCGAACAGCTTTTCCGTTGCAGTCAGCTCAGTAATGGAAGTAATGCGAGCAGGCCAGGGGCGATACGGATTGGCAGCCATGAGCTCTTCGCCAGAAAGAGGCTCAGCAGCCGCAACGTAAGGACTTACGGTTACCGCCTTCAATTCGTCGCTAATCATTTTCAGCCGCCTTCCTCTCAAAGAACTCCAGAACGCGGATGGGATTGATGTTTGCCTTGCAGGCACGCACACAACGGCCGCAGCCTACGCACAGCATACGGTCATGGTTGGCCAAAAAGCCGTTAAGCTTATGGTACATGCGGTGGCGCACGCGGTCGCGGGTGGTGGCGCGGAAGTTATGGCCGCCGGCAACCACAGCAAACTGGGGCGATGTGCAGGCATCCCACACACGCTCGCGATGTCCAGTCACGCCATTGGGATCAAGCTCGTCGCGAATATCAAAGCAGAAGCACGTGGGGCAAACAGCCGCGCATGCCGAACAAGAAAGGCAGGTGCTTCCCAGCTGCTCCCAGTACTCGTCCTTATGGAATACGTCCATAAGCATGGCCACTTCCTGAATATCGGGAATAGCGCGGGAAAAGGCGTTTTGGCGGGTGCGGGTACGCTTGCGGAAAGCAATACGGTCATCATCGCTTGCCACGCGCAAGTCGCAGGTGGCCTCCAGGATATTTGCTGCCTCAACGCTGGAAATGCTTACCAAAACATGTCCGTTGTTCAGCTTTTGCAAGAACAGGTCATAGCCAAAATGAGCCTCGTCGCTGTCCCACAGATTGCAGAAGCACTCTTGCGTGGGCATGCAACCCGTACCGATGATCAGCGTTGCCTCACGACGGGCAATGTAATACGGATCGGGATACTTTCCATAACGAAATACCAGGTCAAGCCTATTTAGAGCATTAATATCACAAGCATGGGCACCGAAGATAACACGAGGACGCAAGTCCATGGTGTAGTCTTGCAGCTTGTTTTCCTGGGTGTCGAAATTGAACAGCGTCTCATTGGGAGGAAGGAAGAACCTTCTCAAAGACGACTGCGTACCTTCAGGTGCATCGCTAATTTGCTCAGGCGCCGTAATAACATCAAAGGTGGTAACCCCGCCGTGATTAACGGGGGCCACCACCTCATACGACTCAAGAAAAGCTGAAACCAGCGCGGGCACTTCATCAGCATCAATAACGCGATAAAGCATAAGACTCCCTCTTTGTAGAACTTAAAGCAAGGCGCCAGTCAAATGCTGGCGCCCTCTAATCTTAGCCGAAGAACACGCCAATTTCGCGCTCTGCAGACTCAACGGAGTCAGAACCGTGAATAACATTCTGGTCAACGGTCAGACCGAAGTCACCGCGAATGGTGCCAGGCAGAGCCTCGGCGCAGTTGGTTGCGCCCATGAGCTTGCGCATGATCTTCACAGCGTTCTCGCCAGCAACAACCATCTTCACAACGGGACCGCTGGTGATGTAAGAGATCAGGCCGTCATAGAAAGACTTGCCCTCATGCTCCTTGTAGTTTTCCTTGGCCTGCTCCATGGTAACCATGCACAGTTCCATCTTCTCGATGGTCAGGCCGGAGCGCTCAATGCGGGTGATAATCTCGCCAACGTGCTTGTTAGCAACGCCATCGGGCTTAATCATGTTGTAGGTACGTTCAAATGCCATTGTTTTTATCCTCTCTTTAGGGGGCAAGAGGCGAAACTCTTCAGCTTCGCCCCATAAACCGTTACTTATTAGTTCTGGCTGGTAAAGTACAGCTCCACATCTGACACCTTCCAACCCAGCGCATCGCGAACCAGCGATACCTGGTAACGCACAGCGCCCCCGCCCTGAGTAGTGGCGGTTACATAGGCGGTGGAGTTAGACATAGAGCTATTAACGCCCTCCACCTTGGCATTGGCGTCAGCCACCACGGCAGAAAGCATGGCAGCCTTATCCTTGTCGCTGATGCCAGAGGCAATCACAGAATCGGCATTTTGAGGATCAGCGAAGAACTGCTGAACCACCGACTGCTGAGTGGGATAACCCATGCCCTGGGTATAAGCGAAAATCGCGGCGCCCAAAGCGAGCACCACCAGAACCATGAAGGTGATAAAGATTTTGAAACCGCAGCCACGGCCCTTCTTCTTCTGCACCTCAATGTTACGAGACCAGTTCTCAACTTCTTCATCAGAAGCATTGAAGAAAGCATCCTGATCGGCATCGGGGCTGCCAGAAGGCAGATAGCCTGCTGCGCTATCTTCTTCGTAACGGCCCGGATCATAGGGGTCGTCATCGTAACAGTTGCCAGGCTCGAAGGGGTCAGAAACCACGTCAAAGCCGGAAGCATCGCCATACTCGGGCTCAGGCTGCTTGGGAATTTCCATGGTGCCCTGAGCAACGTTGCCAATGGCACGCTGGTAATCAACGCTGGCGGAGTCAGACAGGAAGTAGGTCTTATCAGCCAGAGCCTGCTCAAAGGCGTTTACAGCCTTCTGCATTTGGCCGCAAGCAACATAAGCCTGGCCCAAATTGGCGTAAAGCTTATTGCGGGTAGCAGCCTTCATAGGGAACTGCAGAGCGCTCTCATAAGAAGTCACCGCGTCATTGGGGCGATTCAGGGTCATGAAGCAGATGCCCAGGTTCAATAGAGCCTTGGTGGGATCAGGGTTGGCGTCGTCCAAAGCCGCCTCGCGGAAGGCAACGCCTGCCTCAGCGGTCTTGCCCAGCTTGAGAAGAGCACTGCCCATGCCAGAGTATGCCTTATGGCGAGACTCATAGCGAGCGTCAGTTGCAGCGGCGCTAAAGCACTTTACGGCGTTTTCGTAGTCGCGCAAAGCGGCGTAGGCAAAGCCCATGTTGCAGTTGACAGCACCCATGGCCCCATAAGCAGCATCGGCCGTTGCCTGGGAGTATGCGTTGATAGCCTCTGCGTTATTGTTCAGCTTCATCAGGCAATTGCCCATCTGGTGGCACAGAAGGCCCGATTCACCAGGCTGAAGCTGCTGGCCCCCATTGAGGCAAGTAGCAAAAAGCTGCAACGCGGTGGCGTAATCTTTAGAATTGTAGGCCGTTTGGGCCTGCTGGAAAACTTCGTTGTTCATAGACTTCCTAACTACAGAACCCGAAAGCAAATGGGGTGCTATTCAGCTGCGTTTTCAATAACAATGCTCTCGATAACGTCGCCCTGGCGAAGAGCGGCGATGGTCTCAAAACCTTCCAGGGTCTGGCCGAAAACGGTGTAGCTGGGATCCAGGAAGTGCTGAGCGCCCAGGCAGAAATAGAACTGGGAACCAGCGGAGTCAGGGTTCTGAGAACGAGCCATGGCCAAAGCGCCATCTTCATGGGTGTTGTTGGGGTTGGTGGTGTATTCCTGCTTGATGCGATAGCCGGGGCCGCCGGTACCGTTGCCCTTGGGGTCACCGCCCTGGATGACGAAATCAGGCACATAGCGATGGAAGGTCAGGCCGTTGTAGAAGCCCTTCTGGGCCAGCTCAACGAAGTTGCCCACATGAATGGGAGCGTCCTTGCCAGCCAGCTGAACACGGATGGTGCCCTTGTTGGTGGTGAAGATGGCAATCTCAGCACCAGTGGGCTTATATTCGGGGGTGTACAGGGGGTCGAAAATACCCATAATACAGTCCTTTCTGCTCAGGCGTTTACGCGTAAACGCCAATTAACGCACACATATACAGGGTAGAATTTTAGCAGACGCAGACAGGCAGCGCCAATTATGCAGGAATTATTCACGAGAGTGGCATGATGCGAAGGAAAAGAGGTGGCGCCCTTGATAGGATTCGAACCTACGACTTTCTGCTCCGGAGGCAGACGCTCTATCCCCTGAGCTACAAGGGCGCATCAGGGTGTGATTATACGCTATCATAGGCACAATCATTATTATTTTAGCAAGGATTCACGAATGACTGAACAAATTACCCTGGAGCGCATGGGCAACGATGCCAGCGCCATTGGACATCTGGAAAACGGCAAGACCATCTTTGTGGCCGAAGGCGCCCCGGGAGACGTCGCGCTTGTTGAAGTAGTTGAGGAAAAAGCCACCTTTGCCCGCGGAAGCATAGCCCAGCTGCTGGAGCCCTCTCCCCTACGCGTTGCTTCCCCCTGCCCCTTTGCCTCAATGTGCGGCGGTTGCTCTTGGCAGCACCTCTCCTACGAAGCGCAGCTTTCCGCCAAGCGCGATAACGTTGTTGCCGCCCTTACCCGCCTGGGCCATTTCGATGCAGAAATCGCCGATGAGCTGGTAAAAATGCCCTTGCGCAGCAAGCGCGAATGGGGTTATCGCAACAAGTTGGAGCTTAACGCCAAAACCGACTCCCACGGAAAGCTTCAGATGGGATTTTGCGCAGAAGGATCTCATGATCTGGCCTTTGTGGAAAGTTGTCCCTTGGCCCACAAGCCCATCGAAAAGGCCCCCAAGGCTCTTCGTGGCGCCTTGCGCTACCTGCAAGGCTCCTCTGACCTGGGCATTTTCCGCGTAGGCGTGCGCGGTAGCGTGCGCACGAAAGACCTGGAGATTGCCCTGTGGACCAAACCCAGCTCCTTCCCCCGCGCGCAAGCGGCGAAAACCCTGAGCAGCGCCCTTCCTCAGGCCACCAGTATCGTGCGCGTGTTAGCCGACCCCGGCAAAGCCCGCGCGGTGAAAAAGGTCGAAGTGCTGTCGGGCAAAGGCATGTGGGAAGAGCAGCTTTCGGGCAACAAGTTCTTCACCAGCGCCCCCTCCTTCTTCCAAGTGAACACCGCTCAGGCAGAAAAGCTGGTGGAGCAGGTTATGGAGGGCCTTGGCGGCGTAAAGGGGCTGCTGGTGGGCGATTTGTACGCCGGCGGCGGCACCTTCTCTATCCCCCTGTCCAAAGCGGGCGCCGACGTAATTGCCATTGAAGCAGCAGGATCCTCGGTGCGCGACCTGCGCCGCAACGCCGAGATCAACAACGCCGACGTAGACGTTATTGGCGGCGATGCCGCACGCGAGATCAAAAATATCGGCGGCCTGGACGTATTGGTGGTTGATCCTCCTCGCGCTGGCCTGGCCAATGGCGTGGTGGAAGACATTGCCGCAGCTGCCCCCACCCGTGTTGCCTACGTAAGTTGCAACGCCACCACTTGGGCCCGCGATGTGGTGAAATTCGAAAGCAATGGCTATCAGTTGGTTTCGGTGCAGCCCGTTGACCTGTTCCCTCAAACCTTCCATTGCGAAGTGGTCAGCATATTTCAACGGCTCTAGCGTTGCGAGCCCAAGACCCGCAACGTCATTCCATACGAATAGTCTTCCAAGGTAGGCCGCAGTGCGAGCCCGCTAGTTGTTCCTTGACGCTATGCCATGCAAGGCCCACACAGCATCGGCGGATATGACGGAGGTGCCGCCAAAGGTATAGCCCAGGGTGTAGCCGTCACTGTGGGCATCGAAGTAGGCGATAGCCTCAGATGCCGACGGATCGGACACCAGAATCAGCGGGGCGTTGTTCTTGCCGCACAGGGCAGCGCCCGCAAGGGCGTCCATATGATTCGTTCCCGTGGCCGTTCCGGCGCCGGCAAGCGCCATGCCTCGCTCAAGACACCAGTCCGCAAATGCGGCGGAGGTGTCGTAGGCGGTCTGGCCGTACACGCGCGTCACGCTAGCGGACCCCACCTGGGACTCCACCGATTCGGGCACGGCGTTAGGGCCACCGGCAATCACAACGTCGGAGAACTCGGCCGCCAGGGCGGCAACCTCGTCACTCAGGCCGTCCTCATCGGAGAGAAGAACGGGCGCGTGGTCAGCGTACGCGTAGGGCGCGGCAGACATGGAGTCGCGGTAATCGCCGGTCATGGCAATAAGGGCCGCACTTCCCCATTCGCCCAGCTCGTAGCCCTTCTGGGCCACAGCGGCTGAAGTGTCAGCGGCGGTTACGCCCCATACGCGCTCGACGGTTTTAACCTTAGGCAGGGCAGCCACGGCCTGCTGGACTGCGTCGTCAAGAACGCTAGTTCCGCCAATAAGGTATACCGTGGAAACGCCCAGCCTGCGAATCTCCGCTTCAGCCTGAGACGACAAGGACGAGCCATCCGTGGCGATCACGGGACAGCCCAAAAGACCAGCGAGTCCGGTTGCCGTCATGCCATCGGAGGCGGAGTCAACGGAAACCACCACGGCGGCATCGCAGCTACCCGTTCTCCAACCGTAATCGGCTATGGTCACCATAGTATCCAAGGCCTCATAACCTGCCACATGGCACAGGCGCAGGGGATAGCTCATCCAATTGGCAGAAGCGATATAGTCGGGAATACGGGCGGACAAAATGCCGTCAATTGTTTCTGCATTCTCACAGGCGACATCAACATTAAGATTGCTCGGAATTCTAACGATAATCTGCCGCGAAATTCCTTCGCCAGAGCATGAAGGCTGGCCCCATTCGCCGTTCAAATAATCCATAACTCTGACAATTTCCCAGCCCAAATTGTCCGTGACAATTCTTTTTGCATCTTCAAGAGCCATATCATCAAAATATAGGCTAATGTCGCGCATCGTGTAGGAATCGTAGCGGCCAGAACTCTGGCTCCTGCTTTCAGCCAGCGAGACACCGTCTATTTCCAGGGCAATTTCGCAGGCAGCATCGGCAGTAAGCGCCGCTGGGGCATAGGCGACAATCCGCCTTGAAGACGTGCCATCAGAAGACGTGGCCCAGACATCTTGTCCTTTTGCATCCTTTGAAACGGTACCTTCCCACATAAGCCAACCCAGCTTATTAGAAACGATGGCCTTTGCATCTTTGGCAGGGATGTCATCAAAAGTCAGAATAATCTGATAGTCTGTCTGCTCATTCCAGAATGAGTCGTTGGGGTCATATACCCTTGCCTGCGCGGTGCGCGGCAAAGCGCT
>JAQXTF010000015.1 GCA_029219345.1 Eggerthellales bacterium
ACCGTCAATGGATGCGTTGTAAATGATGATGTCGGCATCCTTAGCCTGAGCGTAGAAGGTTTCCATCTCCATGGTTACGGTGCTCGTGGCGTTATCGTCGCCACCCAAGTCGGTGAAGATGTAGGTGCCGCCCGCCATTTCGATCATGCGGGTTACGTAATCGCCAGGCTTGCGCACTACGGCGGCGCCGTTGGAGTTTACGTAGAAGAAGGCCACGGTTTTGCCCGTTGCCTGTTCGCCGGCCAAAGCCTTAACCAGGTTTTCCTGCTGGGTGAAAACGGCCTCAGCGGCGTCTTCCTTGTTCAGCAGGGCGCCGTAGAGCTTGACCCACTCAGTGCGGCCTAAAGGCTCGGGCTCATAGCTGGATTGTTCTACCAACACCACAACGCCTAAGTCGGTTAGGCGTTCTTTTACGCTGGGGGAGTGGTCGATCATGGTCGACTCAATCGCCAGGGGAGCACCGCTGGAAATAATGCGCTCATAGTCGGGTTCGCGGTATTTGCCGCCGTAGAGAATTTTGCCTTCGCGGATAAGTTGAGCGGCGCGCTCAACGGAAAGGTCTTCGGCGGTGACGCCGGAAAGAGCGACCGTGTCAAGGGCATCAATGGCGTCAAACAGGCAAAAGCTATCGGTAGCAACCAGATACAGGTTATCCAGGGGCTGTTGCAGCACCTGGATGTCACCGGCCAAGCCGCTGGGGGTTTCAGCTCCTTCGGGCACTACCAGGAAGCGCTGGTTGCCCTCGATGCAAACCAGTTTGTAACCGCCTTCGAAGTAGTCAACGGTGAAACCTTGGGCGTAGTGCAAATCCAGTGAGCTGGTGGGTTTCCAGCCATTGCCCAGGTTGGTGTTGTGAAAGCCTGATTCGGAATTGCCAAAAGCGCAGCCTGCCAGGCCTACCAGAGCAAAAAGGCAGGCCAAAACAGCGGTAAGCAGCTTGCTTGCAAGTTGAGGCTTTGTGGAAGCGCAGGTGGTCATGCTAGGCGACCTTGAGCTTGAGGGGGTCAAAGGTGACGGTATAGTCAATCAGGTGGGGGGTGCCCATAGCGTTGGTTTGGGCGCTGATGGCCCAGGGCCTATCGATGGATGCCAGGGGCACTTCGAAAGTAGCGCCCTCTGCGATGGTGGTGGGCTTGTATTCGGTGCCGTCAACAACCATCAGATCATAGTTCTTGCTGCTCCAGACCACAGTGGCAGTCATGGTTTTGTCTTTTACTACGATTTTCATGGGGGTGTTAATGCTGGCTTTGCCGCTGCCGCCCTCCAGGGTTACAGGAATGGTATACGTGCCATTTTCCTGAATGACGCCGTCGTTTACGGTGTAGTTGGCTTTGGAGCTGCAGCCAACCATCAAAAATGCCATCATTAAAACGGCAACAAAAGCTAGTGCAAGTTTTTTCATAAGGTTCCTCCCTGTTATACCGCGTGGGAGGAAATCGAGGGCCTCCTCACGCAAATCCGGCGTGTTCAAGCGGCTCGTATTTAGCTTGGCGATCTGACTTTTGGCTTCAAAAAGCCGTCTCACAGTGGCGGGACCGTGCGGGAGTTTCACCCGCTTCTCCTTACTAAAACGAATTTAAATATTATACTTGAAAAAGGGTACAAAAATACGACCTCAACTCAATGAATGCCTATTTTGACGCATTGGTGACTTTTGCTTACTTTTAGTATGGTTTTGTAACGAATAAACCGTCTGCGCCTTTTTCAACGGATGTCTCTTGAAAAGGGAAATTGCGGGAATTACCATTTTGTACGAAAGGTGCCGAAGCTATTCGGTGAAAAGGGAAGCGGGTGAAAGTCCTGCACGAACTCGTCACTGTAAGCGGTCATGCTTAAGCCTTCAGGGAATCATTCTGGCCACTGAGAAATTGGGAAGGTGGCTTAAGATTTGCGCCGTAAGTCAGGAGACCTGCCTTTCAGCATATCGTAGGTTCGCGTCACGAGTAACTGGCTGCGCTACAAGGTTTGATTCCTCGCCCTCTCCTATGAGGAGTTGATGTTGTCTGGGTGGCCTTTTGCTCGTGGTGTAGCCGAAACCCCTTCGAGTAAAAGGAGAACAAGAAAGTGAAAAAGAAGTTTCAGGTTGTACTGGGCGTTACCTGCGCCCTGGCACTGAGCTGCTGCATGCTTGCTGGCTGCTCTAGCTCTAGTGCTTCGGGCAGCGCTTCCGCAAGCGCAGCTGCTTCCGCAAGCGTTTCCGCAGATCAGAAGGCTGCTGATGAAGTAGCTGCTCTGATTGACAAGATCTACGTGCAGGAGCGCACTGCCACCACCGATGCTGACTGTGCTGCAGCTAAGGCTGCTTGGGATAAGCTGACCCCCGCTCAGCAGGAGATGGTTGAAGGCGAAAACGCCGACCCCGATTACTTTGGCCGTGACACTGGCGATGCCTCCAAGGACGACCCCCGCAACGCTGACAACATTGGCGACAAGGAAATCCTGGTTGTTTCCTTTGGCACCTCCTTCAATGACAGCCGCGTAGCTGACATCAAGGGCATTGAAGATGCCATCCAGGCTGCTAACCCTGATTGGTC
>JAQXTF010000016.1 GCA_029219345.1 Eggerthellales bacterium
GTTATAAAAAACCTCTCGCTCTGGACGAGGCCCAATTAGAGAAAGCTTTCCTGTGATTACCTGCAAGAACTGAGGAACTTCATCTAACCTGGTATTTCGAATGAAGTGACCAACTTTGGTGATTCTTGGATCGTCCTCTTGTGCCCACTGAGCCCCATTGGCTTCAGCATCGGTTCTCATGCTGCGAAACTTTATAAGTTTGAAGGGAACGCCGTTAAGGCCGAGCCTCTCTTGGCGATAGAAAACAGGACCTTCGCTATCGAGCTTAATAGCAACTGCAATAATTACCATAGGGATAGCCAAAAGCACCAATGCGCATGCGGAGGAAACGATATCGAAGACCCTCTTCACAAAACGATAGAAGTAGCGCTTTGGTAGCCTATCGAAATCAATCTGCTCTATTTCAACTATTTTTCCATGGTCAACCAAGTCGGCGCTAATTGCAGCAATATGGCTCGAGCCCTGTCCAAACTTCTTTTCGAAAGCAACAGGATCATCAACGCCATCGGGAATGTTCGCTCTGTCGTAATCGGTTCCCTGATTCGAAGTAACGGTAAGCTTTCCCTGTTTTACGCCATCCTGATCTTCATATCCATAACTGGGCGTCATCACTACGCTGCCACCATCATTGACGCGGCAGGCGAAACGGAGTCGCGTCTCTTTCTACCCAATGCGCATTTGGATTTATTCAAAACCAGCTCAAAACCATTATCTAGCTGGGCTTTTATCGTGTTCAGCAAGCAACTTCCGAAGTTGTGCCTAATTATGACTTGTTCAACGCGGGCGTGGCGCTCCATGAGGGGAACATACTTATGAGCTGCCGCGCGGAATACTACCTGAGGCTCATAGAGTTCGAAGACCTTTTCGATAGCAGGAAGGTGGGTGATGGAACCGATAAAGACACGGATATCGATTCCGTCATCCTTTGCCGGTTTTACGATATCGTGAAAAAGTTCGTAAGTAGTATTCTCGTATACCATGCTGCTTCGCACCGCCCACCCATTCGGCGTTGCAAACTGCTCGCAAAACGCAATATCCCTTAGAAGCGCACAAAACATGCGATAGCGCCTCTTCCCTCTCTCACAATTGACGCAATAAAGCAGCTTTCATAGTAGGAGAGCTGCACCGAAATCGCTCCTATTTCATGAACGATGACAGTTACAGAATCATAGGCATAACTGAACATTTTTGCATCACTGACGCGTGAACGGCCGAAAATCAACGGTAAGTGATAGACCTAATATCACACGCCGTGTACGCTCCCGCCAAGCCACTGCGCGCTCGCCCGATTTTCGCCGCGCCGTGGCAAAGCCGCCCCAAAACTGGCACAATAAGCAGCGCATATTTTTCCTGAGGAAACGGGTTTCATGACCATCTTGACCTTCATAACGGCGCTTCTGCCCATCATTTGGCTGGCAGTAGCCCTTTCTGTCTTGAAAATGCCTGCTCATAAGGCATGCTTGGTGGCGCTGGTTCTCGCGTGCACCCTGGCTGTGGGCGCCTGGAAGCTGCCGGCGCTGTGGGCGGGCACCGCCGTTTTGGAAGGCGTGCTGAACGCCCTGTGGCCCATTTGCCTGGTTATCATTGCCGCCCTGTTTACCTACAACATCACCGTGGAAACGGGCGCCATGGAACGCATCAAAGGCATGCTGGGCAGCATTTCCCCTGATAAGCGCGTTCTGGCGCTGCTTATCGGCTGGGGCTTCTCCAACTTCATGGAAGGCATGGCCGGTTTCGGCACCGCCGTGGCCATTCCCGCCTCCATGATGGTGGGCCTGGGTTTTAACCCCCTGGCCGCCGTGGTGGGCTGCCTGGTGGTGAACTCCACGCCCACCGCCTTCGGGTCGGTAGGCGTACCCACTGCCACCCTCATCAGCGTAACGGGCGTAGATCCCGCCGCCGTGGCCAGCGACATCGTGCTGATTCAGCTGCCCCTGGCGCTCATATCACCCTTCTTCTTGGTGTGCATCTGCGGAGGCGGCATCAAGGCCCTGCGGGGCATGCTTCCCCTGACCACCGTGGCAGCTTTAAGCTACGCGCTGCCCTGGTTTGCCGCAGGCAATTTTCTGCCTATTGAGCTTCCCGACCTTGTGGGCTCTGTGTGCTCCATGGCGGCAATTCTGCTGCTGGCAAAGCCCCTGACGGGCAAGAATATTCCCGCCGAATACGCTCTTGAACAGGCGGAATGCACAGCATTCAGCATTACGTTCAAGGAAGGGCTTCGCGCATGGAGCCCTTACATCTTCATCCTGGTTTTGCTGCTGGGAACCTCCTTGGTGACACCTGTTCACAACCTGATTGCGCCCCTGAAAAGCACCCTGCAGGTGTACGCAGGTCCCAACCCC
>JAQXTF010000017.1 GCA_029219345.1 Eggerthellales bacterium
GGAATACTACTGGAACAACATTGGCGGCACCCTGGTGCTGTGCGACGTTGCCCGCGCGCATGATTGCAAGAACATCATCTTCAGCTCTAGCGCCACCGTGTATGGCGAGCCTGAGTTTATTCCCATCACCGAAGATTGCCCCAAGCACGAGGCCACCAACCCATATGGCCAAACTAAAAGCATGCTGGAGCAGGTGCTCACCGACCTCTACATTGGCGACAACGAATGGAACGTAGTGCTGCTGCGCTACTTCAACCCCATTGGCGCCCATGAAAGCGGTCTGATTGGCGAAGACCCCAAGGGCATTCCCAACAACCTGGTTCCCTACGTTGCTCAGGTTGCCGTTGGCAAGTTGGCTAGCATTGGCGTGTTCGGCAACGACTACCCCACCCCCGACGGCACTGGCGTGCGCGACTACATTCACGTAGTTGACCTGGCCCGCGGCCACGCAGCCGCCCTGCGCTGGATGGCTGGCAAAATTGGCACTGGCAAACCCATAGGCCTGGGCTCCATTGCGGGCGAACCGGGCGAAGACGGCAGCCGCCGTGGTGTTGGCATCTTCAACCTTGGCACCGGCAAGGGCTCCAGCGTTCTGGACATCATCCACGCCTACGAAAAGGCTTGCGGCCACGAGCTTCCCTACACCTTCAAGCCCCGCCGCGAGGGCGACATTGCCGAGAACTACGCAGCCTGCGACAAGGCCCGCACCGAGCTGGGCTGGGTTGCGGAATACGACATGGAGCGCATGTGTCTGGACAGCTGGAACTGGCAGTCCCACAACCCTGACGGCTATCGCTAAACACCCCGGATGTGACAATTAACTCAGGTTTATTTGTCACATCCTTTGCCCTGCATCCAAAAAGAGGCGGCTCACCGAGCCGCCTCTTCGTTTACTGTTCAAGCGCCGAACCTATCTGCGATCCGTTGTAATTCTCAACGGTATTGGGATCGCCGCCCTGATCCACAATCTTCATCATCTTATCCAGCGTGCCAGTATCGGCAATAACATACGAGATGTCATCAATCATTGCCGTAGTGGAAGGCACCATGGCGGAATACATGGTAAAGCCATCCTTGAACTTCTTTGCCAGGCCAAACAGGTCAACCACCGAAAGGTCGGTTTCAACGCACTTCGCAGCGGTCATTACCACATTCATCAGGTCGGTCGGCGGAAGCGAGACGGCCTTCTTCACCAAAGCCTCAATAAGCAGACGCTGGTTAGAGGTTCGGGTAAAATCGCCGTCCGCGTAAGCACGAGAACGCGCGAAGATCAGCGCTTCCCAGCCGTTAAGCTTCTGGTGGCCCGCCTCAATAACCCACTGACCTGCATTGGGGTCGTCGATGCGAACAGGAACATCAACCTCAACACCGTCAACGGCGGTTACCAGGTCAACAAAGCCATAGAAGTCAACAAATGCGTAGTGGGAAATATCCACGTGGCACAAATCGGATGCCGCAGAAATGGTGCCTGCCACGCCGTCGTACACAAAGGCCGCGTTGAACTTCATGGTAGAACCCTTGTAGTTAATTTTGGTGTCACGCGGAATGGAGATCATGGTAACAGTGCGCGTATTAGGATCCACGCGCGTAAGAATGTTGGTGTCGGTACGACCGTTCAAGTCATCACGAGCGTCGCCACCAATAAGCATCATATAGAACGGCTCGTTGATATTAGACTCCACCAGGGCTTCCTGAATCTGAAACTTTTCCTGCTCGGTGTAAGTGCCCGACAGACCCTCGGCAATACCGTTAACGAACAGAGCAAATGCGGTACCCGCACCCAAAACACCCACGAACAGCAAGCTCAAAACAGCAATGGCAATCTTCTTGCCGAGGCTGCCCTTCTTGGCACGCTTATGCGTGTAATTGGCGCTGTTGTTGCGGGAGTATTCAGCAAGAATAGCGGCCTTCTTCTCGGCATACACGCCGCTGTTGCGAGAATAACGATCCATGGAATTGCCCTGCAGCACCTGATAACGCTGATGAGCCTCTTGCTCTTTGTCTTTGCGAACAAAAGCCATATAGGTAACTCCTTAAACCCTTGCAAAGGGAAATCATTTAAACAAAGAAGCCATACTGGCAACCGAATTAAACATTTTACCAGCGCTTCCCCCATCAGGCTAAATCTCAACGTCATCAACACATTTTCCCAAGTCCCAGCCCCCTCTTTCAGCATGGGCGCGCCATAAGCTTCCCGCCCTCAAAGAATCCCAAGCGCCTGGGGGATTAACGCTAAGCGGGCACGGGACGACCTATTTCTGGGGTCCTTTGAAAACTAAAAAAGGGAAGCCGTCCAAGGACGGCTTCCCGGTGATTAAAAAATGAAAGAGCGCGCTGTTGCCGCAGGCAACAAGCAGAGCGGGGACCTCGAAAGAGGGCGTCCTGCGCCCGCTTAATAGCGGTTGTCGAAGATGCGCTTGGTCTTCTTCTCGGAGCGGGGCAACTCGCCAATGGCGACGCCCTTTGCCTCCGGCGTCATGCCCAGCTTGGCCTTGAACACGGCGGCCAGCTGCTTTTGCACCTTTTCCTTTTCTTCGCCGGTAGCTTCGGTCTCAAAGAAGAAGGTCAGGATGTCGCGGCCGTTCAGGTGGTCAATCATAATCTGGTACTCAGAAGATGCTCCATCAACGAAGGCCAGAATTTCCTCGAACTGAGCAGGGAACATGTTAACGCCCTTCACCTTCACCATATCGTCGGTGCGGCCGGTGATGATGTCAATGCGCGGATGTTCGTTGTGACCGCAGGGGCAATCGCCCTGCACGAAGCGGCTCAGGTCGTGGGTGCGGAAGCGAATCAGCGGCGCGCCTTCCTTCTGCAGGGTGGTCAGCACAATTTCGCCTTCTTCGCCATCGGGCACGGGCTCGCCGGTCTTGGGGTCCACGATTTCCACGAATACGAAGTCGCTCCAGATGTGCATGGCGCTATCGGCCTGGCAGTTGATGCCAATGCCGGGGCCGTAAATCTCAGTCAGGCCGTAGATGTCGTACAGCTCAACGCCCAGCTCGTTGGCGATGCGGGCGCGCATCTTGTCGCCCCAGCGCTCGGAGCCAATGACGCCCTTGCGCAGCTTCACCTTGTCGCCAATGCCGCGCTTGGCAATTTCTTCAGCCAGCAGCAGCGCATAAGAGCTGGTGGCGCACAGGACGGTGGAGCCCAGGTCCTGCATCATCTGCAGCTGCTTGTCGGTATTGCCGGGGCCCATAGGGATAGCCATAGCGCCCAGCTTCTCGCAGCCCACCTGGAAGCCGATGCCTGCGGTCCACAGGCCGTAGCCAGGGGTGATTTGCACGCGGTCTTCGGGGGTGATGCCAGCATATTCGTAGCAACGGGCGAACATGGTTGCCCAGTCGTCAACGTCCTTCTGGGTGTAGGGGATGATTACGGGAGTGCCCGTGGTGCCCGAAGAGCTGTGAATACGCACGATTTTCTCGGGAGGAACTGCGGCGATTCCCAGAGGGTATGCGTCGCGCAGGTCGCCCTTATCAGTGAAGGGAAGCTTGCGGAAGTCTTCCATTGTCTTGATTTCGGTAAGATCGAAGTCGGCGAATTTCTTCGCGTAGAAGGGAGAACGCTCCTTGAGCGTTGCGAATTGCGCAGTGACCCGGGCCCACTGCTCCTGGGACATATCCATGTCTGGCCTCTTTTCAATCGCGGTGCGTGCGGGCGTGAGGTTGGCAACGCGCGCACCTGGGTTTCCTACGGTTTCCTGTTAACCGTGAACATGCTCTCATTGTACGCCTTTTAGCGCTGCGCAGTAGTACAATTACGCTGTTTTGTTCTACGCGAGAAGGATTGCCCATGAGCACTGTCGATTACGAAAGCTTGATTATCAGCCTGCCCAACTACCCCCAGCCGGGCATTATGTTCAAGGATGTAACTCCCGTTTTTGCCAATCCCGTCGCTTTTAAGGCGCTGGTTGATGAGATTTGCGAAGCCTTCAAAGACGCTGGCATCACCAAGGTTGTGGGTGCCGAAGCTCGCGGCTTCATTCTGGGTGCTCCCGTTGCACTGCAGATGGGCGTCGGCTTTGTACCTGCTCGCAAGCCGGGCAAGTTGCCCCGCAACACCATTTCCGAAAGCTATGGCCTGGAATACGGCACCGACACGCTGCACATTCACGCCGACGCCCTGGGCCCCGACGACGTTGTTCTGCTGGTGGATGACCTGGTGGCATCTGGCGGCACTGCCATTGCGCAGACGCATCTGATTGAAAAGTGCGGCGCCAAGGTAGGCGGCCTGGCCTTCCTGATAGAGCTGGCTTATTGCCATCCGCGCGAGGCCATTGGCAAAGAGACCGATGCTCCCGTATACGCCGCGTTCACCGTTGAACAGGAAAACTGGGACTAATCACAAATGTGTCAATTGGGGACGGTTCTCAATTGACACATTTTTTGTGCCCTCAAGCGGGCGATTTCCTCTGCGTAGCCGGCCAGGGTATCGTGGGGCGTTTCCAAAAAGAAGGGCAACCCTGCCAGCTGCGGATGACGCGCAACCGCATGCAGGGCATCGAAGCCAATGTGACCCGCGCCGATGGCGGCATGGCGATCTTTGTGGGCGCCGCAGGGGTTCATGCTGTCGTTCAGATGGATAGCTCGCAAGCGATCCATGCCGATGGCCTGGTCAAACTGGCGTAGCACACCGTCCAAGTCGCTCGCAATGTCGTAGCCTGCATCCCACACATGGCAGGTGTCCAGGCACACGCCCACTTGCTGGCGCAGGCCAGAGTCAATGCGCGCAATGATTTCCGCCAGCTCTTCAAAGCTGCGGCCCACTTCGCTTCCCTTCCCCGCCATGGTCTCCAGAAGCAGCGTGGTGGTGTGGGGCGCCTGCAGCACCTCGTTCAGGGTGGCGGCGATTTTCGCGATGCCCACTTCCGCGCCCTGACCCACGTGGCTGCCGGGATGCATGTTGTACATCTGGCCGGGAGTTGCCTCCATGCGTTGCAGGTCGTCGGCCAACACCTCGCGGGCAAAGTTGCAGGTCTGCTGCTTGTCGGAAGCCGGGTTCAGGGTATACGGCGCATGCGCCAGGAAGGTCACAATGCCACTTTCTGCCGCCAGCTGCTGAAATGCCGCCACATCAGCAGGGTCAATGGCCTTCGCTTTGCCGCCACGAGGGTTGCGTGTGAAGAACTGGAAGGTGTTGGCATCAATGGAAGCCGCCTGTTTTGCCATGGCGGCATAACCCTTTGAGCTGGACAAATGGCATCCGATAGTGAACATAGGGGATCCTTTCCCACTTTTATACTGAAGAAATTGTAGACCCATAAGCGATGGAATCCGCCGAGAAGAAGCATTAAGGTGGACGCATTCTTCCCAAAAGCGAAGCTGCAAGGCCGCTTTCTCTCAGATTTGCGCTGCTAGCACGACTAAGAGGGGGAAATCTGATTTTTTTGAAACTCCCCCTGACCTTAAAAAAGGGAGGGGGGCGATTCGCAAGAACCGCCCCCTCCCTTGGGATGTTTGTTGTTGCTAGCCCTCGACCAGCGCAACAGCGCCGAAATTGAGCTCCTCGAAGCGCGGCTTCACGCACGCCTTGATGGCGGCGCGCAGCTCATCAAAATTCAAAGGAAGCTGGCTCGTTTTCACAGCACTTGCCAGCAAAATGGTGTTGAGCACCTTGATGGTGCCAACCTGTTTTACCAGGTCAGCATCGTCAACCAGCACCAGACGATCGCCCAGCAGACGCTGCATCTGCTCAACCACACCTGCAGCCACGTAAGGCTGCTTGGACAAAGCCGCCGTCACCGGCTGCACGCCAGTGGTAGCAGTTACCACCACACCGTGGGGAGCCAGATACTTCAGCGCAGCAGCAGCCTCGGCGGGCTCAAAGGCAATCACCATGTCGGCGGTTCCGCGAGCAATCAGGGGAGAATTCACCTGCTCGCCCTTGTTGCCCATGCGCACATGAGAGGTCACGTTGCCACCGCGCTGAGCCATGCCAATAGTCTCGGCGGTGCGCACGTGCCAACCCTTGTCCTGCGCGGCCTGGGCCAGCACTTTTGCTGCCAGAACAGTACCCTGGCCACCAACACCTGCAAGCAGAATATTAAGCATTTGCGGCCTCCTTTGCGGGAAGAGTAATCACGCCCGAAGGGCATACCTGCGTGCACAGACCGCAGCCGTTGCACAAGCCAGCATCCACAAACGCCTGACCGCGCTTGCCGCTCTTAGGTCCCTCGGCAAACACGTTAAAGCCAATGCCGGGGCAGCCAATTTCGTTGATGCACTTCTTGCATCCTGTGCAAGTTTGGGTATCAATTTGGGCGGCGGGCTTGGGCTTCTTCAGCTGAATGCAAGGCTCCACAAAAATCAGAGCCGAAGGTCCCTCGAAGTCAATGGCGCGCTGAGCGGCGACGATGCTCTCTTCCAAGTTCAGCGGATTGGCGGTTTCAATGCACTTCACGCCCAATGTAGCCAGCGTGGCGGCAATGGAAATGGGTTCGCTCTTGGGACCCATAAGAGTCTGGCCCGTGCCCGGATGGGGCTGAGCGCCCGTCATTGCGGTGGTGGCGTTATCCAGCACCACAATGGTGATGTCATGTTGGTTGTATACCGCGTTGGCCACACCGGTCATGCCGCTTGCGAAGAAGGTGGAGTCGCCAACAAAAGCCAGCGCCTTCTTGCCCGGGTCAACCACGGAAAAACCCTGCGCCATGGTGATGCCTGCACCCATGCACAAGCAAGTATCCACAGCATCCAGGGGCTTGGCGTTACCCAGCGTGTAGCAGCCAATATCGCCGCACAAAATGGCAGGCGTCTTGCCCAAAGCGCGCTTCACCGCGTAGAAGCTGCCGCGATGGGGGCAACCAGCGCACAGCACCGGCGGACGCACCGGCAGCGGCGCATCGGCGGCATCGTACACCACGGCGGGCTCAACGGGGCCGCACTGGGGAATGCCCAGGTAGCAGGCCAGTCGGGCAGCAATATCGTCAACGTCATTTTCGCCTGCGGCGCGAACTTCGCCCGTCACGCGACCATGAACGTTGTAGGCCAAATGGCGCAAGCCGGCCAGACGAAGCAGCTCGTCTTCCAGCACGCCGTCCAGCTCTTCCAGCACCAGAATATCGGTGAGGCCTTCAGCGAAAGAGACCGCCAGATCCTGAGGGAAGGGGTGCGGGGTGCCCACCTGCATGAACTTGTATGCAGGAACGGAAACTCCCAGCTCAGCGGCGCGAGCCTCCACCATTTCCAGCGCCTCGCGGGCATAGGCGGTAGATACGCCGCCAGCCACAATACCCAGCACGGCATCGGGAGCCTGGCGGTCGCCGCCGCGCATCACGGGGTTGAAAGCCGTGGCACGGTCGCCCACGGAATACTCGGCGCCAATTTCAGGCAGGCGCTTGTTGATATCATGATGCGCAGCCAAAGCGCGCGCAGGGAAAATGACCCACTTAGAATCGCGCACGAAGCCCTCTTCGGGAACGGGGCGAGCCACGGTGCGCTCGGCCACGTCGAAAAACGCCGACGCGTGGCAAATGCGGGTAGTGGGGCGCACGATAACGGGAGTGCCATAGCGCTCGGACAGCTCAAAGGCCTCCTTCATCATAGCAAAGCCCTGCTCGGGGGTGGCGGGGTCAAGCACGGGCACCTTGGCGAAAGCCGCAAAACGGCGGGTGTCCTGCTCGGTTTGGGAAGAGATGGGGCCGGGATCATCGGCCACATACAGCACCATGCCGCCCTTGATGCCCACGTAGTTTACGCACATCAGGGGGTCGCTGGCCACGTTCAGGCCCATCTGCTTGCAGGTATACAGCGTGCGGGCGCCCGCGTAAGATGCGCCGGCCAGCAGCTCAAGGGCCGCCTTCTCGTTGGTGGACCACTCAACGTGCACGCCTTCGGCAACACCCGCCGCGTGCAGTTTTGCCACCGTTTCCACCACTTCGGAGGAAGGGGTGCCCGGGTAACCAGCCACCACGTTCACGCCAGCCTCAAGAGCGGCATGAGCGAAGGCTTCGTTGCCCATCAAAAACTTCTTCATGACACGTTCCTTTTGTTCTTCTTCAAAAGCACAACTTGTTCAATAAGGCGTTTTGGTCGAAACGAACGGCCCAAAGCCTTATTCGGCCATCTGAGCCTTCATGTCGATAATCTTCTGACGGCACTCATCGCAGCCGGTACCCAGCATCTGAACAGCCAAAATAGCTGCATTCTTGGCACCGTTGATGGCCACGGTGGCAACAGGCACGCCGCTGGGCATCTGCACCATGGACAGCAGAGAGTCCAGGCCGCCCAGGTCGCTGGTCTTCATGGGCACAGCGATAACGGGGCAGGGGGTGTATGCGGCAACAACGCCACCCAGATGAGCAGCCTTGCCAGCAGCGGCGATGATAACCTTCATGCCGCGCTCGTGAGCACCGGCGGCCCACTCATGCACAATCAGGGGCTTGCGGTGAGCACTGGCAACCTTCAGTTCGTAGGGAATGCCGAAAGCCTCCAGCTGATCCATGCACGGCTGCATTGCCGGCAGGTCAGACTCGCTGCCCAAAATAACGCCTACAACAGCGGTTTTTTCTTCTGCCATAATCTTCTCCTATCAGTAGGCCCGCGCATCGCGCGCAGGCATTATTCCCATTACGCGCCGCGGCGCCTACAGCTTGAACAGGTCAAGCAGCGGATTTCCCGTTGTGCCCAGCTGACCGGAAATCAGGTCTTTTGTCCATTTGTCCACCGTCTCAATGGCCTTTTGGGCAGTTCCAGCAGGAAGCCCCTCGCTGGTAGCCGAAATGCACGAACCGTCAGCATACGTGATCAGAACGCCAACCTGGCCCGCCGGAACTTCGATAGGCTCGGTGGAAAAGCTCTTCCACATGCCAACCTTCAAGCTTTCAACCAGGTCTTCTGCACTTGAAAACAGGGTTTTCTCCACCTGGATATCGTATTCTTTGTCGCCCAGCAACGCGCCAGCCGCATGGACCTTGGCTTTATCGCCTTCGCGGGTGATCTTCACGTCAAGGTTTGTCTGGCCTTGATCGTCAACTTGGGTGAAAGTAATGCTGGTCATCTCGTTCTGCGGCTGCTTAAACACTCTTTCTGACAAGAAAAAAGCGCCGGCAATCAACAGTGCCACAAGCACCACGGCGGTGATGATCTTCCTCATAATACGAGCTCCTCCCCTTACGGCCTGGTTTTATGTCAGGTCTATTTTACCCGCCTTTGGGAGTCGCGCAGCGGCAGATTATGAAACGTGCCAGGCAATGAGGTAATCGACCCACAAACCATACGACTGCACGCCCGCATTTTCGCCGAATGCCTTCAGATATGCGTCGTTGACGGCCTGGCCGGCATCGTTGGCGGATCCCTCGTAGGCAGCGTAGTGGGCATCCATGTCCAACATGTCACACACTACCAAAACCTTGCCCTGGGTGGCGTTTTCACTAGCGAACAGCGTGTTCACCGCCTCTGGATAGTTGGCAACCAATGCGGAATAGCAAGCGATGAAGGCGCGGTAGTAGCCGGAATATTGGAAATTGGGGTCATCGCTGGCAGTGCAGGCTACGAAGGCGGCGAAGTTGGCCTCTTCCTCGGCGGCTAGCCCTAAGCGATGAGCGGCCTCGTGGCACATGTTGAACTCCTGGGTGGCAACGGCGCAGTTGGCGGGCACGTTTGCCTCGCCCGTCAAGGGAACGGAAATGCCGTCGGAGCCAATATGCAGCAAAGCGTCGCCCAGCAGGGAAAGCTCTTTCACACGCACGGTGCAACCGCCCGCGAACACGTCATAACGGCTGGCCAGGGGCGCATACGCCGCACCGGCCTTTTCGGCCTGCTGCTGAAAGGGCTGGCGCACCAAGGTCATATCTTCGGGGTTGCGCTCCACCTGCAGGGCCGCATCCGCCGCACGCTGCCAATAGTATTCCGTTGCGTCATAAAGCTGCTGGGCGGAATATTCCTCCAGATCAAGGCCCATTTCTTCTGATAGGGGCGGCGCGTAATGGTTCAAGGCCCATCCGCACACCACCAAGGTTGCCAGCGCTGCGGCAGTCACCATCACATGGGAAAGCCACGCCAGCAGCGAATGGCCACGCACCAAGGCAACCACCAGCCCCGCCGCAGCCGCCAGCACCAACGCCACCAGCAAGAAGTCGCACAGGGAAAACGGCACCCAACCCGTAAGGATGGCCAAAGCGCCCATCAGGGTGCGAGATGCCCATCGGTAGCCGGGAAACAGGGCCGGACCGCAGGCAGCGAACAGCGCCACGCACGCCACCATAACCAGCAGCAATGCCGCCGCTACCACAAAGCGTATGCGCGTTGCCTTGGTCACCTCTTCCCCTTCCCTTCTTTTCTTTCTACGCGTATTATGATGACAAATTACCCCATCATTTGTCATCTTTTTTGGAGGCCGCATGAATTACCGCGCCGTTAAGCTGGCCGAAAGCGCCATGATTTCTCCCACCGCATGCCTGGTAGGCGAGGTGGAAATTGGCGAAAACGTCACTGTGCTGCATGGTGCCGCCGCCCGCGGCGACTACGACGGACGCGTGGTGGTGGGCGCTAACTCCAACCTGCAGGAGCATGTGTGCATTCACGTCGACCGCAACGGGTTGTGCCAGATAGGCGAAGGCGTCACCGTGGGGCACGGGGCCATTCTTCACGGCTGCACCATTGGCGCCGGCTGCGTGGTGGGCATGGGGTCCACCGTGCTGGATGGCGCGGAAGTGGGGCGCAGCTGCCTTATTGGCGCAGGTGCCCTGGTCACTGGCACGGCGCGCATTCCCGACGGTATGCTGGTGCTGGGTTCTCCCGCTCGGGCGACCCGCGCTCTAACCCCCGAGGAAATTCAGCGCATTACCGAAGGCGCCGGCGAATACCTGGCGATTGGCCGCGACATGACGGCCCAGGGCCTGCTGTTCAGCGGTCGCGAAGCGGTTCTGGCCCACTGCCCCCAGGTGGCACTCTGCGAATAAGCGCGACAAAAATGTGTCAATTGAGAACCGTCCCCGAGTGACACATAATAAAAAGCCCCTCCGAAGAGGGACTTTCGTTTTCGCGCAATTGCAGAAATTAGGCCTGCTCGGCAGCCTTGCAAATCATATCAACAGAAGCATCAATACCCAAAGAGCCCGTGTTCAAAGACAAATCATACTCGTGCATGTCGCCCCAACGATGACCCGTGTAGCACTCGAAATAAGCATGACGGCCGGTATCAATCTTGCGCATGACGCGGCGAGCCTGCTCGGTGTCTTCCGTCTCCAGCAGCTCCTTCACGCGGGGCAGGCGAGCCTCTTCATCGGCAAACAGGAAGATGCTCATGTGATCGATTTTCACCTCGTCCAGGATGGCGTTGGCGCAACGGCCCAAGATAACGCAGGGACCCTGCAGTGCCAGCTGAATAATGGCTCGGCGCTCGTATTCGAACACGGTGTCTTTCACGTCAAAGGCCGCAGGACGAATGGCTCGCAAGATGGAGTCGCGCTTACGCATGACTTCTTCCTCCTGCATAATCTGCTCAATATCCAGGCCGCTTTCGCGGGCGGTGTTCAAAATGATGTCGCGGTCGTACAGCTCAACGCCCAGGCGCTCAGCAACCTGGCGACCAATGGTATGTCCGCCAGCTCCGTACTCGCGGCTAATGGTAATGACCTTCATGTTTACGCCTTTCCGTTGAGTTATCAGTTGGTATCAGTGTAACGCGAAATTGTTTCAGAAACTAGCAAAGAGCTGCGCGAATGTCGGCAAGAGCGCTGCCGCTGAACAGCTGGCGGGCCAAAGCCACCAAATGCGCGGTATCTGCTGCGCTGCAGGTTTCGTAGGAAGAATGCATGGCCAGCTGCGCCACGCCCACATCGGCCGTTGCCACCGCAACCTGGGCGCTGGACAGGTTGCCCAAAGTGGAGCCACCGGGCTCATCGGAGCGGTTGACAAAGTCTTGCACCGGCACGCCCGCCTGCTCCGCCAGCGTGCGCACAATGGCCTCGGAAGCCGCATCGGTGGTGTACTTCTGGTTGGCTGCATGCTTGATAAGCACGCCCCCACCCAGCACCGGGCGGTTGGTAGGATCGCATTTCTCCTGGTAGTTGGGATGCAGCGCGTGGCCGTTGTCGCCCGAAAGCATGAAGCTGGCAGCCAGCGCGCGCTTGTACTGCGCCGGCGAGCAACCCAGCGCTTCAGCCAAGCGCTCCAGGGTATCGCGCAAGAAGGTGGATGCGGCGCCCTGTTTGGTGCCCGAACCAACTTCTTCGTTGTCAAATACCACGTGCACGGGAATAAAGGGGTCGGCGGCGTTTGCAGCCCCGGCCTCCAGGAAGCCCGTCAGCGATGCGTAGGCACACTGGACGTCATCCAGATGCGGCGCGCTGATGAACTCTTCGCTCGCACCCCAAACGCAAGGCGCCATACGCGGATAAAGCACCAGCTCATGGGCCAGAACATCTTCTTCCGCCACGCCCACCGCTTCTGCGGCCAGCGTCAAAATACGGCCCGCCTGACCGTTACCGAACAGGGGCAGCAGGTCTTTTTGCACGTTATATTCGTAGCCGCTGTTGGACTTGCGGTTCTGATGGATGGCCAGGCTGGGAATAACCATTAGGTCGCGATCCAGGTTCACCAGGCGCATCTGCGGACCCTCGGGCGTGCGCACCATCAGGCGGCCGGCCGCAGAAAGCGGGCGGTCAAACCAGGTGCTCAGCAGGGCGCCGCCATACAGTTCCACGTTGAGGGTGGTGTAGGCACCTGCCGTCACAATCTCAGGGTTGGTTTTGATGCGCAGCGTGGGAGCGTCGCTGTGGGACGCCATAATCAGGAAGGGCAACGGAGCCTGGGGCTGCACCTGCACAGGCACGCGGAAGGCCACCAGCGCCGATCCATTGCGGGTCACATAGTACTTCCCACCAGGCACGATGTTCCATTCGGCACTTTCATCCAGGCGCACGTACCCTGCCGCATCCAACTGCGCCGCCTGAGACGCGACAACAAAAAAGTTGCAGGGATTAGCCTGAATGAAGTCCATCAAGCCCTGAGTGTACTGGTCCATAGGACGCTCCTTTTCATACAGAACGTGTCACTTGGGGACGGTTCCTCTACCCCTCCAGGGAATCCAGGAACTTGCGCAGGCGCTCGCGCGCCACCTCAATCTCGTAGAAGTCCTGGCGGTTCAGCACGCGGTCGAACTCCATCATGGCACGGTCGATGATCTCGCGGCGCTCGCCCGTGGATTCCTCGTACAGACGCTCGCCACGCAACAGCTGCAGACGGTTGGCCTCGTCTTCGCGCGGGTTCTGCTTCAGGTACGCCAGACGCTCGAAACGACGGGCAACTTCCTCATCAGACAGCTTGTGCTCTTCGTTTTGCACCACCATCTTGGTGGTTTCGCCGGTAGAAACGATGGTCACCTCAACCTCAAGCAGGGAATTCAGGTCATAGGTGAACACCACGTCAATGGCTTCCGCGCCACGAGGACCCACCGGCACCGCAGCGGTAATCTCGCCCAGCAGCAGGTTGTTAGCGGCCATGCGGCTTTCGCCCTGCAGGATTTTCACCACCACCTGGGACTGATTGTCATGAGCGGTGCTCACACGCTGGCGGCGGCTCACAGGAATCACGGTATTGCGTTCAATGATGGGCAGGAAATGGCCGGGTTCCTCAAAGGTGCCGTTGCCAGCCACCACCTCGGTGCCCAGCGTGAAAGGGCACACGTCGGTAAGAACCACTTCGGAAATCTCAGCATCGCGCATCTTCATGCCGCACTGCAATGCGGCGCCCAGCGCAACGGCGGTATCAGGGTCAACCAGCGCCTCGGGAGCGCGATGAAACATCTTCTCCACGAAACGGCGCACCACAGGCAGACGGGTTGCGCCGCCCACAAGGATGATGCGATCAAGCTGGTCAAGATGCACATCGGCATCGCGCAGGCTGCGTTCGATGGGCCTGCGCAGGCGCTCCAGCAGAGGCTGGCACGACTGCTCGTATTCATCCAGCGTGAAGTCTTCGGAATGCATCTGACCATTAATGGTGCAGGTCATGGTCACTTTTTCGCTTTCGCTGAACTTGCACTTGGCAATTTCGGCCGCCTTCATGAGCTCGGCCTGGGTGCGCTCGTCCAGCAGAATGCGGGCCACGCCCACGCGGGCGCAAAACATGGTGGCCAAAAGGTCGGTGAAGTCTTCGCCACCGATGAAATTGTCGCCGGCAATGGCGTGTACCTCCATAATGCAGGCGAAGAACTCAAGGATGGACACGTCGAACGTGCCGCCGCCCAGGTCAAACACCAGGCAGCGCTCATCGACGGGGTCTTCGTTGCTGGCCTCCACGCACACCACGCCCACGCCCTGAGCAGCGCCATCGGCGGTGGGGCGCGCAGCGTTGCCGCCCACGCCATGGGCGATAGCTGCGGCGGTGGGTTCATTGATGATGCGGCTCACCTTCAGGCCCGCCAGCTCGCCGGCGCGCTTGGTGGCCTTGCGCTGCAGGTCGTTGAAGTATGCGGGCACGCTGATGATAGCCTCGTCCACCGGGCAGCCCAAAAACACTTCCGCATCTTCTTTCAGGGAACGCAGAACGAAACGAGAGAGTTCCTCGGCATCAAACTTCATGCCATCAAGCTCAAACACGCGGTCGGTGCCCATGCTGCGCTTGAACACGCTGGCTACGCTCAACGGGTGCAAAATACCGAATTCGCGGGCAGTTTCGCCCACCAAAATCATGCCGTCTTCATCGATGGCAACCACCGAAGGCGTGAGCAACTTGCCCAGTCTATTGGGTATGACCTGGGCTTTTCCGTCACGGAAGCAAGCTACCAGACTATTTGTTGTTCCAAGGTCAATTCCAACCAGCATACAGATAAGACTCTTTCTCAATCATAGGGAATGCATCAAATGAGAACCGTCCCCAAGTGACACATTTATTGCAGGGCGTTGAGCAGCGACAGGAAGTCGTTCTCATCGGGCCATTTCTTTCGGAACTCCAGTGCTTTTTCCTTTGCGGCCTGCATATTACCACTGATGTATTCAATCTCGGCCTCAAAGATGTCGGCGTCTTTGCAGGCGCAGTAAATGCACTGTTCGCACAAGGGCAACGAACGCGCCTCGGCAAGATCGGCCCAGGCCTGGTCCATGTTGCCCACAATTGCGTTCATGGCAGCGCGCTTGCACAGGAACAGCGGGCGCGTTGTGGCGAAGGGCTTCAGCTCTTCCTCAATGCCTTCCAGGCACATCTGGGCATAACGGCGCGCCGTTTCGTGGTCGCCCTGGCGCCACTTCAAGCTGGCTATCCAGCTGTAGACCTGCACATTATCGCCGCCGTCGCGCTCGCGGCGCTTCATTTCCGCCAGCAGGGCCTTCTCTTCCGCCGCCAGATCATTCTTGTAAATTGCCAGAATGCGGTCGATGGCAAGACGCTGCTGCTCGGTCATGACCGAGCGCCCCGTGCGCGCGAAGTGCTTGGCCTTGCGCATGTCGCCCGCCATGAGATAGTGCATGACCTGGGCCTCTGCCAAACCGCCCGCATCTTGGGGGTCGCTGGGGTGACGACGGTTGGCCTCCGCCCACAGACTCAAGTGCCTCTCGTTGTCTTCAATGCGTCCGAACTGGCGATAAATCTCCGCAACCTCAGCGTACGAACCCTCGAAAGGAACAGCGAAGGAGGCCTGGAAGCAGGTCTCAACCGCCTCATCGCAGCGGCCCATGCGGCGCAGGATATGCGCCTTGCGATTGTAGTTGCTCAGCTTCACCTGATCGGCTTCTTTGGCAACCCTAATCAGCTCGTTGGCTTCCTCAAGAGCGCGCTCAAGGCGTCCCCAAGCCTCGTACACGAAGCTCAGCAGACGATAGCTATCGGTACAATCAGGCTCAATGGCCTTTTCACGCATGAACAGGTTTTCAGCCAGCATGAAGTTGCGCACATAGTAGGCGTACAGGCCCGCGTAGTACAAAGACACCGGGTCTTCGGGCTCTTTTTCCAGCACCATCAGGTAAAATTCCAACGCCTTGTCTGCATGGCTCCTGCTGTCCTTGGCGTACAGCTGCGCCAGATTTCGCTCAGGCTCAACGCCCGTATGCGGCAGCTTCTGCAGCTGCGTGTACGTTTCAATAGCCTCATCGTTGCGGCCCAGCTTCTTCAGCAGCCAGCCCTTGAAGTCAAGGCAGTCTTCGTTGTGCGGGTCGGTCTCCAGGCCCTTGTTCAAAACCTCCAGCTGCTTTTCCGAAACGTCTTCGCCCTCGCCCTGCAACAGCAACGCCAAGCGGAAACAAACCTCACCGGCAAAGTCCATCTCTTCGCCCTGCTGCAGATGCTCGTAAATGCGCTGATACAGCTGCAAAGCGGCCTCTTTGCCATTGGCCAGCTGGAACGGCGTGCCGTCATCCAGCTGGCCCGGCTGGGGAATCTCCTCTTCGGGGGTTTCCTCGTCAATGTAGTCGGTGGCCTCGGCGTACAAGGCCTTCATCCAAATAATGGGAAGGTACTCGCCACACTGGCTGTCCTCCAAGAAGCGCAGGTCGTCCACCGCCTCCTGCAGCGCGCCGTTGCGCAGCAATATGCGCAGGCGCAGCACGTAAACGCCCAGGTCACCACGTTCCATGCCCAGTGCCTGATTCACGTGGTAGAAAGCGTCGCGGTCGTTACGCATCTCATAGTAGTACTGCGCCAGCAGGTACTGGCCGTGGTAAGCACCCGGCAAAATCTCCGTCAGGCGCTCTGCCGCCTCTGCCGCCTCCGCCCAATGGTTCAACGACGCCATAACGCGGGAATAATGAGTCAGACGCTCGGGGTTGTCGGGGTCCACGGCGGCCGCCTCTTCATAGTACGTAAGAGCATCCTCGATGCGCTTCTGCGCATACAGGGCATCGCCGCAGCGAGCGATAAACTCAGCGAATCGGGCCAAACGCTTCTCGGTCTTCTCGGTGCCGTCGGGTTCCATGACGCGCACCACTTCCACCAGGGCCTTCGAATCTTCGAAGGCCTCTTCAAAACGCTCAGTGGAAAGGTAAGCCTGCGAACTCAGGTTGTAGTACTCGTAGGGGTCAAGGTTGTCTTTATCCATGCGTTCAATAAGCTCAACCGACTTCTCATTGTACTCGTTTTGCAAGTAGCACCATGACAGCTCAAACAGCAACTTGTCATCGCATTCGCCCTGTTCAAGGCGCTCTTCATACTGCTTGATCAGATTCTCGTTCCATGTTTTGCGAATGTCGGCCAGCTCCATGAGCTCCTTCTGGTCGCCGCCAGCCAGGTGCATCAAGTCGCCCAGCAGCTCCACGCCCTCGGCATAACGGCCCTGGCCCGCCAGGCTCTGCGCCAGCATCCAGATAAGCTGCCTGTTCTTGCGGTCGTCCTCGCGCAGCTCATTCACCAGCGCCTCGCACTGCTCCCACGACTCACCTTCCAGATACACATCAGCCAGCTCTGACTTCAGGAAGCGGTCATCGGGGTACTCGTTGCTCAGCTCCAGCAGCTTCACCACGCCCAAGGGGTCACCACCGGTCACCATGGCGCGATACTGCAGCGCCTGACCGTAGGGGTGGCTCTCGGATAAGGCCTCCATCTGGGCCAACAGGTCGGGCAGCTCCTCCCACTCGCAACGCCGCGCCTGCAGGTACAGGTCCAGATACGCATCGGCATCTTCGGCGTTTTCGCCAGGAGTGAAAAGCGTCAGAGGCAGAATGTGACCAAAAACGGCGCTATCAATGAGCATGCGGTCAACATAGCTGCGGGGATAGCTTTCGTACAGCTCTTCGCGGCGCTCAGGCCAGCGGAAGGTATCGTTCAGCAACTGCCACACCTCGCGAGGCAGATTGTTGAATCGCATCAGAAACATCAATAGCGCGTTTTCAATCTGAGGGCGCGTATCGAGCGCAATGGCTTCGTCGCGCGCAAGCAGCTCTTGCCATGCGGCAACGCTCACGCGGCGAGAAAAGCTGGCGTAAAGGGAAGCCAAGTCTTCAGCCCATTGCTGAACAGGGGTTTTAGGAGCTCGAGAATCTTGATCATCGTCCTCGCTCTGCTTAGCCGCCCACTCGCAAGCCTGCTCGTATGCCTCGCGCAGAGCCTTGAATTCCTCAGGCTTGTCCTCAGGGTTCGTCTCCTTCAGTTTTGCGCGATACGCCAGCGTGATGGCCTTTTTATCTGCAGTGGGCTCAATGCCCAAAACGGTCCAGTCCACGGGTTTTCCTTCCCTATTTTCCATGAAAGCACAGCCTCATTGTAGCAGACGCCCAATGAGACAATTTCGCCCGGGGCATTTTTGTCTCATTACCGTTACAACCAGCCGAAATGCTTGCAAGCATCCAGGATGCCATCGCCATCGCAGGGGCCGGTCACGTAGTTGGCGCGGGCCTTCAACTCGGGCACGGCATTTTCCATGGCAATGCTAGTCCATTCGGGACAAAACATGCTGATATCGTTTTTGCCATCGCCGAACACCACCACATCTTCCAGCGGCGCACCGTAGTAATCCATGAGATAGCGTATGCCCACGTCCTTGCTCAGCGGCTCGATGAACAGCGTGTCGCGGCCGAAAGTCACCCAAGGCACACCATCAAGCACGCCCGTTGCCAGCAGGGCCTCCTGATCAGCGAACCTACAAGGAATATAGCCCTTGAAGGCCTGGGTCAGACCGTCGATGGTCATATCGGGATCCAAAACGGTAGGCAGGTAATAATCGTCTTCCAGTTGGAAAAATTTCTCGTTATTGGTAACGCGACAGGGTTCGTTCTTGCAGGTCACTGCCCAGGGAATGCCCATTTCATCAAGCTTGCGCAGGCATGCCTTCAGCGGCTCCATGTCAAGACCGCGCATCCACAGCAGTTGCCCATCAACAGTCACCGAATAGCCGCCGTCAGCCACAATGTTGCGAAAACCGGCGCTCTCAATGTATTCCAGTGCGTTGCACTGCAGGCGCCCCGTATTCAGCGCCAAGAAATGGCCCGCCTCTTCCAGCAGGCGCAGGGCCTCACGAGTGCTTTCGGGAATATCCTTCGTGTGCGGAATAGCCAACGTTCCGTCGTAATCAAAAAAGAAGTATTTGCGCTTTCCCATGGGGAATCCTTTCGAATGTGACAGAAATGCCCCGGGCGCTTTTGTCATGGGGGAGCAGGCGGCCTTACGCGAAGCCCAACAGCAAGCCCACGCAGCGCACCGCAAAGGCCACTATCCAGGCCACCAGGCACTGGCCGCACGCCACGCCAATGGCCCACTTCCAGCCCAACTCGCGGTTGATGCTGGCAATGGCTGCCACGCAGGGAGTGTACAGAAGGCAGAACACCAGCAGGCACACACCCATCAGCGGCGTAAACAGAGCCGCCAGAGTTTCCGCGCCACCATACAGCACAATCATGGTAGCCACCACGCTCTCCTTGGCAATAAAGCCAGAAACTAGAGCGGTTGCCACGCGCCAATCGCCCAAACCCAAGGGGGACAACAGGGGCGCCAGAGCACCAGCGATCTGAGCCAGCATGCTTTCGGCTGAATCATCCACAACGTTCAAGCCAAAGCTAAAGGTCTGCAAGGCCCAAATGATCAGCACCGCCAGCAAAATGACGGTGAAAGCGCGATGCAAAAAGTCGCTGCATTTATCCCACAACAGGTGCGCTACGTTCTTGGGAGCAGGTATGCGATAGTTGGGAAGCTCCATAACAAAAGGCACGGCTTCGCCCTTGAAAGCAATCTTCCTCAGCAGAAAAGCCACCAGAATGCCCACAACAATGCCCAACACGTACAACAGGCCCACAACAAGACCAGCCTGCTGAGGAAAAAGAGCTTCTCCCAAGAACACATAAATGGGCAGCTTGGCCGAGCAGCTCATGAAGGGCGTCAGCATAATAGTCAGCTTGCGATCGCGCTCAGAAGGCAGCGTACGACTGGCCATAACGCTGGGCACACTGCAGCCAAAGCCAATAAGCATAGGCACAATGCTACGACCCGAAAGACCCAGCTTACGCAGGGGTTTATCCATCACAAAGGCCACGCGGGCCAGATATCCGCTGTCTTCAAGCAGCGACAAGAAGAAGAACAGAACCGCAATGATGGGCAGGAACGAAAGCACGCTGCCCACGCCACCAAAGATGCCATCGATGACGAACGACTCCAGCACCTCGTTCACTTCGGCGGCCTCCATGACCTGGGCGCACAAATCACTCAAGAAACCAATGCCCATCTCCAGCAACTCTTGTAGCCAGGCGCCAACAACCTCGAAGGTCAGGTAGAACACCACCAGCATAATGAGAACGAAAGAGGGCAATGCGGTGAAACGGCCCGTCAAAATGCGATCCATCTTCTGGCTACGAGCATGTTCGCGGCTTTCCCGCGGCTTCACTACCGTGGCGCCACACACACGCTCAATGAAAGAAAAACGCATGCGGGCCAAGGCGGCCGCGCGGTCTAGACCGCTTTCAGTTTCCATTTGCTTAACCAGGTGCTCGATGGTTTCCAGCTCGTTATCATCCAGCTTAAGGACACGAGCAACCAAAGGGTCGCCCTCGGCCAGCTTGGATGCGGCAAAGCGCTGGGGTACGTCCGCGCGCTTGGCGTGATCCTCAATAAGGTGCATAATGCCATGGAGGCAGCGGTGCACAGCGCCGCCGTTTTCCGCCGCGTCGCAGAAATCCTGGCGCTTGGGAGCCTCGCGATAGTATGCCACATGCATGGCGTGGTTCACCAACTCGCTGATGCCCTCGCCCTTGATGGCGCTAATGGGAACAACGGGAATTCCCAACTGAGATTCCAGCTCATTGACCAGCACCGATCCACCATTAGCAGACACTTCGTCCATCATATTCAGGGCCAAAACCATAGGCACGCCCAGTTCAAGCAGCTGCATGGTCAAATACAGATTGCGCTCAATATTGGTAGCATCAACGATATTGATGATGCCGCGGGGCTTGTCCTCCAACACGAACTGGCGGGTAACAATCTCCTCTGCGGAGTAGGGGCTCATAGAGTAGATGCCCGGCAGGTCGGTGACCAGTGTGTTTTCATGACCCAGCAGAGGACCGTCTTTGCGATCCACCGTGACGCCGGGAAAATTGCCCACATGCTGGTTAGAGCCGGTAAGCTGGTTGAACAGGGTGGTTTTGCCGCAGTTCTGATTGCCCACCAAAGCGAATGTCAGCGTCTGGTCAAGAGGCAGCGGGCTCTCCGAGGCGGCGTCATGGAAACGACCGCCTTCGCCCAGGCCAGGATGCTCAACCTCGTGAGGATGCCCACCCGGGAACACGCCGTTCTTTAGAGGATTGCCCGTGTTGCGCGGATGGCTCGCAGCATTAGCTGCCTCTTCGTCCATCACGTCGCGCACGCTAATGCGCGCGGCGTCCTCCAGGCGCAGCGTCAACTCGTAACCATGAATACGCACCTGCACGGGGTCGCCCATGGGAGCATGCTTCACCATAGTAACGGAGGCTTCGGGGATAAGCCCCATATCCAGGAAATGCTGACGCAGCGAACCTTCGCCGCCAACTTGGCAGATGACAGCATTTTTGCCAATGGGCAGGTCAGCCAAGGTCATAGCCGCATCATCAATGTGCACCGCCACGCGGCCCTCGCCCATGGAATCTATTGAAATGTCCGGCATCTCTTTGCCGGGCTCACAGCAATTGCTCATGTTTCTCCTAAGTTCATCTCAGCTAACAGTTTAGCAGAACAGGAGAAAAAACGGCCCCGATATAATCGGGGCCGAGGATAATACACAACCTAAAGCGTTGCCAGCTGCGCTTTGCCGCCGAAGGGTATTGGCTGAGTGCCCGGCACCGCCGGCACGAATTCACCCGTCCACGTGGGGTCGCCGCGGGAACGGCCTTTACCACCAGGGCGCCTCCCTCAACGGGAGAAAAGCTGTACTGACCAGCGCCGTTAGCCATCAAGACTACGCCGTTGTAGGTTACTTCCACAGCTGAAGGCTCGGAGCCCGACTCATCGACGCTGTCGTAAGGAGCCACCGTGAAGGTAACCGCCTTGTCAACGGTAAGCGCAATAGACAGCACTTTCGTTGAAAGGCTGTAGCGGCTTGTAGATTCTTCAAGCGCCGCGTCGGTTGCGTGTTTCATCTCTCACCTACTACTCTCATGCTCACACATGCAAGCTAGGCCGTTTCATCAGCCAAAATATCATTCAGAATGAAAACCAGTCCCAAAAAGCTGCGAAACTTTGTCTCAATGCCTTCCTCGAGCCAGGTAACCCTGCCCTGCCAGCTGTTGTGCTGACGGAACAGAACGTCCAGACGGAAGGTTGCCACTTGTCCGGCCTGGGCGTTGGAGTATGCCCCTCGCTCAAACGGATCAACGGGAGTGCTGCCCTCTTGGCTGTCCAGAACGTCCTCGACAGCCAAAGCCAACGAGGGAATTCCGCCAAAAGGAAGGCCTTGGGGCAGGCTGCGGTGGTAGATGGTGCCCGCCATTTGCGGATCATTGGCGTCAACGGAAACGATGAATTCATGCGCGTTAGCCGGAGCGAAAACGCTTGTTTTCATAGCAGCCTCCTTTCATCTAGGCATAGAGACAGTTGTGGCTATACATGATGCCATGCATGCCCACGCGCTTCCGTTTTCGTTCCGTTTCCGCACATAAATGCGCAATTCAGCAAATCTTTGCCCCTTGCCCGCCCCGCAAACCCAGGCCGCAAGGTATGCAACCCGCCAATAAATCTCAAATCTGACAAAAATTGCGTTTCGTTGCATTTTTTCCGCCGCCGAAAAATCGCGATCTGGGCAAACGCAATCTGAACGCCCCGCGTATACCCAGCGAAGGCACAAAAAGGGCATAATAGGGGCCAAATTTTGCAACGAAACGCAATTTTTGTCAGATTTGGGCGCGAAAACGCAGGGAAGGCCCGCCAACGCGGGCCCTCCCTCAAAAAATGCAACGATAATAGACTAGCGACGCTTTGCCAAGCCGGGGTCTTCCAGGCAGTACCACTCGCACTTGATGCGCGCAGCGGAACGGGGGAAGCGCTGGGCGAAAAACGCCTTCAGACGATCAACAATAATGCCCACGTTTTCCTCGCCAGCCTCGGGCAACAGCACCAGGAACTGCTTGGCGTTCAGGCGGGTGTACACGTCGCCGGAACGCAGGCGCTGGGACAAGACCGTTTCCACACGGCGGGCCTCCAACGCGGGGTTCTTGGAATTGCTGTAAGAAACCGCTAGCACCACAGCGCGCCTGTTGGCACGGCTGGTGTTACGGGCTTCGCGGCGCACCAACGACAGGAAGGAGTTCCAGTCGCAGCGCATGCCTTTGCCGTCAAAGGCCTGCTCATTCAGGATGTTGCGGATGGCTGCAATGGGCATAGCCTCGCCACTCATAGCCTGGCGGGCCTCTTCATATGCCAGCTGCAGCTCGGGCGAAGGCAAAACGCCCAGCTTATCGCTGAGAAGGCGGCTTGCGTTTTCGTACACGATGACCGCCTTTTCGGGACAACCCGAAGCGGTCAGCGCGCGAATGTAGCGAATGTTCAGTTCTTCCGACTCGGGGGCGAAGCGCAAGGCGCGCTCGCACACGGCGGCGATTTCGGAAACGTTTTCCTCACCGCTGAGCAGGCGTGTCAAAATGAGGCACTCGTTCACGTAGGCGGAACGGCCATAGACGCTGATGGGCGTAACCCAATTCTCGAACTCAAAGCCCGGCAGAAAATCGCCACGATAGACAGAAATGGCGCGCTTGTGCAAAGCAACGCGGTCTTCAAGTTCCTCCGCCGACTCGGCTTGCGCAATGAGTCCCTGGAAAAGCTCCAGGTCAACAACGGTATTGCGCTTAGGGTTCCATCGATAACTGCCCGGCTGCGAAACAATGAGCTCGCGGGCATTGGGCAGGCCCAGGCGCACCAGCATGTCGCGAGCGCGACTCACGTTGTGCTGCAGGGTTTTCAGCGGGTCATCGCGCTCTTCCCCTTCGCCCCAAAGCACATCGATGAGTTCCATGACGGGAACCTCGCGATCGCGATGCACCACCAGGTACGCAATAAGCGACCAAATACGGCGAGCACGGCCCGTGATGTTGATCGGGTCTTGAGTGGCTTCTTCAAAGGAAGCGTAAGAAGCGCTCAGGGAAAAGGCTCCAAAGGTGCGCACACAAATAGTGCTCTCGTTCCTTTCAGCTGCGTTTTCTACCACGGTCCCTCTTCTCATACGGGAAAATTGGACTTGATTCGTTTTGAATCATTCTAGCGCACCAAAACACTCTTTTCCCTGTTGACGGCGGAAAAGTAGCTATTTTGGCCCCTAACTTGCGGTGAAAATGCGCTTGAAGCTCCGTTTTCAGCCCTTTTTGGGGCAAATTGCATCCAAAATCGGAACCATCACGGAATGCCTCCCATAAAATCCCAGTTTACATGCCTCATTTTGTCTTTGAAAGGCCGCCGTGTTTAAATTCGCGCACAAAGAGCCCCCTGCAACCCGCAATGCGGCGCTTCTGGCATGCGCTTCGGGCATGGTGGCAGGCACCTTGGCGCTGTCTTTGGCCCTCAGCGGATGCAGCGCCGCGGGAACAGCTCCCACGGCCCAGGCCGACGAAGGCGGCTACGATGCGCCGGCTTTGCGCACGGTTTCCCTAAACAGCGGTGCGGCAACGGGCGCCCGCGGATGCCTCGTTGATTCCAGCAACGCTTCCAGCGGCTACATCATGGCCAGCGCCACCAGCTCAAGCCCCCTGAAGTTCCAGATGATCTGCGGCGACATGAGCTACAACTACGACATGCCCAACGACGGCACCGCCACGGCCTTCCCCTTGAACATGGGAAGCGGCGCCTATACCTTGCGCGTCATGCAGCGCGTTGAAGGCAACAACTACATTCAGCTGTTCAGCACCCAGGTTCAGGTAGCCCTCAATTCTGAACTGGACCCCTTCCTGAACCCCAGCGTGTACTGCGACTTTAGCGAAAACAGCCAGTGCGTGGCCCTGGCTCGCCAGCTCATCGAAGACGCCAACAGTCAAGCGGCGGCGGCCGAGGCCATCTACACGTGGATTGTAAGCAACATTAGCTACGACAGCGCCAAGGCGCGCCAGCTCACCAACGTCACGGGCTACACGCCCAACCCTGACGAGACCCTGGCAAGCCGCCGCGGCATCTGCTTCGACTACGCGTCGCTGGCTGCGGCTATGCTGCGCAGCGTGGGAATTCCCACCAAAATTGTCACCGGCTACGTGGCCGATGGCAGCATCTACCACGCCTGGAACATGGTGTGGCTGCAAGGACAATGGGTAAACGCCAGTTTCACCGTGCCCGCCGAGGAATGGACGCGCATTGACGTGACCTTCGCCTCCAGCGGACCTCAGATAATTGGCGGCAAGAAAGATTACGTGGAGCGGTTCATCTACTAGCCGAGCCAGAAGGTACAATGAGGGATTGACCAGCAAAAAGGGTCGCTCCCCTGTAATGATAGGAGGAGGAGAAAAGCATGGGACGAAAGATGCTTGAAAGTAGCGCCATCAGCACTTTCTGCGACAGCGTTGCCGCCATGTTTTCTGCGGGCATCCAAGTGGATGAAGCCCTAGGCATTCTGAGCGAAAGCTCCACCGATAAGCAATTCACCAGCATTTGCGCCGCAGCTCACCGCGCCGTTGCCGCGGGCTCTTCCCTTTCGGAAGCCCTGGAGCAAACGGGCGCCTTCCCCTCCCATGTGACCGGCACCCTTTCTGCCGGCGAGGAATCGGGCCGCGTAGAAGAGGTGCTGCGCGGCTTGGCGCTGTACTACAACGAGGAAGCGCGCCTGTTTACCAAGGTGCGTCAGGCCATCACCTACCCCGCCATTCTGTTTTGCATCATGGCGGTGATTATCGCTTTCACCATCGCGGTGGTTCTGCCGGTATTCGCCGACGTGTACGCCGGCTTTGCGGGGAGCCTGACCGCTGGATCCTTTGGCTCGCTGGGCATTTCCCTGGCTGTGGGCTGGGTTGCCCTGGCCGTGACCATCGTCTGCGCAGCTCTGTGCATTGCCGGCACCGTTTTGGCTCGCAGCGAAGCGGGCCGCGTGCGCCTGGTCAGGGTTTTCGAGAGCCTTCCCCTTACCCGAAACGCCATGTATCAGCTGGCCCTGAGCCGCTTTTCGTCGGCTTTTTCCACCTATCTGGCCGCCGGCACCAACGTTGACGCGTCCATGGAAAGTTCCCTGGTGCTGGTGGAGCACAAGAGCCTGCGCGCCAAGCTGAAGCAAACCTGGCGCGACATGGTTAACCCTAACAGCCCGCTCAGCCTGCAGCAGGCAATCTTTGAGAACAACGTGTTTGAAACGGCCTACGCGCGCATGCTGACCATCGGCGCCGCCAGCGGCAATCTGGCCGAGGTGCTGGCAAGCCTTTCCGACATCTTCTTCGACGATGCCGTCAATCAAATTGACCGCGCTATCGACAACATCGAGCCCATTATGGCCGCCTTCATGACCGTGGCCGTAGGCGCCACCTTGGTGGCCGTCATGCTTCCGCTCATTGGCATCATGGGAACCCTGGGGTAACGCACGCGCATGGCAATTTTCCACGAACATACCCGCGAGCAGCAAAAACGCCGTCGGCGCTTGATGAACGTATTGCCTTGGCTGGTTATCGTTGCCCTGGTACTGGGCCTTTTCGCCTATCGCATGGCCAGCGACAACTTGCGCGAACAGGGCGTTTTGTCCATTCGCTCCAGCATTCTGCACGCCGCCGAGCAGTGCTATGCCGTGGAAGGCGCCTACCCGCCCAGCCTTGATTACCTGAAGGAAAAGTACGGCATTCGCGTTAACGAAGACGACTATCTGGTGAACTACGTGGCGTTTGCCGCCAATGTTCAGCCCACAGTGATGGTGACCCCGCGATGAGCGACAGCAGACGCACATATCAAGTAGCTCGGTCGCAGCAGAAAAGTGTGGCCCTGGCTTCGGCGCTGAAGGCGGAGCACGTTCAGCGCGCAGGGCAGTATTTCACGCTGCTGCTGTTTGGCGCGTTTGTCATTTTGCTGCTGCTGGGCCTGTGGCTGGGAACGGTTGCCTTCCGCTCCATCACCGCCACCCAAGCCACCACCGACAACGCTCGCCTGGCGCTGAATTCCGTGCAGAATCGCGTGCGCAGCTTTGACGCCCTGGACGCTTTCTCCGTGGGAAGCGGCCCCGAAGGGCCCTCCATGGTGTTCACCCATAAGCTGGAGGCGGGCAATTACGAAAACCGCCTGTACCTGCACGAGGGCGCGCTGGTTCAGGAGCTGGCCTTTGACACCGACCCCTACCTGCCTATGACGGCCACCACGATTGTTGATACTCAGACCTTCGCCTTCAGCTACGATGCGTCGGCCGGGCTTCTTACCGTAACCACCGACCAGGGCACCGTTGATATTGCCCTGCGCTCAGGAGGTGCCCAATGACGTATCGCAGCAGCACCGTTGAGAACATCAAGCCCCGCACCAAGACCGACGCAAAGCGCGGAGGTTGGCACGGAACGGCGCTCGTTGTGGAGGCCCTGCTTATCTTGGTGGTTGTGGTGGCGTGCCTGGCCGTGTTTGTGCGCCTGTTCGGTTTCGCTTTTGCCACCAACTGGGAAGATCAGCACCGCGCGCAGGCCATCATCCTGGCGTCCAATCAGGCCGAACGCTTTGCCACCGATTACAGCCCCAACCAAGAGGGCGCCTTCGTGGAAGAGACGAACGGCTACACCATCACTCGCGTAGTTACGTCGCATCCCACCGAGCGTGGCGTGCTGTATTCTGCGAGCATTGCAGTGAACTGGGGGGACACGCCGCTTTACCAGCTGGACACCGCCCATTACGTAAGCGACGACCGCGCACTGAAGAGCTCTTCCGAAGCAAGGGCGGGTGAGTAACATGGCACGCCACATGACTCGCAACTCAGGTGTTCGCATTGGGCCCATCACCATATTGGTGTTTGTCATTACCCTTTGCATTGCTGTGCTGGCAACCCTGGCGGTGACCACCGCTCGCGCAAACAGCGCAAGCACCCAGCGCCAAATTGCCTTCACCAACGATGTCTACGTCAACGAAACCGCAGCTCAAACCATGCTTTCGCTGGTTGACGCCGCCGTGATAAGCGGGACTTCCAGCGTTGAAGCGGCCCTGCCCGCCATTGAAGCAGCAGCCGCGGCCACAGACGACGTTAGCGCCACCATAGAAGTGGAGGGCGACTTATTGAAGGCCACCTTCGAAACTAGCTCAGGCCGCCAGCTTTTGGTGGAGGTTCGTCTGGGCGAAGGCACCTACCGCATTGAGAAGTGGAAAACCGCAACCAATTGGAAAGAAGACAATACGCAGCAGCTTTGGGCAGGATAGCCCAGCGGCGCTTTTGAGAGACCAACCCGCGTAGCCCGATTGAACAGGAGAAACCTATGGAACTGAAACCGTTTTTGCAGCAGATGATTGATATCAAGGCATCAGACGTGTTCATTGTTGCCGGCCTGCCCATTGCATATCGATCCAACGGTCGCCAGAGCCGCATGAACACCGAGCCTTTGACTCCCGATCAAACCCAGCAGTTCATCAAGAACGTGTACGAGCTGGCTGGTCGCGATTGGGATGTTTTCATCAAGGCCGTGAATCACGATGACGACTTCTCCTTCGCGCTGGCAGGCGTGGGCCGCTTCCGCGCCAACATTTTCCGCCAGCGCGGCTCTTTGAGCGCCGTTATTCGCATCATCCCCTTTGGTCTGCCCGACCCCGCGGAGTATAACATTCCTGAAGAGGTGCTGCGCTGCAGCCGCTTCCAGAAGGGCTTGGTGCTGGTCACGGGCCCGGCAGGCGCCGGCAAGAGCACCACGCTGGCCTGCATCATCGACCGCCTGAACCACGAGCGCGTGGGCCACATCATTACCATGGAAGACCCCATCGAGTTCGCCCACAAGCACAACACCTGCATTGTGACCCAGCGCGAGATTCCCACCGACGTGGCCACCTACGATGAGGCGCTGCGCTCTGCCCTACGCGAGGCCCCCGACATCATGCTGCTGGGCGAAATGCGCGACTACGAAACCATCAGCACTGCCATTACCGCTGCCGAAACCGCGCAGCTGTTGCTTTCCACCCTGCACACCACCAGCGCTGCAGGTACCATCGACCGCATCATTGACGTCTTCCCCGCCACTCAGCAGCGCCAGATTCGCCTGCAGCTGGCCAGCAGCCTGCAGGCCATCGTGAGCCAGCAGCTGGTGCCCACCATCGACGGCGGCGTTATGCCGGCCTTCGAGATTATGTTCATCACGCCGGCCATTCGCAACTTGATTCGCGAGGAGAAAACCTATCAGATCGACAGCGCCATTGCCGCAGGCGGCGCTTTTGGTATGCGCACCATGGATCAAAGTCTGTTTAAGCTGTGCCGCAATGGAGTCATCAGCAAAGAAACTGCCCTGCAATACAGCATTCATTACCAAGCGCTCAAGAAGCGCTTCGACGTTGAAGGCATATAAAAGCGCCAAACAAAAGGACGCGGACACGTAACAGCGCCCGCGTCCTTTTGTTATTGCTTCAATCCTGCATTTAGGCGTAAATATTTTTAAATCTGTACAAAAATGCACGTTTTCTACGCCTAAAATCGACATCGGCTAATTGTGCTCTGCATTTGCCCAGGTCGCAATGAGCTCACGTCCTCAAAATGGCAGGATTTATAGGGCAAGACGTAGAAAACGTGCATTTTTGTACAGATTTGAGAAATAATTGGGTTCGAATCCCCAGAAAGGCGCCCGGAAAATAAAAAACCGCCGATTGGCGGTGAGAATTCAAGTGGTGCGCCGTGAGGGATTCGAACCCCCGACGTACTGATTCGTAGTCAGTCCCTCTATCCAGCTGAGGTAACGGCGCATTTCAAACAGCAAACGGTATTATACTCTGCTGACGTTCAGCGTCAAGAGCTATTTGAAAAATTTTCAGCAAAAAGAAAGCGGCCCGAAGGCCGCTTTTCAATCAACTATTTCTTGGAAGAACCAATACGGCACACGGTGGTACCGCAGTCGGGGCACTTGCCCTTGGTGATGGGTTTGCCGTTCTTGGTAACGCTCTCGACGGGATCCAACATGACTTTCTTAGCCTTGCACTTTACGCAATATCCTTCAGTTGCAGCCATAGTTTCAGCCTCTCTAGTCGGGCGCCATCAGGCGCTTCGTTATTTATGGAACGGGGCAACCCGTAAATCCTTATCAGAGTATCACCTGTTGCGCACAACAAGCATGCGCAACAGAAAATCCATTAAATATTTTTGAGAACCTCTACAACAAAATTAGTATTCTCGGCCAAAATCTCAGGATCGATGTTTTCAGCAACGTCGTCTGCCTGCGCATAGAACGACGGCTTCAAGCCATCCATGCCCACCAGGTGCATTGCCTGCAGACCCTTGTGAATGGCAGTGGAAGCAGCGCTTTCGCCCCACAGAATGGAAGCGGTCTCAATAGGCACACCCGAAGACTGAGATGCGCGATTGGCGTAACGGCGCATGCGAGAAGAAGCGCTTACCGGCTGCAGCGCGCCTTCCTTGGTCACCAAGCTCAGCAAGCCGGAACCCAGCGAATCAAGCTCCACGATAACAGCGCCGCGCAGCTCCTGGCGATGCTCCTCGATAAAGGCGGACATGCCTGCATGGCTATCGGTCTCAGCGCCCAGGGCCACGAACCACACCTCGGTGTCAATGCCGCTCGCACGGAAGTTGGAGATTTGCCGCTGAACGTCATTGTTCCAATCAGCGTCCTGGTTTGCCTCAAGAGCGATTGCCTCAGCAGCGCCTTCGGCCTCTGCCTCATAGCGGCTGGCGATCATCTGATACACGCGAGCATATTCGTCGTTTTCGGAACGTCGAGCAGAGCGGCGGCTTTCGCGCTCTTCATACGCTGCACGCTGCTCATCGTAGGCCGCCTCTTCATAGGCGGGCTTTTCAGCAGCGCCACGACGGCGACCGCGACCAGCAGGCGCCTCGCCCTTGCCCTTGCCCACAGGCAACGCACCGCGCACCTTTGATGCAACGCCTGCAGCACCGTCGGCCAAGCCGGCAAACTTGTCAGAGAAGGCACCACCCTTCCACTCGTCTTCTTCGTCATCGAAGAAGGTGGAAAAATCAGCGTCCTCATCATCGTACTCGTAGACGAAATCGTCTTCGTAATCGTCATCGTCGTAGTCGTCCTGGAAGTCTTCCTCGAACTCCTCGTACTCGTCATCGTCGGGCCAGGTGCTCTGGGGACGATAATCATCCTCATCGTCGGACCAGGCCACAGGAGCATCGTCCTTGTCCTTGCGGTTGAACAGCTTGTCAAAGATGCCAAAGCCGCGCTTCTTGGGCATGTCCACATACTCAGGACCCGCAAAAGCACCCGACTCAGTGTGAGTTTCCTCATAGCCAGAGTCATCGGCGTCATCGATAAACAAGTCTTCTTCATCATCGGCCCCAAGAACCAAAGCCTCGGTCACCGGAGCAAAAGACCCCGTAGCGCCCGCGATAGGCTCAAACTGCTGAGACAGAGAGGGCGAATTGGGGGAAGGCACGCGCACAAAGGCGCCAGAAAGCGACGGCAAGGTGGAACGCAGGTCGATCTGCTCAGGTGCAGCAGGATCGATGGCGGGCAGCATGGTGAGCAGGCCCCTTGCCACGCCTTGGCCTGATTCGGCCTCAGCCAGCGGAGCGCGCTGTTTCTGCACGTCAATAACGGGAATGGTGCCCGTGGCGCTCAAGTCAGGCAGCGTGAGAGGCTGGCGCTCTTCAGAAGCGTCCACCGGCTGCATCATAACCGTATCACCTGCAGCGGCACCCACCGCGGCAGCCATGAAGTAATCCATGGAAATGGGCGCAGGCTCCACAACCGTGGGCTCCACTACAACAGGCTCCAGCTCAAATTCGGCTTCTTCCTCAATTTCGGGAACGTCCACAGAAGCAGGAGCGGGCTCAGCAGGAAGCTCGATGTCGGAGAACGCCGGAGCAACCACAACATCGGCCACGCGCACGGGTTCGGGCTCAGGAGCGGAAACCGGCTCTTCTACAGGAGCGGCTTCAGACTCAGGCTCGGGCTCGGGCTCAGGAGCGGCTTCCACCAGGGGAGATGCCGCAAAATCAACCATCTCAGGGCGAGGGGCGGCTTCAGCAACGGGCTCTTCAGCCTCAGAAGCAGATTCGGGCTGATCAGCAACCAGCTCGCGATCGTATTGAGGAGCCTGAACGCTCTGAGCAGCCTCTTGCAGCTGCTGCAAGCGCTCCTCCATGCTGGGAGCAACGACAGCAGATTCTGCCTCTGCGTAAGCCATGGCGTTCAGACGTTGCTCGGCTGCCTCAAGAGCCGCAGCATGAGAGCTGCGCTTGATGGGAGCAACCTCCTGGTCTTCCCTATGGCGAGCAGCGGCACGACCAGCAGTAAACCAGCTGGGAATCTCATTCTTCACGGGAGCAGCCACCGGAACCTCAACAGCTGCAGGCTCTTCGGGTTCTTCCTGAATGCGGCCCGACTCAACCAAGTTGTCCAAGCCAGAAGCAGTGTTCACAATTTCACCAGCAGCGGCATCCAGAGCAAAACCAGCGGCAGCACCTGCAGCAACGGCTGCGGGCACGGCGGCAGCAACAGCCGCGGGCTCAGCCACGGGAGCCTTTTCCTGAGCTGCAGGCTGGCTCAAGTCAATGGAAACGGTATCGCTCACCGGGCGACCGGTCATAGCAGCAATAGCGGCCTTGGCTGCCAGCAGACGATCAGCCTCGGTCTCTTCAGCAACGGGTTCCTGAACAGCAGGTTCGGCCACAACGGGTTCCTGGGCTGCAGGCTCTTCCTGCGAAGCGTCATCCACAGCAGCGGCGGCCGCTACTGCAACTGCCGCGGCACCAGCTGCCACAGGGGCAACGTCTTCGTACACCAGCTGAGCGCCCTCGGGAACTGCATCTGCCTCGTAAGCGGCTTGCGCGCCGCGAATGACGGGCTGCACCTCAACATTGCCGCCGTTCACGCGACGAGCAACCTCCAGCATAACGGCAACGCCCGAAGCGCTGCTGTTGGCGCCGTCGGTCAGGCCGCTGGCCTTGGAAAGGGCGAATGCAATGGCGGGCAGGGCTGCGCACAGGCAAACCAGAATCAGCAAGACGGTGGTAATAACAAAAACCACGCCAGTGGAATGCAGGAAGAAAAGCGCCTTGACCAGCAGCAACACGGGCAGGGCAATCATGCCAATGCGGGAGGCCTTCGCCAGAATAGGCATGGCGGAAAGCAGGGCGCCGTTCAGCTCAGGCTGCACATGGCCGCTGTCGGTGCGTGCGACCAGAATGACCTTACGGCGGCGAGAGTTGCCGTTTTGCGCGGAAGCGGGCACATAACGTGCCACAACGTTTTGGCTAATGCCCTTGTCCAGGAACTTCGACAGGATGGGCTTGCCCAGTTCCTCGGCGGCAAACAAACCGGCGCAGATAAGGGCAACAATGACAGCAGGCAGGACCAGCACAGGCAAAAACAGGGAAACCAGCGCCATGACAACTGCTACAGTAGAGCAGATCAAACGCGTCTTCTTGTTGGAGATTGCTCCCTGAAATTCTTCTATTTCCGCAGGTAAACCTGCAGCTTCCAACTGATCGGCAATGTAGAGAGCGGCCTGCTGCTCTTCTTCCGTTGCAGCCGGGCGCGGACCAATTTCCGTTGCCAAGTGTTCAATAGTTTCTAACATTTCAGCCATAAGAAACCTTTCGCGTGTCAAAAACCCGCATTCATATGGGTATATTCTGAATAATTATACGTCAAGAGCGAGGATTTTGGCTACTTTGAAGAAGTTGTGCGTAAGTATTCACGAAGGGACGTATCCAAGGCGGCGGCTTTGCTTGCTGCATCGCCGTATTCGGCGGCAAATGCATCCACGCGCGCGAAGTATGCATCGGTGGCCAACGTAGAGATGTCGTCGACAAAGCTGCTGGCCAGCTGGGTGGCACGAGCATCGTATTCGTTGTAGCGAGCCGTTTCAGCCGTTGCGGTGGGAATGTCCTCTGCGGTGATGGCTTCGCACGACGAAATCAAAGCACGCAGGGCCTCTTGACGCAGCTGCAAATAAGCCTTATACGAGGAAAGATCCAGGTCATCATAGGTATTTTCAAGCGACGAGAACTTCTTCTCAAGGCCTTGCAGCGTAGTGACTGCCTCGGCGGCCTGGGTTGCCGTCTTATCCACCGTTGCAGCATCCAAGGGCTGCAAACCCGCAACAATAACGCGCACCTGAGTGTCAGCCTGCAACAGATTGTTCCACGCCTCTTTCAAATCTTGCGCCTTCTGGTGCACCTCCAAAGTGTCTTCAATGAACGCGGTGCCCTTTGCCAACATGGTGCGGCGCAGCGCAATGGTATCCAGGGCGTCTTCGGCGGCCTTCAGGTCTTTCTGATCAGACATAGCCGTCTGAGCGTGCAACGCCAAGGCCTGAGCCTTATCAAGCTGGCCGGGAACATTGCGCAGCTTGTCCTGCACGGCTTCCATTGCCTCAATAGATTCGTCGCTGAGCAGATTTTCGAAGGAGCGGTCCATCTCTGAAAGCACTTCGTCGGCCTCAACCACATCTGAAAGGGATGACGCCAAAATTTGCTGATACGACTGATTGGTCAGATAGTCTTCGTAATAGCCGCGGGCCACGCTGTAAGCACTATAAGCGCAGAAAGCAACCAGGGCGCACGCCACTGCAACAATACCCACGCGGCGGGTATTGCGCATCACGGCGCTCTTTTGCTCAGGGGACATCTCGCGGGCAGGGGCCGATTCTTTGATGGAGCCAGAGAGGATTGCCTTCTTGCTTGGTTTAGCGGTAGACCCCGAAACGCCCTCAGAGAAGCCGCTTTGGCGCGTACCGCCGGAAATGGCGTTGCTGCCCAACGTGGTGGTTCCCATGGGGTCGTGCTCAACGGCACTCGCGGCGAAATCGCCATTGGAAAGGGGCAAACCCTCTTCACGCTTGGGAGCGCCCTTCACCTTCTTGGTGCCAGGCAGCGAGAAAAGCGCCACCTTTCCCAAGGGATTAGCAGCTTTGGCGTGCTTTGGGTTGGCGCTCTCTTGCTTCTTTGCGTCAAGAACGCTGAAGGAAATCTCGTTGGAGGTACCAACGGTGTGATTTTTCACATGCAAGCTGTGCATGCCGTTTTTCTTTGCCGCCATGGCCTACTCCTGATTCCTTCGAATGTCAGCCACAATATCTGCGCAGGTCATCACCTTGATGGTGGTGCTAGGCATTGACTTCAGGAAGGTCTTACCATAGCTCTTAGAAATCAGGCGATGGTCTGCCAGAATAAGAATTCCCTGGTCAGAGTGGGTTCGAATAAGCCTGCCTGCAGCCTGCTTCATCTCAATAACAGCAGCAGGAAGCACGTAATGGCGCCAGGCATCTGCGTCGCGAGCGGCGCGTTCGCACGACAACGGGTCGGTGGGCTTGGAAAACGGCAGCTTGGGAACAATCACGCCACGCAAGGTTGAACCGGGGGCATCGAAGCCTTCCCAGAAACTCTTCAGGGCAAACAGCGAAAGCTGCTTGTTGGTAAGGAATTCATCGCGCAGGCCCTTCACCGAAACGCCCCACTTTTGACAAACAAGACGCAAATCAGCAGCCTTGAGCTGGGGATTCACCGCGTCATAGCACGATTCCATCTCGCGGCGGTTGGTAAACAGCGTAAGCATGGAGCCGTTTTGCGCCAAATGGGCCTGCACCAGCAGGTTTTGCAAGTGGTGCAAATAGCTGGGCATGTTGGGCTCAGGAATATCGCTGGGCACGTAGATGGTCATGTTCTTGTCAAAATCGAAGCTTGAATTGAGCTTCAAGGTCTTGGCCTGGGAAAACTCGCTTTTGTTCAGGCCCAAAGCATTTTGGAAAGAGTCAAAGCTCTCCCCCACCGCCAGGGTTGCCGAAGCATAAATCACCGAGTGTGTGCGCTGGTACAGGCTGTCTTCCAGCATGGCGCCCATGAACATAGGCAGCGCTTCCAGACGGTCAACGTAGCGATCTTTCTTGTGGGAAAGGGTGGCGGAATAAGCGAAAAGCTCTGAGGGTTGCTCGAAAATGGTGCCTATCACATCTACCACTTCTCGCAGCGACATGGCAACAACGGCCACCTCGCGCTGCAGTTCTGCGGCACCGGCATCTTCTTCCAGCAGCGCAACCAGCTCCTGACATGCGGAAATAAGCTTCTCTGAGGTGTCGCGAACAACAACGGCCTTTTCCTTCAAACCCTCAAAGCGCGAGCCGGTACGAATTTCGTCATTGAGCCAAAGGTCAACGAATTCGTAGCTCTTATTGCGGTTGACATCGTAGAACAGCAGGTCTTTCACCTGGGGCACGAAATCATCAACAGCCTGGGCAAAAGCCTGGCCTGCTGTCATGGCCTTGCCCGTCATTGCGTACATGAGGTCTTCGCCGCTATCGTCAAAAACGGCAGCTACGCGACGCTGCACGCGAGAAAACACATTCCTGCCTTCGCCGGCGGAAACCTTATGGGCAATGTTCAGCAGCTCTTCAGACGACAGCTTCTGGGAGAAAGCGTTGCGCGCTTCCTGCTCGGCGCCATGGGCTTCATCAATCACCCAGTGGCGAATAGGCGGCAGCAGACCGCCATCGGCAGCCAAATCGCAGAAAAGCAAGCTGTGATTGGTGACCACAATATCGGCGCCTTCGGCAAAGCGGCGGGAGCCGTGCACAAAGCACGTGCTGCCATAGAAGGGGCACTTACGGCGCAAGCATTCCTGGCTGTTGCAGGTAATGGACCAGCGCGGAAGAACGCGGTAGTCAATTTTCAGCGTGTCAATGTCATCGAATTCGCTTTGCTCAATGTAAGAAAGCAAGCCCGCCAAAGCAGCGGCGCAGGTCACTTCCCTATCACCAATCATGCGCTTGAAATCGCCCTCGGCCACCAGGCGTTCAATCTTGCGCAGGCAGGGATAATGGGTGTAGCCCTTCAAGGCCGCATAGGTCAAACCACCCAGTGCTTTTTCCAGCGCCGGCAGCTCGTGATACATGAGCTGATCCAGCAGAGCATTGGTTTTTGTAGCCACACCCACCGTGATTTTGTTCTTTTTCGCCATCAGCGCAGAGGGAAGTAGATATGCCATAGACTTGCCAACGCCCGTTCCTGCTTCAACCACCAGGTTCTCAGACTGAGCATAGGCATTACCCACGGCGCAGGCCATCTGAACCTGCTCTTCGCGGCGCTCAAACTGCTGGTACAAGCCTCCCACCAGTCCGTCTTCTTCAAAGGCGGCGGCAATTTCTTCTTGCGTGGGGGCCTTCAAGCCCAGCAGCGGGTCGGCAGCCAGTTCATCGGCATCATGCTTCGGCTGCAACTTCAAATCGCTCAAAGCCTGCTTGCGCAAACCACGCAGCGACAAATAGGGCACGCTTTCGCCCTTTTGGGCCACAGCTGCCTCGTTTTGTTCGTTGATATAGGCAAAAACCACCTGGGTGGACCACTCCTCCGGCGTGGCGAATTCCGCAATGGCCTTCACCAATTCGGCGGGCATTGCGGCAACGGCGCACAGCAAGATGGGCAAAATGGCGCAGGTGGCTTCCACGTCGGCATCGGCGCGGTGAGTGGAAAGGGGCGCATCGAAAGCACGCACCAAATCCAGCAGGCGATGCGACTTCAAGCGGGGCAGCGCAATGCGCGCCAGATCAAGGGAGTCAATCCAAGTGTTCTCAAGCAGCGGATAACCACCGGGATGCTTCGTGCAAAACGTACGGTCAAAATCTGCATTGTGAGCCACACACACCGCATCACCCACAAATTCCGCCAGCTGAGCCAGGGCTTCATTGGGCGTAGGGGCGTTAGCCACATCCTCTTGGGTGATATGGGTCAGATGCACAATTTCTTCGGGAATTTCCTTGCCAGGGTTCACGAAAGTGTTGAACCAGGCCACAATCTTTCCACCCTCCATGCGGGCAGCAGCAATCTGGGTCAGATCATCGTGGTTGTATGAAAGGCCGGTGGTCTCGGTGTCAATAACCACCACATTGTTGCTAAATACACCAAAATCAGCCGCTTCAGCAGCCTTTTTCAGTTCTCCATAGCGCCGACAAACCCTTTCGGGTGTTCCGTCGCTGATAAATTGTTGCAGGGAAGGCGTAATTCCCGTACTGTATCTTTCCATAACGTAAAAGCGTACCATCTCTGAAGGGTTCGCACAAACACAAACTAAGAAAACCATTTATCAGGAGTTTTTGATGCTTAACGATTATTGTTTCAGCACCTATGCCCGCTACACCACCCTCTCGCGCAGCGATGGCGCTGTTTTGATGGGCGCTGACAATCTTGTGGGCGACATTTACACCATTGAGCCGGAATTGCAGGAAGACCGTTCCTATCGCCTGTGGCTGGTGAATCGCTTTGGGGCCAAAGTAGCCATCTTGGACCAAAGCCATGAGCATCGCGTTCAAACGCTGCTGGCACGCGGCTGGACCTTGCGCGCCCTGCTCTCTTTTGTTGCCTTGAGCGACGGCGATGAGGGCACCTATTGGGGGGAGGTTATTTTACTGGGCAACGACCCCCATTATGATGAGGCTTTCAAGACCTTTGCACTGAATTTGCGCGAGCTTTTGTCGGAGGGCGTACGTCCCCAGGTTGAATTTACCGAACAAGCTGCACGCCAGATTATCAACTCAAATGGCAGCTGGATGCCCACCGACCGCATAAGCGCTCCCAAGCTCGGAAAGGGATCGGCGCTGGTGAAGAGCCGCCGCAGCGCTTCCGAGAAGCTGGTGGAAGCAGGACGCAGCGGAAAAGGTGGCTGCTGGGCTATTACCATCGCCCTGTGGATTGCTATTGGCGCCCTGGTCCTTGCCGGTGTTGCAAAGCTTTTGGGTCTTTTCTAAACCACTTCGCAAATACAGGTTGAAAACTAATGAGGCAGGGTCCAAAACCCTGCCTCATTTTTTCTACTACTTTTGATGCTTTTCAAAGGCCAAATCAATCAATCGCTTGGCCAACTCTGCGAAAGTGTAGCCTTTTGCTCGTGCCGCATCGGGCAACAGCGATGTTTTGGTCATGCCTGGAATGGTATTAGTTTCCAAAATCCAGGCGTTACCCTGACTGTCAACAATGAAGTCGGAGCGTGAAACACCCGAACAGCCTAAAGCCTTATGGGCACGCACCGCTAGATCTTGCAGGCGAGCCGTCAATTCCTCAGAAATAGGCGCAGGGCACAGGTGCTTTGATCCGCCGGGCGCATACTTTGCCTCGTAGTCATAGTAGTCAGAAGCAGGGACAATCTGAATAACCGGCAGCGACTCAATTTCTTTATTTCCCACAACAGCAACGGTATATTCATCGCCTGCGACGTATTGCTCAATCAGCACTTCCCCATCAAGGTCCAAAGCACTTTTTACCGCTTCCTCCAGAGAAGCTCGATCTTCTATCATGTAGATGCCATTGGAGCTGCCTTCAAAGCAAGCTTTAACCACACAATGCATACCCACGCGCTGGATAATTTCATCAAAATCAACTTCGGTAAGGTCGGTATAAGCAGCCGAAGCCGGCGTAGGAATACCTGCAGAAACGTATACCATCTTGGCTTTTGCCTTATTGATGGCCAAGGAACTAGCAGCAACATCGGAGCCAATATAGGGAATGCCCAGAATTTCCAGCATGCCCTGAATGGTGCCATCTTCACCACCTGCACCGTGCAGTGCCAGGAAGGCGATATCAAAATGCTCGCGCAGCAAAACCATCAAGTCACTCTTGTTGGCGGTATCAAGCATGGTCACATCAAAACCTGCTTCCAGCAGTGCTTCTTGCGCGCCCTTACCCGAATTCAACGACACTTCACGCTCGCCACTGGTACCACCGCACAGCAGAGCGACCTTGCACTGTGACGGGTCAGTATATGCAGACATGAAAGCTCCTTCAATCATTAGCAAAACAGTTCTCAAAGTATAGCAAAGTCTCCCCTATAATACGGTCTATGAAAACGAGCCTTAACACCCTTTCACGAAATCAGCTTCTTTTTCTGGTAAAAGAGGCCGGTCAACCTGCATTTCGTGGCAAGCAGCTATACGAATGGGTTTTTGTGCGTCAAGTTGATTCCATTGATGAAATGACCAACTTACCCAAGGCTTTTCGCCAAGCTCTTGAAGAGAACTATTGCATTGCCAAGCCTTCCATTTACCATCGCGCGGTTTCTAAAGATGGCACCCGCAAATACATCTTCCAATTACAGGATGGCGCCCTTATTGAATCGGTGGGTATACCCTCTGGAAAGAAAAATGAGCGCCTTACCGTATGTTTTTCCACTCAGGTTGGCTGCGCCATGCAGTGCCAATTCTGTGCAACAGCCAAAGAAGGTCTCACCCGTAATTTGACCATTGGCGAAATTGTATGTCAGGTTCTTTTGGTTCAGGAAGATTTTGGCCAACGCGTAACCAACATTGTAGGCATGGGACAAGGCGAGCCCTTCGCGAACTATGACAACGTGCTGGAGGCCATTCGCATTTTGAATGACCCTAAAGGCATTGCTATTGGAGCGCGCCACATCACCCTTTCAACTTGCGGCATTTTGCAGGGCATTCAGCGCTTTGGAACCGAGCCTGAGCAGTTTACCTTGGCTATTTCTTTACATACAGCTATTCAAAGCAAGCGCGATAAGCTTATGCCGCGCGTTTCTGGGATGCCTCTTCCGGCGCTGAAAAAGACTTTACAAGAATATACACTCGCCACAAATCGCCGCGTAACCTTGGAATATCTGCTCATTAAGGGCGTCAATGATGGCGAAGAAGATCTGAAGGCGTTAGTTGATTTTTGCTCAGGGTTGCTCTGTCACGTGAACCTTCTTCCCCTTAATGACATCTCTGATTCCCCTTGGAAGCCTTCTGGCCAAGCGGTGGCAAACCATTGGATTTCAACCTTGATGAACAATGACACCGAAGCCAGCATGAGACAATCGCGCGGTTCTGATATTGACGCCGCTTGTGGTCAGTTAAAGAATTCCATTCAAAAGAAGTGAATTTTCACTGGGTATAAAAGAAAGGCGCCTCGTAAGGCGCCTTTCTTTTTACAATGTTTCACGTGAAACACGTCAGCTGTTTTTATTCCTGTTCATCACTTTCGGAAGCGGCCTCGGCAGGCTGTACTGCAGCCGGCTTTCCCTGCGCAAACATTGCAGCAAACAGACGCTGCAAATCTTCTTCGTCCTTGAATTCAATCTCAATACGATTACGGCCCTGAGAAGATTTAATCTTTACGCCCGTTTCCAAGCGATCACGCAGGGTACGAGCAACTTTCTTGTAGCTCTTGGGCATAGGTTCACGAGAAGACTCCTTCTTCGGCTGAGCATTCATAGTAAGCAAGCGTGCAAAGGATTCTGCCTCGCGCACCGACATCTTGGAATCAATCAGCTTTTGAGTCAGCTTTGCGCGACCTTCAGCGGTGGGTATAGACAAAATTGCACGAGCATGACCAGCAGTGATCTTTTCCTCGTACAGGAGCTTCTGAGCGTCTTCAGGAAGATCCAACAGGCGCAATGCATTGGCAATAGTAGAACGGCCCTTAGAAACCATTTGAGCTACCTCAGACTGGGTCAAATTCTTCTTTTCCATAAGCCGCTTGTAGCCATATGCCTCTTCAATGGGATTCAAATCAGAGCGCTGAATATTTTCAATAAGGGCAAGCTCCAGCGTCTCTTCATCATCCACTATTTTGACACGCACCGGCACTTTTTCTAAGCCAGCCAGTTTAGAAGCGCGATAACGACGCTCACCAGCGATAATTTCATATTTACCGCCCTTGGGACGCACCAGAATGGGCTGCAGCAGGCCATCTTTCTTAATGGAAGCAGAAAGCTCTTCCAGTTCTTCTTTTTTGAAGTTGATACGAGGCTGATCAAGATTCGGCTCAATCATTTCCAGGGGAAGTTCCTCGGGAACCTTCTCTTCCTGAGGCTCTTCTACAACAGGAACAACTTCAACCGGCTTCTCCTCAACCACAACAGGAGCAGGTGTCTCAACACGGGGAGTGTCTTCAATAATTTCTCCCGTAGCTGCATTAATGTGTCCCATATTGATGCGTTCACGTACCGGAGTAGCAGGGGCAGGAGAAGCATAAGAAGATTGGTACGTAGGAGCAACCTGATGTTGTACAGCAGGTTGCGGGGCAGATTCCTCATAGGAGCCACCCAATAGAGACCCAAGGCCTCTACCCAGTGCGTTCTTAGCCACGAGCAATCACTTCTTTCGCAAGAGCGGCGTAAGACTGAGCGCCTTTACCGCTAGGATCGTACTGATTAATGGGAAGGCCAAAACTAGGCGCTTCAGAAAGCTTGACCGTACGAGGAATCATGACATTGAAAACAATGCGACCAAAGTAGTTGCGAACCTCTTCAGCCACCTGCTTAGCCAGGGTAGTGCGGCCATCATACATGGTCAAAAGAACACCATAAATATCCAAAGTGGGGTTCAAACGATTCTTGACACGTTTCATTGAATCAAGAAGTTTTGTCACACCTTCCAGTGCGTAGAACTCACACTGAATAGGAATAAGCAGCTTATCAGCGGCTACAAGGGCGTTTACAGTCAGCAAACCAAGGGAAGGAGGACAATCAATAAAGATGTAGTCATAACGGCCCCTGAGGCGTCCTAGAGCATCTTTCAGGCGGTTTTCACGGGCCATTTCCGAAACCAATTCAACTTCAGCACCTGCCAAGTTGATAGTTGCAGGAAGCACGTCCAAACCAGCACATATATCAGGAATGATGGCCTGTTCCACCGGTACATCGTTGATCAAAACATCGTAGACGCAGTTTTTAACCAAATTCTTCTCAATACCAAGGCCACTGGAAGCATTGCCCTGAGGATCAAGGTCGACCAGCAAAACTTGCCTACCCAATTCACCAATGCAAGCAGAAAGATTGATAGCGGTGGTAGATTTGCCAACACCGCCCTTTTGGTTGATGATAGCGATAATCTTAGTCTGTCCAACTACATGAGTGACAGGAGCTTTTTCTGCATATGATTTCAGTTCGCGATGAACAACTTCAGGTTCAGCAGGTTTCTGGGCCCGGGGAGCACGCTCAATCACCTCTGGCTGATACTGCACAGGTTCAGCAACCTGATGTACCGACTCCTCAACTACTGGAGCAACCTCTTGTACTACAGTCTCCACTTGCTTCGGTGTTTCTTCTTGATGCTTTTTGATAGTCCCTGCTGCGTTTTTATCTCTTCTTAGACCATCGAAAAATCCCACATGGGCCTCCTTTCGTTGGGTTGACGGGTACAAAAATCCCGTAACAACTTAATTTGGCAGTATAAATTGTATAAAGTTCCGCTTCAATACGTTTCACGTGAAACATAAAGAGAAGTAGATAAACGTCAGTTTTTTGTTTCACGTGAAACATAACTAAACGCTTGAAAAACATAAAAATGACCTGGGAAAACTCCTTGAGAGCCATTCTAAGGCCCTATTTTGAATTTTCATGAGTACATGTTCATGAAAATTCAATCAAAAATCGATCACTATTTTTCTCTAAAGAGGATTTCTCTGAGCCATTCCATTTCTACGAGGAAGTTTTATGGAAGCGTTTTTGAACTTTTCAAAAACCAAAATTCGACGATACGTTTCTCCATCGCTTAAAAGAAAATTTCTATCAGAAACCAACTTCAAGCCAAGCTTGTTCTCCAAGGAGCAAGCATGTTTTAATTCTTCATCTTCAATACGGGCTTTATAACAAATGAATTGGCCGCCAACTTTCAGAAGGGGAGACCCCAATTCCAAAAGAGATCCTAGCTGAGAAAGTGCACGGGCAGAAAGAACAGCAAACTGTTCTTTACGTTCCAAAGCCAATTCTTCAGCGCGACCCGGAAATACTGAAACATTTGCCAAACCAAGCTCAGAGACAAATGATTCCAACAAAGAAGCTTTTTTCTTTACCGATTCAACCAAAATAGTTTCTCGTCCTGTTTCAATAGCAATAGGTAAACCAGGAAAACCCGCTCCTGACCCCAGATCTCCATAGAGACCGGCAGGCGCTTTTTCAAATTCAGGAAGGGCAGAAAGAGAATCTTCAATATGAAGTACTTCTGCTGTTTCACGTGAAACAATACGCGTGATGTTGGTGGTTTCATTAGCCTTAATAACTAAATCAAGGTGTTTTTCTAGCAGCTCAGTATTCATAAAGGCCTTTCTCTTGAACTTCTTCTATTATGCCAAAAAAGAAGGGCCTGGATGAACCAGGCCCTTCAAAAAGATTAGTTAATCTCTATTAGCAGGGATAAATCACTACGTGACGTGCAGCACCCTCATCCTCAGATTCAGTTTCAACGCGCTTATCATCACGCAGAGCCATATGAACAATACGACGCTCATAGGGGGTCATAGGACGAAGCTTTACACTACGGTGTTCCTTAGCAGCACGATTTGCGGAAGAACGAGCAATTGCTTCAATTTTTGCACGCTGTCGAGACTTGTAGCTCTCAACGTCAATAACAACCGGGTAGCGGAAGCCAATCTTGCGAACAACAATAGCAGAAACCAGGAATTGAATACTTTCCAGGGTCTTACCATGACGACCAATCAAAACAGCGGTATCTTCACCGGTAATATCAAGGATCAGTTCCCCTTCATCACCCTCATATTCATCGATGGTAATATCGCCAACATTGAAGAACTGCAAAATGTCCTTGATTACTGCAATGGCAGTATCAGCAACGTAATCCAGTTCCTCATCAGTAATTTCAGCAGGCTCTTTCAGAGTATCTGCCTTCAAAACTTCTTCAGACATTTAAACTCCTTAACCTGAAATTAGCGCTTCTTGGAGGAACGCTTTTTCCTTACCTTACGATCAACATTGATCTTGCTATTCTCAATTACGTAAGCAGGAATTTCGGCTTCTTCATCCTTCTTCTTAACAATATGCAGAGAAATCTGCTGCTGAGCAATAGCCAGCAAGGAAGAAGCACCCCAGAACAGCAGAACACCTGCGGGAGAGCTCCAACCAATCCAGATCATCATGATAGACATGATTACAACCATGATAAGAGTCTGATTTTTTTGGCTGGGATCCTGCTGATTCATGGTAAGCAGAGTGGGAATGAAGGTACACAGTGCAAAGATTGCCAGCAAAATAACATACGGAATAAAGACAGAGCCACCAATTTCCCATGCACCAGAAGGAGACTGAGTCAGGTCAGGCACAATATTGTAGAACATATAATTGGAGGTATCGCTCACACGGTCTGCCATCTCACGAAGTACCTGGAACAGGGCAATAAAAATAGGCATCTGAATGAGCATAGGTACGCAACCAGCCAGAGGATTGAACTTGGCCTCTGCATACAGCTTCTGAGTTTCCTGGTTCTGACGAACCGGGTCATCAGCAAAACGCTCTTTAATCTGATTGATAAGGGGCTGAATCTTGCGCATCTGATACGAAGACTTGGACTGCTTATACATAAGAGGAGTAATGGCAGCACGGAAAATCAACGTAATGATGATGATTGCAAGACCCCAGTCACCAAATACACTATGAAGTGCTTCGATGACCCAGAAGATGAAGTCTTTAAACGCTTCCCACATTTTCTTTTCTTTCCTTTCTTGTATATACCAAAGAGGAAACTAGACTACTTAGGGAACTGGATCGTAGCCATAGTCGCCCCCCGGACGACAACGGGCAATGCGCTTCACGGTAAGAACGAAACCTTTGCAAAAGCCATACTTTTTAAAAGCCTCAAGTCCGTACTGCGAGCACGTAGGGACAAACCTGCAACACGGCGGGAAAAGGGGAGAAATAATAATGCGATAGAACATGATGATACCAATAGCAATCTTGGTAGGAATGCTTTTGATAAATGCCACTACCTTTTCTTTCATATTCCCTTACTCATTTCAAATACGCGAGGAAACAGCTTGTACATCTTCAAAAACTTTAGTAAAGGGAGCTTTCAAAATTCCGGGCTTGGCAAGAAAAACAATGTCCACACCCTTTTCATCAAGCTGAAGTTGACGACAAATTTCACGCATACGGCGCTTCGCACCATTACGCCAAACAGCATTTCCGTTCTTTTTTCCCGCAACAAAAGCAACACGGCCGCTGGTAGAGTCCAGTCGACCGTATTCTTTTGATGAAACTATAAGCGTGATGTTAGGAGTATGTATACGCCTACCACGTGAAAAGAGATCTGAAATATCTGTGCTGGATTTAATAATATCCAACGCAAACCTCTATTTACACGCAGAGATGCTTACGGCCCTTGGCGCGACGAGCAGCCAGCACAGCACGACCACCCTTGGTAGCCATACGAGCACGGAAACCGTGAGTCTTAGCACGCTTACGCTTATTCGGTTGATAAGTGCGCTTCATTTTTTAATCCCTTCTACCTTTACAGAATAGCCATAAAATTATATATCGCCACCATCTATTGTCAATAGATTTTTTATTATTGTTTTTAACAAAAGCGCACTTCAGCGGCTATTTTTTCCATTGAAAAACAGAGCTTTCAGCCTATCAACAACATATCGCTATAAGCAAAGATTAAATCACTACATATAGGTTTGTTTCCCTTATTGGAATCTTTTAATTCATAGTTTTTCACTCAACACTTTTTCATGAAAAAGTGGAAAGAAAAAATAGTTTTCAACAAGTTTTTTCCATTTCTTTGAAAACTTCTGAAAAAATAACTGCCATTTTGTTGAAAACTTGAAAAACATGAAAATCTCTTTTTAGAACAATACAAAACCCCATATGAAACTCACTTTTTCATGAGACATCAAAATATAACTCTACTGATTTTTCAAAATAACCATGAGCAGGGAAAATACTAATTACATCCTATCTGAACTGGGCTTTTACCGCTGTTAATAACTTTTTCACTTACGATCTTCCTATGAAAAAGTAGGAAAACTAACTTTTGTTCGATAATTGGTGAAAACCATTTAAAGCCAACTGGGGAAACGTATTTTTTTCCTATGTCAAGAGCTATTTTTCAACATACCCTAAATTTTTTCTTCCCAATATTTCAGTTTTTTTCCTAAGTTTTCAACAAGTTTCGAATATTTGGTGGAAAACTTCGAAAAACCAATGTCAGAGCCGAAAAAAAGATACTCTATGAAAAAAGTTTTAGACGGTTCTCCAGGAGTCACATCGGTTGAAACATACCCTCGCACTCCTATAATGAGACAGTGGGTTTTTACGTGATAAAAGAGGAATGAGTTTTCATTGGAAGACGCAACAACACAACATACTTATGCTGGTGAAAACGAGCCCTTTGATTTCAGCTATGTTCAAACGCCGGCGCGCGTTGCCTGCTATGACAACTTAATGACGGCACCGCGCATCACTGAAATCAAGCCTGGTCCAACCGCTGAATACATTGAATTACTTACTACTACCGTGTATGAGCAGTCTCACATGGCTGGCGGAAGCATTCCTTATACCACTATTCGCGAGGTGTCTGAAAATTTCATTCATGCGCGCTTCTCGGAAATCATCGTTTCCATCCTTGATCAGGGAAACACCATTCGCTTCGCTGATCAGGGTCCTGGCATTCCTCAAAAGGACAAGGCTCAAATGCCTGGTTATTCAAGCGCAATTGAACCCATGAAACGCTATATTCGCGGCGTTGGTTCAGGATTACCCCTGGTGCGTGAGTTCCTTAATTCTGCTCATGGCTCCATTACCATAGAAGACAACATCAAAACAGGAGCCGTTGTAACCATCAGTTTGAATCAAAAGCAAGAAGAAAAGCCTGTTCAAACCAAGGAAACTCCTTCCTTTAGTGCGCCGGCACTCACTGATCGCCAGCGTACCATCATTAAACTACTTGCCAGCGAAGGTCTTTCCGGTGTTTCCAACATCAGCAAGTTCACCGGCATTCCCTTATCGTCTGTAAGCAATGAACTTACCAAACTGCAAGAAGCAAACATGGTAGAAACGGTGGGGAAGAAGCGCCAGCTTACCGATTACGGCAAAAAAGTTTCCCACACCCTTTAATGGCACTCTTTTATTGATTATCTATAAAAGGCATTCACGATGAACACAGAAGAACAGTTTGAAAAAATATGGGAAAGCGTTTGTTCCATGGTCAGCAGCTACAGCGAAGTAGCTCCTTCCCAGGTGAACGCCTTTTTCTCCCGCGTTCACATTCAAGCCATGAGCGGCAATTTCATTGCTATCACCGCGGAAACCGATTTCATCAAGGAATGGGTGGAGAAGTACTACTTCCACTTCATTCAACGCGCCTTGAAAGAGATGTTTGGCGAAGATTTCACCATTCTTTTCGAAACCTCTGCCGTTTCGGGAACCTCCAAATCGGCTGCCGCGGTACCGGTCATTGAAAAGACACCGGTACCGGCTCCCAAGGAAGAAACTCCCCTTATTGAGCAGACACCCGCCGAGGAACCAACCGAAGAAGAGCTTATTCGCAGCATTTCTCCTTTGACCTTTGAGAACTTTGTCATTGGCAACTCCAACCAAATGGCTTACAAAATGGCACTGGCTGTTGCTGAAGCTCCCGGTAAAAAGGTTGGCCTGAATCCACTTTTCATTCATGGCAGAAGCGGTCTGGGCAAAACCCATCTTCTACGTGCTATTGAAAACCACGTGCGCGACACATATCCCCAGCTTAAGGTAGTGTACGTAGACTCCTCTGAATTCTTGGACGAATACACTGAGGCAAGCGCCGCCCACGACAAGAACAAGCGCAGCTTCAATAACTTCAAGAAACGTTACGAAGAAGCCGATGTTCTGCTCATTGACGATGTGCAGTTCTTCCAAGGCAAAAAGGGCACGCTGGACAACATGTTCCAAATCTTCAATAAACTTACCAACAAGGGTAAGCAGGTTGTTCTTTCCGCCGACCGCGCACCCAAGAACATCGACATTGATGAGCGCTACCGTAGCCGTTTTCAAAGCGGTTGCACCTATGATATTCAGCCGCCAGAAATTGAAACCAAGCTAAGCATCATCAAAAGCTACATTGAGGAATATAAGGCCTCCGACCCCAACGCCAATTTCAATATCAGCCCTGAGGTGCAGCAATACATTGTTGAGACCTCTTCTTCCAATATTCGCGAGCTGAAAGGCGCTGTTACCGTCATCATCACTTCCATGATGCACAACAACTACCTAACTATGGAAGAAATCAAGCAGCTGCTACAAAACCACTTTGACGGCAGCAATATTAAGCGCTTGGGTATTGGCGATATTCAAGCTGCCGTAGAGAAGTTTTTCCAGGTCAGCCACAGCGATCTTGTTGGAAAGAAGCGTTCCCAAAACATTGCTTACCCGCGACAAATTTGCATTTACCTGTGCCGCGAAATGTTGGATGACATTCCTTTTAAACAGATTGGCGAAGCATTCGGCCGCGATCACTCAACCGCTGTGTATGCCCACAACAACATTAAGGAGAAGAGGAAGGAAAACAGGCAAACCCAGGAAGAAATTGAAGCACTACAAAAGATCATCACTGACAGGTAAGTTTGATAGATTTTTGATAGCTTTTTGTTTAAAACCTGTGGACGTAGTGACTAATCTTTGTGGACATTTTTGATAGCTTCATAGTACATACTACTTCACCAGGGGAAAAGATTCGCGTTTTCCTTAATTTATAGCCAAGCCAAAAGCAAGCTATAACGTGGGAAAACCAATTATTTGCCCCATTTAAACAGTGCTTATTATTATGATTATTCTTAATCTTTCGTTACATCAAGCACGTTTGTAGGTACAGACATAAATGTTGATAAAATAGGTTCAGCATGCCACATACAAGAAAGAAGAGAACATCGTGAAATTTAGTATCAATCAATCTGAATTGCAAAATGCACTCGGTACCGTTCTTAAGGGTACTTCTTCTAAGTCAACGCTTCCTATTCTTTCAGGCATTTATATTGAAACTAAGGAAGATTCCTTGGTTTTCCAAGCAACTAATCTTGATCTGTCCATTCAATACCAGGCTAAAGCCCTTATTGAAGAGCCTGGCCGTACGGTAGTTCCTGGCAAATTGTTCTTTGACATTATCAAGAACATGAACGATGCAGCCGTTCATATCTCCACCAATGACGACAACGCGTCTATTGTTTGCGATTCTTCTTCTTTCATTATTCGCACCCTTGACCCGGACGATTTCCCCTCCTTCCCGAAGGTTGAAATTCTCCAGAAGATTAGTGTTCCCTTTGAGACCTTTGCCAATATGGTGAAAAAAGTTTCCCGTGCTGCATCCAAAGATGAGTCCAAGCCTGCTTTGACCGGTATTAATGTCACCTTGGAAGACGGCACCCTGAGCATGGTTACCACTGACTCGTATCGTCTAGCTCTGGCTTCTGCCCCCGTAGAAAACGACAACGCTGAAAACTTCCAGGCTGTTATCTCTTCGGTGTTCATGGCTGATATTGTGTCTCTGCCTAAATCTGAGGAAAATCTGACGCTGGCACTCACCGAAAACCAGATTGTTGTTACCTACCAAGATACTGTCTTCATCAATCGCAAAATTGAAGGCTCTTTCCCGGCCTATAAGCGCATCATTCCTACCAGCTATGTCACCCGCATTGCAGTTTCTCGCCAGCAGCTTATTGCTGCTGTGCGTCGCGCAAGCTTGCTGGGAAGCGCCGGTTGCTCGGTTAAATTTGAAATTGACATGCCTTCTAAGACCTTGATGCTTTCCTCGAGCCAAGACAGCGGTTCCCTGAAGGAAACTCTGCCTTTCAACGGTGAAGGTGAGAACATTGAGATTGGTTTTAACTGCGCCTACGTAATGGATGGTCTCTCTTCTACTGATAGCGATCAGATTTATTTGGAGCTGACTTCTTCTACCAAGGCAGGCGTATTCAAAACCACCAGCGAGAGCAGCTTCCTTTACCTTGTTATGCCCATGCGCATTTAATCAGGTGTTTTTGAAATGTCGTTGCAAATCAAACGGCTTACCCTGCACAACTTCAGAAATTACCAAGACTTTTGCTGCGACAATTTGTCTCGGTTGAATATCTTTGTGGGTCCCAACGCGGTGGGGAAGACCAATATTGTTGAAAGTATTGACCTTCTTACCAGCATTTCCTCCTTCAGAAATCCCCGTATTTCTGAATTGGTGGGACCGTATGAAAATTTTGTCCGAGTGAAAACCCTCGTTGAAGATGATCATCGTTCTTTGACTTTTGAAATGCGCATCGTCGATGGTAAAAAGACCTACCTTCTAAATGATAAAGAAAAGAGAGGAACACAACTGAAGGGCATGATACCTTCAGTTGTGTTTACCCCCGACGATTTGACTATGATTAAAGGGTCAAATACCAATCGAAGAAGGGCTTTGGATTCTCTTGGTTCGCAATTGAGTCCCAACTATCCGGTGATTAAGAAAGATTTTGAGCAGATTCTTCGACAGAAGAATAATTTGCTCAAAGACAATCCTTCTGTAGCCTTTCTCAGCAGTATTGATGATGTGTTTGTAACCTATGCAACACAACTTTACTGTTATCGCGTGAGCTTATTTGAAAAGCTCACGCCCTATATTAGTGAGTATTATCGAGATATTTCCCATCGTGGGGAAACGGTGACGGCTGAATATATTCCATCTTGGGTGGAAGAAAATGTTTCATGTGAAACACTCGCCGAAAACGCACCTGATCCGCATGACAAGGATCAGGTGCGCCAGCTCATGTACAACGCCGTTGAAAAGGCCAGGTTTAAAGAGCTTGCGGCCAAACATGCAATGATTGGCCCCCATAAGGATGCGATTCGCTTTTACATTGACGGTCGCGACGCTGCTATATACGGAAGCCAGGGACAACAACGGTCGTTGGTGTTAGCTTGGAAGTTGGCAGAGGTACGTTTAATTGAAGAGATGTTTGATATTAAACCTATCTTGCTTTTGGATGACGTTATGAGTGAGCTTGATGAAGTGCGTCGTAATGAACTCACCAAATATGTATTGGAAAGTACTCAAACGTTTATAACTACAACCAACATTAGTTACTTCACGCAGGAGATGCTTAATCAAGCTCATATCGTGCATTTGGACTACCGGGAGGACAGTGAATAATGTCGTTAAAACTGTCCCAAGGCCTTTATCCCGCTCTTGAGGAAATTTTGGGCTCGGCTGAAGAAGCACGCAGACAAGTACGTGCTGCTCAGGTAGAAGATGCTTATCAAACTGCTGTTGTGGATGTGTTTAAAAAGGCCGCTCCGCTGGTTTTGAAGCATACCAACGCTGTCTATTGTTTTGAGGAAAAGGGTGTAATGCAGTTTGTCATTTATACAGATGACAGCAGCATTCGCTCTTCTCTTGATGCGCGTCAAGAATGGATGAAAATAGCCCTCTATAAACAGGGTTTGACTTTTTCGCTTTTTAAAGTGCTTCCAGCTCAAAAGAGCATTAAGACTAGACATCCGTTCGAAAATGCTCAAATTTTGCCTCAGAAGCCCGTTTTTCGTGAAATTTCGGCTTCAGAGATGGCAGAAATAGAAGAATTTGTGGCTCCAATTGAGGATGAAATAGTAAAAGAGGCCTTTAAACAGGCTCTTATCAGCGATTTAAAAACGCGTGAAATATAAAAGACGTATTGAATAGCCATTTACGTTAAAAACTACCCTATATGAGCCTTAGAAACGCTCCTAAGGCTACATTTTGTATTCTGATGGTGCTATAATTAGTCGATTAAATATATTGGTTTCTAAACGAGGTTAGGAGCAAGAAGTGGCTCAACAGAAACCAGACCATTACGATGGTTCAGACATTCAAGTCCTTCAAGGACTTGAACCTGTGCGCAAGCGCCCCGGTATGTATATTGGTTCTACCGGTCCTCGCGGCTTGCACCATCTGGTCTATGAAGTTGTTGACAATGCAGTAGACGAAGCTCTTGCTGGTTATTGTGACAACATTGATGTGTGGATCAACCCTGATAATTCTGTGACTGTTCAAGATAACGGCCGTGGTATTCCTGTTGATTTGCACCCAAAAGAGAATATTCCCACCGTTGAGGTGGTTCTGACCATTCTTCATGCTGGCGGTAAGTTTGGCGGCGACGGTTACAAGGTATCCGGCGGCCTTCATGGTGTAGGCGTTTCTTGTGTAAATGCCCTTTCCAAGCGTACCGAAGTGGAAGTATGTCGCGATGGTAAGAAGTATTTCATTGCTTTTGCTTATGGTCGCACGGTTGAGAAGATGAGGGAAATTGGTACTTCGGAAACCACGGGTACGCGCGTTACCTTCTGGCCCGATGAAACGATTTTCACTGAGACTACCGTTTTTGATTATGACGTTCTGTCTACGCGATTCCGCGAAATGGCGTTTTTGAACAAAGGCTTGAAAATCACTCTTCATGATTTGCGCACCGAAAACGTAGAGGGAAAGGAAATTTCCACTAAGGAAGAAACTTTCCAATACATGGGCGGTATTGTGGACTTTGTTCAGTGGTTGACCGACGGCAAAGAGCGTTTGAATCAGCCTATTTATTTTGAAGCTGAAAATGCTGATGGTGCTGTGGAAATCTGCATGCAGTGGACCACTTCGTATTCTTCTAACTCGGTGCTGGCATTTGCCAACAACATCAATACTCATGAAGGTGGCACCCACCTGGATGGTTTCAAGCAGGCCGTTACCCGCACGCTGAATGAGTATGCCCGTGATAAGAAGATTTTGAAGGGCAAGGAAGCTAACCTTACCGGTGATGACTGCCGTGAAGGTTTGGCGGCCATTATTTCCGTGAAGCTGCATGATCCCCAGTTTGAAGGTCAGACCAAGACTAAGCTGGGTAACACCGAGATTCGCAGCTTGGTTCAGAATGCGGTGACACGTGGTCTGTCGGAATTTTTGGAAGAGAATCCCAACTCCGCAAAGAAAATTGTGGGTAAGGCCGCTCAGGCGCTGAAGGCCCGCGAGGCTGCTCGAAAGGCCCGCGAAACCGCACGCAAGGGGGTGTTGGAATCTTTCTCCATGCCCGGCAAGCTGGCTGACTGCTCTTGCAAAGATCCGTCCCTCTCTGAAATCTTCATTGTAGAGGGCGACTCCGCAGGCGGCTCTGCAAAGCAGGCTCGTGACCGTAAATACCAGGCCATTATGCCTCTTCGCGGCAAGATTTTGAACGTTGAACGCGCAGGTCAGAGTCGTGCACTGTCTTCGGAGACCATTTCCTCTCTCATTACGGCAATTGGTTGCAACATTGGTGAAAAGTTCGATGCCAGCAAGGCTCGCTACCATCGCATCATCATCATGACTGATGCTGACGTTGATGGCGCCCATATTCGTTGCCTGTTGCTCACCTTCTTCTATCGCTACATGCCTGAACTTATTCGCCTGGGCTATGTGTACTGTGCCCAGCCGCCTCTGTTCGGTTTGAAGAAAAAGAATTCCCGTTCTCCCAAGGTTGAAAAGTACATCTTTGATGAAAAGGCCCTGAAGCAGCATATGTCTGAGCTGGCCGATCCTGATAAGTACGATGTTCAGCGCTATAAGGGCTTGGGTGAAATGGACCCCGAGCAGCTATGGGAAACCACCATGGAGCCTAAGAATCGTACGCTCATTCAGGTGAGCATCGATGACGCAGCCATGGCTGAAACGGTTGTAACGGAACTCATGGGCGATCAGGTTGAACCCCGTAAGAACTTCATCCAAAGCCATGCAAAAGATGTTCGTTACCTGGATATTTAAGGAGGGTGAGAAATGGCAGATGAAATGAAAGATCCCGAAACCGAACTGGTTGAGGAAGAAAACAACTTTGAACAGCAGAATCTGAGAATTCTCACCACTGAGCTGAGCAATGAGATGCGCACTTCGTTCCTGGAGTACTCCATGAGCGTTATTGTTTCTCGTGCTTTGCCTGATGTTCGCGACGGCTTGAAGCCGGTTCATCGCCGCATTCTGTACGCAATGTATGAAAGTGGCAATACTCCCAACAAACCTCACGTGAAGTCAGCCCGCCCGGTTGGCGACTGCATGGGTAAGTATCATCCTCATGGTGACGCGGCAATTTATGACACCATGGTTCGCTTGGCTCAAGATTTCTCCATGCGCGTGCCCCTGGTTGATGGTCACGGCAACTTTGGTTCTATTGACGGCGATAGTGCCGCCGCAATGCGTTATACCGAAGCTCGTCTGAACAAGGCAGCCATGGAATTGTTGCGTGATCTGGACAAAGAAACTGTTGACTTCCAGCCCAACTATGATGAGAGTCTGCAAGAACCTAAGGTCTTGCCGGCCCGTTTCCCCAACTTGCTGGTAAATGGCTCTAACGGCATTGCTGTTGGTATGGCAACCAACATTCCGCCCCATAACTTGGGTGAGACCATCGATGCTGCTTGCATGGTGCTGGACAACCCCGATGTGACTACTGAGCAGCTGATGGAAGTGCTGCCTGGTCCTGACTTTCCCACGGGCGGCACCATCATGGGTCGCAAGGGTATCGTAGATGCTTATGAAACAGGCCGCGGCTCTCTAACCGTTCGCGCTAAGTGCGATATTGTTGAGGGAAAGAACGGCAAGTGTTCCATTGTTGTGAAGGAAATTCCTTATCAGGTGAATCGTAAGCGCCTGCTGGAAAAGCTGGGCGAACTAGTTCGCGATAAGAAACTGCCTGAGATTAGCAACATTCATGATGCTGCAGACCGTCATGGCATTGATATTATCATCGACCTGAAGCAAAACGCTATTCCCCAGGTTGTTTTGAACAAGCTTTACAAGACCACTCAGCTGCAGGTTGGCTTTGGTGTCATTATGTTGGCCCTGGTAGATGGTGTGCCCAAGGTTCTTTCCCTGAAGGAAACCCTGGTACATTACTGCAATCATCAGCGCGATGTTATTGTGCGCCGTACCCGTTATGACCTAGCCCGTGCCGAAGAGCGTGCTCATATTTTGGAAGGCTATGTCATTGCTCTGGATAACATCGACGAAGTTATCCAGATTATTCGCAGCTCTGAAACTGATAAGCAAGCCGCTGAAGAGCTGATGGCTCGCTTTGGTCTGAGCAAGCGTCAATGCGATGCAATTCTGGAAATGAAACTGCGCCGTCTAACCGGTTTGGAACGCGAAAAGATTGAAAATGAGCTGCGTGAACTGCGCGAGAAAATTGATTACTACAAGCGCGTTCTGGAAGATGACTCCTTGGTGCGTGACATCATCAAGGAAGAAATGGCTGATATCAAGAAGCGTTTCGGTACGGGTCGCCGCACCAAGATTACGGGTGTTGCCAAGGATATTAATGTTGAAGACCTGGTTCCCGATAACAATGTTGCCATCACTATGACTCAAACGGGTTATATCAAGCGCATGCCGGTAGACCTGTATAGACAGCAAAAGCGCGGTGGTAAGGGCACTCAAGGTGCAAATCTGAAAGAGAATGATTTTGTAGAGCACCTGTTTATTGCCACAAATCACTCGTACATGTTGTTTTTCACCAGCGCAGGCAAGGTTTATCGCCTGAAGGCGTACGATATTCCCGAAACTTCGCGCCACGCTCGCGGCACCGCCATTGTGAACCTGTTGCACCTGGCAAAGGGCGAAACTGTTCAAGCCATCATTGCCACCAAGGATTTCCCCGAAGATGAGTATCTGATCTTTGGTACTAAGGACGGCATTGTTAAGAAAACCTCCATGGACCAGTACGATCGCACGCGCAAGGAAGGCCTCATTGCCATCAATCTGCGCGAAGGTGACGAGCTCATTAGCGTTAAGCGCGTAAAGTCCGGCGATAACATTGTGATGGTATCTGATGCTGGCAAGGCAATTATGTTCCCCGAGGCGGAAATTCGCGCCATGGGCCGTGATACTTCTGGCGTTCGTGGCATGACGGTACCCAATAATACCAAGGTCATTGGTATGGAAATTGCCAAGCAGGGTGCTGAATTGCTGGTTATCACTGACAAGGGCTACGGCAAACGTACCTCTGTTGTTGATTACCCGCTGCACCATCGCGGTGCTCAGGGCGTGTTCACCATTACCATGACCGCCAAGAAGGGTCAGCTGGTGGCCATGAAGGTGGTTGAACCTGATGATGAAATCATGATTTCCACTCAAGAAGGCGTCATTGTTCGAACTACCGTTAAGGGTATCTCCAAGCTGGGCCGTCCGGCACAAGGCGTTCATATTATGGATGTTTCCGCAGGTGACGCCGTTGTTGCTTTGGCAATTGCCACCGATAGGCGTGATCCTTCCGCCGTTTCCAGCGAGAAAGATGATGATGAAGCGATTGTGGCCGATGTAAACCTCACCGAAAAGGAATTTATCGAAGATGATGAATTTCTTGAGGAAGAGGAGCTTGGCGAAGAGCTTCTGGAAGATGAAGACTTCGATGAATAATCAAGTTGGATCTCTTCAAAAATAGAGGGGCTCCGTCCTGTCATGTTAGGACGGAGCCCCTCTTGCATCTACAGGGAAAAATCTTCAGGTGCAACATTTTCCAAAAATTCATGGAAAGCCGCCATAGCTTCTTCCTCATCAGTGGGATTATTTACGAGATAGGGGAAAGAAGCCTGGTCAAATACATCTTTTGTGATGTATATTGGCGCATCTTCACGAAGGGCAAGCGCTACTGCATCAGAAGGGCGCGCATCAAGATCAATGATGCGTCCGTACTGTTCAAGATAGAGTGTTGCAGAAAAGAGAGCTTTCTCAACGCGATCAATGACAACTTTTGAAATATGTGCATCAAGAGAGGTGATTGCATCAATAAAAATATCATGGGTGAGAGGCCGAGCTGACTTGTGGCGTTCAATGGCGTGACCCAGGTTGAGAGCATCGTGATAGGCAACCCAAATAGGAAGGATGCGGTACGTGCCTGGTTGCGTACGATTTTCTCCTAAAGGAGCAAGAACCAACGCCGATGGCGCCGGCGGTGCGAACATGATAAGAGTTTCAACTTCAACAGGAATCATAGGCTCTTCTTTTCATTCCATAGGGCTTTCTTTTATTGTAATTGAAGTATGATGAGAAAAAATTTCAAAATGTCTTGAAAAGTTCTTGACCAAATATACTCGTAGTAGTAAATTATTCAAGCACTTTGCAAGGGCCCGTAGCTCAGTTGGTTAGAGCGCACGCCTGATAAGCGTGAGGTCGCTGGTTCAAATCCATTCGGGCCCACCATTTTTTCCTTGCGATAAACGCTCCATCGTGAGCCGAGTTAGCCGGTGGAGCGTTTATTAAAGAAACATGGGGCATTAGCTCAGCTGGTAGAGCGTCGGCTTTGCAAGCCGAATGTCAGGGGTTCGAGCCCCCTATGCTCCACCATGATGAATCACAGGCCGAGTGATCGGCCTGTTTTTTTATGTCTACATTTAGAAAGAGGGGGCTTGAACCCCGAGAGAGGATTTTCCGTTAAGAAAACGTGCCAGTGGCACGTTTTTAGGAAAATCTGAGGAGCGTCTTCGACGCGACGTACACAAGCGCGAGCGAAGCGAAGCGATTGTTCGAGCCCCCTATG
>JAQXTF010000018.1 GCA_029219345.1 Eggerthellales bacterium
CATGGGCCTGAACAGCTTCTTTGCTGTTGTAGTAGGTAATATCGCCATGCTTACGGGCATGACTTACGTGGCCTCCTTCCAAGCGGCGCTTATCATCGTGTTGGCTGAAGGCATTGTATTTACCATTCTGACGCTTGCCAACATTCGCGAGAAAATCGTGGAGGCCATCCCTCTGGGCGTGCGCTTGGGCATTTCTCCTGCCATTGGCCTGATGCTGCTGAACATCGGCCTGGGCTCTAACGTCTACATCGCCAACTCCGATGGCCAGCAGTTCTTCGTCATGAAGGACTTCTTCGGCTCCCTGACCGCCACTTTCGCCAACCAGACCATGGGCGATGCGTACCCCACCATGGTACTTTCCGTTATCACCATGTTCATCGGTCTGTTTGTCATCGTTCTGCTGGCTCACAAGGGCGTGAAGGCATCCGTTATTATTGGCATGCTGGTGGCTTCGCTGGTGTATTGGATGGGTCAGGCAACCTTCCTGGGTCAAGACCCCTTCGCCTCTTTGACAACCGCTTCTTGGGTGCCCGCCTTCAACAGCATGTTTGACCTGACCTTCTTCAAGTTCAACTTCGCGGGCTTCCTGCAGGTGGGTTGGTTCACTATTATCACCCTGATTGTGACCTTCTGCATGATTGACATGTTCGACACTATCGGCACTCTGGTGGGCACCGCCAGCCGCGCTAACATGGTGGACGAAAACGGCAAGATGCCTGGCATGAAGCAGGCGCTGCTTTCCGACTCCATTGGTACCTGCGTGGGCGCTGTCACCGGCACCTCCACCGTTACCACTTTTGTGGAAAGCGCTTCTGGCGTTGAGGCCGGCGGCCGTACGGGCCTTACGGCTCTGACCTGCGGCATCATGTTCCTGCTGTGCATGTTCATCGCACCTTTGGCCGCCATCATTCCGGCCCCCGCAACTTCTGCCGCCCTGATTTACGTGGGCATCCTGATGCTGCAGGGCTTGAAGAAGGTCAATATGGATGTTCTGGAAGAGATTGTTCCCGTTGCACTGATGCTCATTGCCATGCCCGTGTCCGGCTCCATTGGACACGCCATCGGCCTGGGCCTGATTACCTTTAGCGTCATCAACATTTGCACCGGCAAGGGCTCCAGCAAGTACACTCTGACCTACTTCCTGGCTGTGCTGTTCCTGGTCAAGTTCTTCCTGGTTGCTTAAAACCGCGCTCGCTAGCGTCTTTTTCGGAGCCCCTCCCTTGAGGGGCTCTTTTTGTTGGGGAAGACGCCACGCTTCGCGTTCCCAATTTCCCCTTGTGCCTAGGCATAAGGGCGCTTTTGACGCTTGTGCCCAGGTTTTTCCTACGCACAACCACCCAAATTGCGTTCGTGCCTAGGCACAACCGTCGTTTGGGCATGTGGAGGAGCTGTGCGGCATTTTGCCATACGGCCCACCTGGGGTAAAATGGGAAGGATGGCACGAGAGAGATGAGGAGCCCATGTCTGACCGCCCGCGCAACTACTATAACGAGGATCCTTCGGGTTCGCGCTACAACAGGGCGAACTACGGAAGCGCTCCTTCGCGTGGCTCACGCTCCGGCTGGGAAGAGCCCGCCTATCGTGGCGGCGCAGATTCCGCGCCCCGTGGGCACCGCAGCGGCTCTCATCGGGTGCAGGTGCCCAATGCCGAGCGCGACTTCGACCGTCAGCTGGACCGTGCCAATCGCGAAGCCACCCGTCGCTCCCGTGCTCAAAGCGCAGGACGCGCCAGCCGATCCGCTTATGCGGGTGATTCCTGCTCTGCTTCCATGCCTGATAGCCAGCGCGCTTCTCGCCAATGTTCCGCCGGGTACGAGCGTCCGGCTCGCGACCAGCGTCCAACTCGTGCCGATCGCGCTTCTCATGCTGCCCATGAGGGACGCCCCAACCGTGATCAGCGCCCTGCGCGCAACCGCAACGATGCTCCCGCTAAACAGCGCAAGTCGGGCGGCTTCGCAAAGCGCATCATCATTGCCCTTTTCGCATTGTTGCTGGTCATTGCCGGTGGCATTGCTCTTTACGTGAACGTCATTTCGGGTAATCTGCACCGCGGCGTTGATGACGGCGTGCGCGATGTTTTGGTGAAAACCGACTACTCCAAAGAACCCTTCTACATGTTGCTGCTGGGTACTGACGAATCGTCTGAGCGC
>JAQXTF010000019.1 GCA_029219345.1 Eggerthellales bacterium
CCCAGCTTTTTTCCTGCTTGGTCATTTTGCTATGTGCCACAGCCTACCCCTTTTCTTTCGCGAATTTGTTGAAAAGTCAAAAGCGCCCATCGTGCAGCGTTTCATTCATTGTATAGTATTCGCAACAAAGAAGAAGCGTCAAACAAGGCTTTTACTAGCTGCGGCGCTTTTCATATTCAGAGAGGAGGCATTATGCCCGCCATCATCACTCATGATTTGTTTGGCCAAGCCGCTTACGAAAGGTTGCACGAAAGTATCGGCGAATCTCAAGAGGAAAGGTTTGCCTTCTTGCTGGGCAATCAGGGTCCTGACCCGCTGTTTTACGCTCGCGCCAACCCCACCATCTCTGGATTCGCACGCTTCGGCAGCACCATGCATTCAACCAACACCAACGAGCTGCTGGCCGCCTTCCATGACGCCATGGAAACCTTGGCCCCTGAAGAAAAGGGCATCGGCCGCGCTTATCTGCTGGGCTTTTTGTGCCACTATCTGCTGGATTCCACGGTGCACCCCCTGGTGTACGCCAACCAGTACGCGCTGTGCGACGCCGGCATTGACGGGCTATCCCGCGAGGACGGATCCGAAGTGCACGCGGTCATCGAAAGCGAGTATGACGAGGTGATGTTGTACACCCGCACGGGCAAAACCATTGCCAACTTCGATACCCATAAAGAGATTCTGCGCGCCAGCGATGAGACCCTCACCACCATTGGCAAGCTGTATTCGTACATGGCAGTCATGGCTTTCCAGCGCAGCATGCAAATTGACGTATTCCGCAAGAGCGTCAAGGCATTTCGCCTGGTCCAGAACGTGTTTTACTCTCGTACGGGCGTAAAGCGCGCGCTGATTGCCCGCGTGGAAGAGCTGGTTCGCACCTACTCTTTCTACCGTTCCATGTCCCATCGCGCCATTGAGGCCACCGAATGCGCCTTCGACAACCACGAGGGTAATACCTGGACCAACCCCTTCACCGGCGCCGTTGCCACCACCAGCCTGTATGACCTGTTCGACCAGGCTCAGGCTCGCGTTGAAGACACCTTCGCCATCTTCGAAGACCCTGATTTCAATGAGGAAATGGCCGCCCAGATTACCGGCGGGCTCAACTTTTCGGGTAACCCCCGCAAGGGCGAGAAAACTGCGTAGCGCCTACTGCAGCGCCAAGGCCGCCTGAACCAAGGCAGCCGACAAATCCACCACCTGCTGATTGCTTTCATCGCTCGTGGTTAGCTGCGTGATCACCGCTGCAAAATACGTGTGCCCGTTAACCTGGATCAAGCCGGAATCGCAGGTGGAAAGAACATCCCAGCCGGCCTTATTCAGCACCGTCGCCTGAAAGCCCGCATCGTCCATGCCTTGGCGCAAGTACGACACGTTGGTATTGGCCAGCAGGTCAGAAAGCCAAGCCGCGTGCTGTGCCCCTGACGCCAGATACGAGTACATGTTCATCCACAGCTGCACGCTGGCAACGGGCGAAAGAGTGGGATACCAGTAGTGGGCAAAGATCACAACGGGCTGCAGGCCCAGCTCTTCCAGCCACTGGTCATAGCCCTGCCAATCGTAGGCTTCGCGCAAAGACTCATAGGCGCTGTTGTCGGAATAAAGCACCGCGTTCTCAATGTAAGCACCGACGCAATCAGGGCTTTCCCAATTACCGTTTTGGTTCAGAGGTTCGTCGCTGTAGCCGTACAGGTGCTCCGTTAAATCCAGCTCACCCGCTTGGGCCATCTGGCACAAAAACAGCGCGAACCATGCCTTGCTGGAGCTGGCGGCATAATTTGCCCAGAAGGCGTTATGGGAAATGCCCCACCCCGTCTCTGCGTCTACCAGCAAAAACGATGCCGGTACGTCAATGGCCTCCAAGGCCTCTTCAAGGGCCTCGAGCTGCGCAGAGGGAACAAAGGGAGCCTCGTCAGGGTTCGCCAAGGAAAAAACCACCGTCGATTCGTCTTCAGGAACGGCGGCCAAGACATCGGCAATTGCCTGAGCATCCCCTTCCATGCTAGCGAAAAAGCCGCGAACCGCCATTATTTCCGTAGAGGCATCAGGCACAGCAGAAACCGCAAGGGAATCTTGCACCAGAAGTTCTTCTTCTTGGTGGACAGAAGTGCTGACAGATGCCACAGAAGAAGCCGAGGCAACAGCTCGCCAACCGCAGATGCCCAGCACCAATGCGGCAACGCTCATAGTCAATGCGGTAAATCGCTTCATGGGTTCCTTTCCTTTGAGAATTTCCAACCTGGCGCATTCTAAAGGTTTCACCTTGAGCAAACCTGAAAAGGCCGCGCAACGACCGCAAAAAAAGCCGCCCCAAGGGACGGCTTTCAAATACATCTGGCAGCAAAAACTTAGGAGTTCTTCAGCAAAACGGTGCTCACGGCATCGGCTGCGTGCTCGCAAGCGTCGCAGCAACGCTCCATACGCTTGTAAATCTCGGTCCAGCGCAGCACATCCACCGGATCGGCGTTCTCGGCGGTGAACAGGCCACGGATGGCAGACATATACAGACGGTCGCCCATCTCTTCAAAGTCGTTAACCTTGATCAGCAGCTCGTGCAGCTCCTTGGGGTTCTTCTTGAAACCGCTCAACTTGCTCATGAGCTGGTTCAGGGCAACGGCGGCGTCCTTGATGATCTTGGCAAACTCCACGGCCTTTTCGGGAATAGCGCTCACGTTGAACATGTAGAAGCGGAACACAACGTCTTCGATGTCATCCAGAACGGTATCCAGCTGATGGGCCAGCTCAAGAATATCCTCGCGCTCGATGGGGGTGATGAACTCAACAGCGGTCTTCTCAAAAATGTGGTGGTTGATTTCATCGCCCTGGTTTTCCAGGGCATGGACGCGGTCAATCAAAGGCTTCAGCTCACCGGCGCAGGTCTCATAATCCTCCATGAACTGAACCAGTACCTCGGCCTCTTGAACACCCAGTTCTGAAAGCTGTTCAAAAGCCTCAAAATAATCAAATGCATTCTTCTTCGCCATGGCGCTCCTTGCACTCAAATGATTAAAAATCGTACGCTACTAGCTTACCCGAAAAGACGGAAAGCACCAATTTGTTCTGCACCAATTTCCGTAAATTTCATATGACCCGGCAGCACTACCGTGGTGTCAGGCAGCTGGCTCAAACGCTGTAGTGACTCCCTCATTTGGGCAGGGCTGCCGCCCTCGAAGTCGGTGCGGCCGCAAGCGCCACGGAACAAAGTATCGCCCGATATGAGCAGGGCGTGTTCGCCATCGTTGTCTTCAGCGGCAAGATACAGGCACATGGAACCCGGGGTATGACCAGGAGTTACCAGAACCTTCCAGGGAAGGCCGCACAGCTCCACCACTTCCCCATCGTTTACCGGGCGGTCAACGGGGCACTGCTGCACAGGGGGCAGCGTGCGGGAGGCCGTCGGGTCGGGGTTCTCAATGGCGGGGGCGTCAATGGCGCTGGCAATGACGGTTGCGCCCGTTGCCTGGCGCAGCTGGGCCAAAGCGCCCGTGTGATCAAAATGGGCGTGAGTCACCACAATGGCATCAGGAGTGTCAACTTCCACCGCTTCCAGCGCCGCCAGAATAGCGGGGCAATCGTCGGCAGGGTCAACCACAAAAGAGCCCTTGTCGTTAAAGAAGAGGTACACGTTGGTTTGAATCGGTCCGATGACCATGTGGGCAAAATTCACGTTTCCCCAGGAAAAGATATTATTAATGGCCATTATTTCTTATTCTTCCTCTTAGAGCTTTGAGAGCCGGCGATCATGCGATGAGCATCGAAGACGCCACGCACCGAACGCAGCTTCTTCAACACGATGTCAACGAAGGAAATCTCGGAAACCTGAATGCGGAAGCGCATGGAAACCATGTTGTCCTTACCCGTGTTGGAAGAGAAGGACAACACGAAGGCGCCACATTCGGAAAGCATCTGGGTAACATCCAGCAGCAGGTTGGCACGGTCAGTTGCTTCCAGTTCCAGCTCAACCTCGTAGGTTACCGCGTTGCTCATTTCCTGGGCCCAAGAAACCTCAATGAGACGCTCGGGGCTGCGCTTCAGATCAATCGCGTTGGGGCAGTCGGCACGATGCACCGAGATGCCGCGGCCGCGGGTCACGAAGCCCAAGATATCATCGCCAGGCATGGGGTTGCAGCAGTGGGACAAACGCACCGGAGCGTCGTCCAGGCCCTTCACCACAACGCCGCTGGAAGAATGGCTCTTCTTCTTGCGTTGGGGCTTTACCACCGTAAGCATGGGAGGCGTAGACGCGTTTTTGGTGGCTGACGTTACCAGAATGGCGTCCTTGGTATCATGGGCGGCACCCGCCTCGGAAATCACCTTGATGACGCGGTTGGCCACGTGCTGGGTGCTTTCCTTGCCAGAGCCAATTTGCACCAGCATGTCATCGGGGTCGTTGAAGCCCAGCTGCTTGGCAACGTCTTGCATGACGCGCATGAGCAGGGCGTTGGAAATGTTGGTATTCAGCCTCTTCACTTCGCGAATCAGCTTGTCGCGGCCCAACTGCAGGTCGTCGCTGCGGCTAATGCGGGAGTGGTAGGCGCGAATCTTAGAACGGGCCGAAGGGGTCTTCACCAGATTCAACCAGTCGCGGGAAGGCGTTGCGCTTTTCTGGGTGAGAATCTCAATGCGGTCGCCGTTTTGCACCTGATAGCTCAGGGGCACAATGGAGCCGTTCACCTTGGCGCCCACGCAGTGGTTGCCAACTTCTGTATGAATAGCGTAGGCGAAGTCGATGGGGGTGGAACCTGCGCGCAGGCTCTTTACCTCGCCCTTGGGGGTGAACACGAACACCTCGGTGGGAGCCAAATCAACCTTCAAGGACTTCAGGAATTCGCGAGAGTCCTGAGTCTCGTCGGCCCAGTCCACCATCTCGCGCAGCCATGCCAGCTGCTTGTCCAGCTCAAGGTCGCCACGGGTAGCGCCCTTTTCCTTGTAGCGCCAGTGAGCAGCAATGCCATATTCGCTTCGAGCATGCATTTCCTCAGTGCGAATTTGCACTTCCAAGGGACGCGCCGCCGGACCGATGACCGTGGTGTGCAGGCTTTGGTACATGTTGTCCTTAGGCATGGCGATGTAGTCTTTGAAGCGGCCCGGCATGGGATGCCACAGGGTATGCACGGCGCCCAGGGCGGAATAGCAGTCTTTGATGTCTTTCACAATGATGCGCACGGCAATAAGGTCGTAAATCTCTGAGAAGCCTTTGCCGCGCTGGGTCATCTTTTCGTAGATGGAATACAGGTGCTTGGGGCGACCTTCAATGCGGCAAGCGATGCCCATGCGGTCAACCTCAGCCTGTAAAATGCTCATGACCTGGGACAAGTATGCTTCGCGGTCGGCGCGGCTTTCCATAACCATGCGAGCAACCTGCTTGCACTTGTTGGGCTCCAGATAGAAGAAGGACAGGTCTTCCAGCTCCCACTTGATGGAGCTGATGCCCAAGCGATGAGCGATGGGGGCATAAATCTCCAGCGTCTCGCGGCTCTTGAAAATGCGACGGTCTTCGCGCAGAGCGCCCAGGGTGCGCATGTTGTGCAGACGGTCGGCCAGCTTGATGATAACCACGCGAATATCGTTGCTCATGGCCACGAACATCTTGCGGTAGGTTTGCGCCTGCTCATCGGAGATGTTTTCCACCTCGATACGGGTGATCTTGGTAACACCGTCAACCAGCTGGGCTACCGCTTCGCCAAAAATGTCCGCCAGCTGCTCCACGGTGACTTCGGTGTCTTCCACCGTGTCATGTAGCAGCGCGGCGGCGATGGCCTCGGCGTCCATGCGCAGGCTTGACAGGATGAGCGCCACTTCCATCGGGTGAGCCACGAAAGGCTCACCAGACTTGCGACACTGGCCTTCATGGGCCGCGGCGGCAAAGTGGTAGGCGCGGGAAATGAGTTCCAGGTCTTCCTTTTCAGAGTAGCTGGCAACTGCCTCACACAGAATGCGGAAGCGCTGCTCGGGGGTGGCGGTGCCGGGGGCAACCTCACCGGTAACGGCAGCAGGAGCGTAGGCGTCAACGCTGCCCTTCTGGTAACCCAGCAGGGGCTCCTTATCGTCAATGGCGCTTTCCAAGGCAGTGCCCAGCAATTCGGGCTCTTGAAGTGAGTCGAGCATGGCAGCCGCTGAAGCGCTTACTTGGGCAATATCTTGAACCATGGCTGCCTCCTTTCACAGTAGTTTCGAAACTCTGATTATACGTTTTTCCCGTGAAAAGATGCAGATAAATGGGCTAAAGGGGCGCCTCGTCCTACCACTGACTGGGAATGATGGGATGAGTGATGCGGTCCAGCAATTCTTCTGCGCGGGCGCTAAAAGCCCAGTCGCTGAAAGACCTAAATTCTGCAATTTCGCCCAGGCCCTCGCGGAAGCGCACGCTTTCCACCAGATCAACCTTTTCGGGGCGCTGCTTCACGTACACGGCCCACATGCGATCGCCGCAGAAGCAGCCGCGACGCGCCTCAATGAGGCCCAGCTCGCGGAAAACGGCAATGCCGCATTTCACCGCTGCAGCCGAAATGCCGTGGCGGCCGCCCGCAGCAGCATCTTGCTCAAAGTCATCCAAGTTCAAAGTGAACATTTCATCGCCGTGTTTCGCCTGCTCAGCGCGAAGATACTTGTAAACCTCCACCAGCGCCTCGCGATTCGGAGTAATGCCGCACACCTGGGCCTCGTTGGCCTGGGAATCGGCGCGACCATACAGCAGGTGCACCACCGCCGGACGGCCATCGCGACCCGCACGGCCGCTCATCTGGTTGAATTCAATCTC
>JAQXTF010000020.1 GCA_029219345.1 Eggerthellales bacterium
CCGGCTTTACAAACTCAATACGATCCAACGGGTTGCTCATTACAGCCCCTCCTTCAAAATCTTGTAAATTGCATTCATATCCAGCGAAGCGCGCACGGTTTCGGCCAGCAGGTCGTACTGCTGGTTCTTGTACGCGCGGAAACTCATAGTGGGGAAGTTATCACAGCTCAGGCCGCGGGCCTCGCACAGCATGCGGGCCAGGGCGGCGGGGAAGCTGCCTTCTTCCATAAGGCCGTGGCAATAGGTGCCCATGACGTTGCCAGCCACGCAGCCATCGGTTGCTTGTGGGCGGCCATCCTCGTAGGTGAGGGTGGCAAAGGGCACGGCGTCGGCGCCTTCCTCAATGGTGGAAACGCCCATGTGAATCTCGTAGCCGTCCAAGGTTGTGCCGCTCAAGGGCGCCAGCACGCTGCCGAAGGTGCCGGTGGTGGCGGTAACGCGAGTGCGGGTCTTGGCGCCGCGAAACACGGTGTGCACGGGAAGCAGACCCAGGCCCTTGGCCTCGCCGCCGCCTTCGGTGCCATCGGGGTCGGCGATGTCCAGACCCAAAATCTGGAAGCCGCCACATACGCCCAGCACGGGCTTACCGCTGGCAGCGTAAGCGCAAATTGCCTGGTCCAGGCCGCTTTCGCGCACCCAAGCCAGGTCGCCCATGGTGTTCTTGGAGCCAGGAACCACCAGAAAATCGGGGTTGCCCAACTGCTCGGGCTTGTACACGTAGCGCACTGCAATGCCGGGGAAGCGACCCAGGGGGTTGAAGTCGGTGAAGTTGGAAATGTGAGGCAGGCCCACGACGGCCACATCCACCATGCCGGCGGTGGGGCTTATGGCATCCAGGCGATAGCTCAGGGAGTCTTCGTCGTCCAGGTCAACGTGCATGTAGGGAATAACGCCCACTACGGGCACGCCGGTCAGATCGCGCAGCATGTCTAGGCCGCTATCCAGCAGGGTTACGTCGCCGCGGAAGCGGTTGATCACGGTGCCCTTCACCATGGCCTGCTCTTCGGGTTCCAGCAGCTTGATGGTACCGTATAGGCTGGCAAACACGCCGCCGCGGTCGATGTCGCCCACGATGATCACGGGAGCCTTGGCCATGGCAGCCATGCCCATGTTCACGAAATCGTTTTGCTTCAGGTTGATCTCGGCGGGGCTGCCGGCGCCTTCCAGCACAATGACGTCGTTTTCTGCGGCCAGCTTGTCGTAAGCCTCCTGAATGGTGGGGCGCAAGCGCTCCTTCACGGCGTAATACTCGCGAGCGGTTAGGTCGCCCTGCACTTCACCCAGCACGATAACCTGGCTGCCCATGTCGCCGGTGGGCTTCAGCAAAATGGGGTTCATGAGCACTGAAGGCTCAACACCCGCGGCCTCGGCCTGCATGACCTGAGCGCGGCCCATCTCCAGGCCCTCAGCGGTAATATAGCTGTTCAAGGCCATGTTTTGGCTCTTAAAGGGCGCCACTTTGTAACCGTCTTGGGCGAAGATGCGGCACAGAGCCGCCGCCACAAAACTCTTGCCGGCGTCGCTGGTGGTACCCAACACCATAATGGCTTTAGCCGTCATTTAAGCCTCCTTCGTAAGTTGGGGCAGCACTGCATCCAGCGCCGCCAGCAAACGCAGGTTTTCCTCGTGGGTGCGCACCGCCACACGGTACCAGCCCAGCGCGAGGTTTCGATAATTTGAGCAATCGCGCACCAGCACGCCCTGGGCGCGCATGGCGGCGATGAAGCTTTCACTGTTGTCCAAGTGGAAGAACAGGAAGTTGGCGCTGCCCGTTACGTCAATGCCGCGGGTGGCGAAGGCATTGCGCAGGAAGGCGCGCTCGGCCGACACGGTGGTGCGCACGGCGTCTACGTAATCGTCGCAGGTCAGAGCCGCGCGGCCCGCTGCCTGAGCCAGGGTGGAAACTGCCCAAGGCTGACCCGCTTGACGCAGGCGCTCAATGAGAGCGGCATCGGAGCACAGGGCGTATCCCAGGCGCATACCGGGAATGCCGTAAATCTTGGTGAAGGCCTTCAGCACCACCAGCTGGGGGTTTTCTGCCAGCAGGGGTACCAGAGTTAGCTGGTCGGCGTCGTCCATGAAGCCAATGAAGCACTCGTCCATAATGAGCAGGGTGCCGGTGACGGCGCAGCGCTCCAGCACCTGCTGCAGCAGCGCGCGGGGAATGCTCACGCCGGTGGGATTGTTGGGCTGGCACAGCACCACGGCATCCAAGCCGGGCTGAATGCGCTCTAGGATATCTTCGCCAACGGAAAATCCCTGTTCAGGAATGAGTTCGTAGTATTCATAGGCGGGCTGCATGGTATCGAAGGCGTGCTCGTATTCCGTGAAACCGGGGGCGCACAGCAGCACGCGCTGGGGCTTGCACGCTGCTGCCAGACGAAACAGCAAATCGGAGCAGCCAGCGCCGCACAGAATGTAGCTTTCGGGCAGCTGCTCATGGGCAGCCAAGGCAGCTACCAGGTTGCGGCACAAAGGGTCGGGGTAATCTACCATGTCATCCAGAGCGGCAACCATGGCCTGACGTACCGGTTCAGGCACGCCAAAGGGCGCAATGTTGGCGGAAAAGTCCAGCGGACGGGTGCCAAACTCGTCCTGAAAACCCTTGATATCTCCTCCGTGTTCAAGCACTGAAGCGGTTCTCCTTTACGCAATTCCCAGCAGCGCCAAGCGAATGACCAGCGCTAATGCGCAGGCCAGGCTGGCGGCAACGTACATCAACTTGTGGCTGCGCAGAATGTCAGCCGCCTCAATGGGCCGCGTTGCATCGCCCACGGTATCTTTGTGCACCACCTTGCCAAAGTAAATGGCGTCTCCCAACAGGGCAACGCCCAGGGCGCCTGCCACGGCGCTTTCGCATTGGCCTGAATTGGGGCTGGTGCTGCGCTTGCGGTCGCGTGCCCACACGCGGGCGGCGCGGCTGGCATTGCAGCCGGGCACCAGCGCGGCGGCTACCACGAACAACAGGCCCGTCAGGCGCGCGGGAATGAAATTCACCACATCGTCTAGCAGGGCGGCGCAGCGGCCAAAGTGCAGATACTTGTCGTTTTTGTATCCCAGCATGCTGTCCATGGTGTTGATGCCTTTGTACATCATGGACAGGGGCGCGCCGCCGATGGCAAACCAAAACAGGGGCGCAATGGAGCCGTCGCTGGTGTTTTCCGCAACGGTTTCCACGGCGGCCTTGGTCACGCCTTC
>JAQXTF010000021.1 GCA_029219345.1 Eggerthellales bacterium
TGACCGAAGAGGAAACTTGGAAGCTCATCAAGAAGTCCAAAACTGACTCCGAACGCATGATCACCTTCGACAAGGAGAACCGCCCCGGCGTGTCCGCCCTGCTGACCACCGCTGCACTGTGCACGGGTCGCAAGGAAGTTGAAATTGCCGCGGAAATCGGCGAAGGCGGCTCGGGCGCTCTGAAGAAGTACGTGAACGAGAGCGTTAATGCCTACCTGGCTCCCCTGCGCGAGCGCCGTCGCGAGCTGGAAGGCGATATGGACTACATTCACGACATCATCACCGAGGGCAACCGCCGCGCCAACGAAATGGCCAACGCCACCTTGGCAGAAGTTCGCGAAGCCATGCACATGGTCTACTAAACCTGCCAAATTACCCCATCGTTTGGCAGGTTTTCCGCCAATATCTCACGCCCTCTTCGGGGGGCGTTTTTGTTTTGAATACTTTTTGATAGCTTTTTGTGGACGGCTTGATAGTTTCAGAAGCGTTTTTGATAACTATTTGATAGCTTAGCCTGCTATGGTCCCTCTCATAAACCGAAAAAGGAGGACCAATGCCAAAAAGAAAACAAAGCGAATGGGATTTCTATCACGTAGTAGCACGTGGAACGGGCAAACAAATTATCTTCGAAGACGGCAGCGACAAACATCTGCTGCATGCGCTCCTGCACAAATTGCTGCATGAAAATCATGTGGAAGTCTATGCCTGGTGTTTTATGGAAAACCACATCCACTTGCTCTTGCGAGCCCCACTTGAACATATTTCTGCCGCGCTCAAATGCACATTGCAAACATATGCTATTGCCTTTAATCGCAAATACCAACGGCAAGGTCATCTTTTCCAGGAAGCGTTCAAAAGTGAACCCATCGAAGATGAAAGCCATCTCCTTTCTGCTATTCGCTACATTCACCAAAATCCCCTGAAAGCCGGGCTAACCAATTCGTGTCATTGGCCCTGGAGCAGCTTTGATGAATACTATGGAACCAGCACCCTACCGTCGATTTGCGCCAAACGGTCTGTCTTAGAACTATTTGGCGGACTCGAATGGTTTCTGAGCTTTCATGAAATTGATTGCACCGAATCCTGCCTGGATGTAACCAGCAATTTCCAACGCAGCAAAACCAGGGCAATGCCCGACGCGGAAGCATTCGTAGTTGCAGAAAGAGCCATTGGAGCAGGGTCAATCGAGGTCATAAAAGCATGGCCTCGAGACAAAAGAAACGCCGGCATCGTGTCCTTGCACGACGCCGGCTTAACGATTCGTCAGATAGAGCGCCTAACAGGCATCAGCCGTGGCGCCATCAACCATACGCTAAAAACCTGCCAAATGATGGGGTAATTTGGCAGGATTTTATGCCCTACCCAACAGCTTGGCAATGCGGTCGGAATAGACCATTTCTTCGAAGCCCTCTTCCTGGGAAAGGTCCAGAACGGGAGCATCGTTCCATAGAGCTTCCAAGCGATAATAGTCGCGGGCTTCGGGCTGGAACACGTGCACCACAAACTCGCCATAGTCAAGCAGGGTCCACATGCCCTCAGCGCCACCTTCGCGATGAGTGGGCTTCATGCCGCCCTTGCGGCGCACTTCCTCTTCAATGTTGTCAACAATAGCGTTCACCTGGCGGCTATTGGATGCGGTGGCAATCACAAAATAGTCAGTCACCGAAACAAGTTCGCGCACATCCTGCACCATGATGTCAGATGCTTTCTTGTCATTGGCGGCGCGAGCAGCCAGAATGACGCATTCGCGAACAGACTTGGGCACAGGGCACTCCACAATGCCACCCGTCTGGTTGTATACAACCTCATTCATTTCTTCAGTCATTAGTTCTCCTTTTCACGCTGGCGGATGCGCCGTACGTAATAATTCCATATGCCCACGGTATTGGGATGCAGCTGCATCTTTCTTTCCATCATGTGCATTATCCAATATTCATAGACGTCGAAGAAGAGCTCCTCCAAACTTACAACGCCAATTTTCTCTCTCATAGCGTCGGCACGCTCAAAACTCCGGCCCGGTTCAAGAGCATCAGCAATATAAACCACCATATCCAGATCAAGCATATTTTCAGCAGCAACGGTATGACGATCCATGGCCGTAAGCACATCCTCAGGCACCTGGGGAAACAGGCGCTTGATAGCAACAGGGGCCGTATGAGCATGCAAAACGCGGGGCAGGGCATAATACACCTGGGGGTCCACCGTCATGCCCAGCTCATCGGCGCGCTGGCGAATACCCTTATCATCGTAGCCCTTGTCCCAGTCATGCAGGATGCCCGCCAGGCGAGCCTTGCGCACATTGGCGCCATAGATTTCCGCCAGGCGCGCAGCAGTATCGGCAACCCCCAGGCTGTGCTGGTAACGATGCTCGTTCACACGCTCCTTCAAATCGGCCTTTCGAGCCTCAAAAAAAGCATCCGACAAGGGGTTTTCCGGATCATCCAAACCCAGATACAAGCTTCGGGCAACAATGATACGCTCAACCTCAGGGGGAACCAAACGGCTGATATCCTCGCCCACCATGACGCGACGGCGAATCTCCGTTGAAGAAATCAGCGGCGTCTGGGTTTCGATGGTCTCAACCTTAAAGCCAGCAGCGCGCAGCTCCTTCAGGGTCTCCGTGGGAATCTGCTGAGTAGAACGAGTAACCACCGCATAGCTAGCCATGGTACGCAGCGCCTCCTGGTCGTTCCAGCGCAAAAGCGTCGAAGCAGAATCGGCGCCCATGATAAACACGTATTCCAAGGAAGGATGCTTGCTGCGGCTCAGCTGACGCAAAGTGTCAGCGGTGTAGGTCACACCCGGGCGCATAACTTCCATAACGTTCACGCTAAACTCGGGCACATTGTCAACGGCAGCGCAGCACATCTCAAAGCGGGTTTCGCCATCAGTGATCTCGCGATCGCGCTTGAACGCGGGAGTGCCCGCCGGCAAGAACATAATCTCGTCCAGATCTAGCTGCTCCATGGCCGCATGGGCCGCGGCCAGATGCCCGTAATGAATAGGGTCGAAAGTGCCCCCCATTATGCCAATGCGAACCTTTTCGCCCGCCATTGCCTTATCTCGCGTCGATTCCAGCATATTTAACTCCTATGCGCGGGTCTGCCCGTTACCGGTGAGCAAATACTTGTACGAGGTCAAGCCCTCAAGGGCGAAGGGACCGCGCACGTGCAGCTTCTGGGTAGAGATGCCAATCTCCGCACCCAGGCCGAATTGACCGCCGTCGGTAAAAGAGGTGGGCGTATTCACGTACACGCAAGCGGCATCCACACGGCGCTGGAAAGCGCTGATGGCGGCCTCATCGGTGGCAACAATAGCTTCAGAGTGCTTGGTGCCGTAGGTGTTGATGTGCTCGATGGCCTCAGTTGCACCATTAACCACACGCACGGCAATCTCGGGCCCCAGATACTCAGTGGCCCAGTCGGCCTCAGTGGCCAAAGTGACCGAAACACCGCACTTCATGGCCTGCAGCGAGACAAGGGCATCAGCATGGATTTCCACGCCCTTTTCCGCCAGGCTGGGCAGAATCATGGGCAAGAATTCACCGGCGATGGAGGCATCCACCAGCAGGGATTCTTCTGCATTGCACACGCCGTAACGGCGGCACTTGGCGTTCATGACAATGGAGTGAGCCATTTGCAGATCGGCAGATTCGTGTACGTACACGTGGCAGTTGCCTGTGCCCGTTTCAATAACCGGAACCTTAGAGCATTCCACGCAATGCTGAATCAAGCCTGCCCCGCCACGGGGCACCAGAACGTCCACCAAGCCGTGAAGTTGCATGAGCATATCGGTTGCAGCGCGATCGGTGGTATCCACGCCCATGATGCAATCTGCCGGCAGGCCAACAGTGGTCACTGCTTCAGACAGAGCGTGCCAGATAGCACCCGTGGAATGAGCCGCAAGGCTACCACCGCGCAGAATGACGGCATTGCCCGATTTCAGGCAAATACCTGCTGCATCTGCGGTAACGTTGGGACGCGCCTCATACACCACAGCCACAACGCCCATAGGAACGCGCACGCGCCTCAGATTCATGCCATTGTACATGGTGCGGTCTTCCAGCACCTGGCCCAACGGGTCGGGCAAAGCCACCAGGTCGCGCAGAGCGCTTGCCATATCGGCAATGCGGCCTTCATCCAAGAACAAGCGGTCAAGCAGGCTTTCCTTGGTGCCCTTGGCCCGGGCGGCCTCCATGTCTTCGGCGTTGGCGGCAATAATTTCGGGGGCTCGCTCAATAAGCGCGGCAGCCATTGCCTCCAGGGCGGCATTGCGCACCTCAGTAGAGGAAACGGCCAGCTCAGAAGAGGCTTTTTTGGCAGCCAAGGCCATCTGATACATTTCTTCTTCAAGAGTCATAATGAGCCTCCTATTCGAAAATAATCAGTTCGTCGCGATGAATAATGGGCTTGTCGGCAAGAGTGGCAAGCAAGCGATTGCTGGCCAGTTGCTCGCGCGTACGGCCAAGAGCCAAGGAAATCTCATCGTTGGAGGCGGACACGCGACCACGAGCGAACAAGTAGCCCGAGGTATCCTTCACATCCACGATATCATCGGCGTCAAACACGCCCTCAACAGCGCAAATGCCCACGGAAAGCAGAGAGCTTCCCTTGTGTTCCAGGGCGTTTTTCGCACCTTCGTCAACCACGATGGCGCCCTTGGCGGAGTCGCCCAGGGCAATCCACAGCTTACGAGGCGTGATCTCGTGAGGCTTGCGGTCGCTGGTGAACAGCGTGCCCACTTCTTCGCCAGCGCACACCTGCTCGATAATATGGGGTGCGTGACCGTCACACACCACCAGGGAGCTACCTGCGGCCATCAATACGCGAGCAGCCTTGATCTTGGTAATCATGCCGCCGGTGCCTACGGCACTGGCAGAATCACCAGCAGCGCCCATAATGGCCTGGTCAATGCGCTCCACCCTATGAAGCAGCTTGGCTTCAGGGTTGGTGTTGGGGTTGGCATCGTACAGGCCGTCGATGTCAGACATGATGATGACCTTCTCGGCGCCCACCAGACAAGCAACCAAAGCAGCCAGGGTATCGTTATCGCCAAACTTGATCTGCTCTACAGATACGGTGTCGTTTTCGTTGACAACCGGCACCACACCCAGCTCCAGCAAGCGCCCAAAAGTATCGCGGGCATGCAGATAGGCGGTACGGTCGGCAGTGTCGCGGCGGGTCAAAAGCACCAGGGAGGTCACAATGCCATGACGTTCAAAGGCCTTGGCGTAAGCCGCCGAGAGGGCGTTTTGGCCCACCGATGCGGCAGCCTGCAGGCTGGGCAGGTCGCTGGGGCGCTTTGAGATGCCCAGGGCCTCAAGGCCGCAGGCAATAGCACCTGAAGATACAATGATGGGCTGCCAGCCAGCCGCCTTAACCTGGGCAATTTGGTCAGCGATATCTTGCATGAAGCCGTAATCAATGCGGCTGTTTGCATCGGTCAGCGTAGATGAACCCAGCTTGATGACCACTTTGCCTTGAGCGCTCACGAATTATTCCTCGCTATCGTCTTCGTCATCGTAAATATCGTAGACTCGAGTATAAGATTCCTCGTCAAAGGGCAATTCATCATCGCCAAAAACTTCCACGAAGGGTTCGGGTTCGTAGTCATACAGCTCGTCGTACACGTCCTCAGCCACGTTGGAGCTGCCTTCGAATTCGAAGGATCGGCCCACAATGCGGATCTCATCGCCGTCCACGGCGCCGGCGCGCTCCAAGGCTTTATCGACGCCCAAGCGCTTCAAGCGGTGCTGCAGGTAAGTAATGGCCTCTTCGTTGTTCCAGTCGGTCTGCACGATAATGCGCTCGATCTTGCCGCCAATTACGCGGAATACGCCGCGCTCCAGCTTCACAACCTTGAAGCGAGCATCAGCCTTTTCGCGCTTGTATTCCCAAATCTGATCGTAAGAAACCGCAGTAGCGGCTGCAGCGGCCTTGGCCTCTTCGCGCAGGGCGTGCACCTTGGTGGCGATGGCAGCCTTCAGAGAATCAACGCCTTCACCCGTCAAGGCGGAAATCTTGTACAGCTTGGGATCGAAGGGGCTGTCAGCCCATTCATCGCCGCCAGCAGCAGCAATAGAGTCGGCCTTTACGCGCTCTTCCAGCTTCTTAATGAGCTCTTCATCCCAGCAAGAGTCAATCTTGTTGGCAACAATCATTCGAGGACGATTCGCCAACTCATCCTTGTAAAGAGCCAGTTCATTCTTGATAATCTCATAATCATTCAGAGGGTCACGACCCTCCCAGTCACCCGTCAAGTCAACCACATGCACAATGAGGGCAGTGCGTTCAATATGACGCAGGAATTCGTGACCCAGGCCACGGCCTTCATGAGCGCCTTCAATAAGGCCGGGAACATCAGCGATAACAAAGCTGTAATCACCGCTGGTTGCCACGCCCAGATTAGGCACCAAAGTGGTAAAGGGATAATCTGCAATCTTAGGGCGAGCTGCGCTCATCTTGGCAATCAGAGAAGACTTGCCTGCAGAAGGCATGCCAACCAGGGCGCAGTCGGCCATAAGCTTCATTTCCAGCTCAATCCAGCCCTCTTCGCCCGGCTCGCCCAATTCGGCAAAGGCGGGGGCACGACGAGTGGAAGTAACGAAATGGATGTTGCCACGGCCGCCCAAACCACCACGAGCAACCGTTACGCGCTCGCCATCGTGGGTCAAGTCGGCAATCTGCTCGCCGGTTTCTTTGGATTCTTCAAAATATTCGCGCACAACGGTGCCCACGGGAACCTTCAAAATCAGGTCTTCGCCCGTAGCGCCATGCATCTTGGACCCCTTGCCATGAGTACCGCGATTAGCCTTGAAATGATGCTTGAATCGATACTCAATCAGGGAGGACAAACTGGCGTCAGCCTGCACAATGACGTTGCCACCATGGCCGCCGTCGCCGCCGTCAGGGCCGCCCATGGGCACATGGGCCTCACGGCGGAAGCTCATGCAGCCAGCGCCGCCATTGCCGCCTCTTACGAAAATTCGAACTTTATCAGTGAACATGCGGTTCCCTTTACCTCTTGTGGCAATAAGGCAAACACGCCCACAGGCGAGAATGTCCCTTGCCGTACTTACAGGGATTGTCTTTGCAATCCCCGAAAAAACAAGCAGTGCCCCCTGCCAAGCAGAGGGCACTGTTAATCGCTTTGTTGGTGGTTCACCAAGAAGAATTAAGCTTCTTCTGCGGGAATGACATGAACCTTGCGCTTCATGCCGTGGGTGAACTTCAGCGTGCCGTCGCACAGAGCGAACAGGGTGTCGTCCTTGCCGCGGCCAACGTTTTCACCTGCATGGATGTGGGTGCCATGCTGACGAACGATAACATTACCCGTCTTTACAGCCTGACCTGCGAACATCTTAACGCCGAGTCGCTGTGCGTGAGAGTCGCGGCCGTTACGAGTAGAGCCAAGACCTTTCTTATGTGCCATGGTATCCCTCCTCTACTAACCGATAGATTCAATCTGAATACGAGTAAGCGACTGGCGATGGCCACGAAGCTTCTTGTAGTTCTTGCGCTTCTTGAACTTGAAGACGAGAACCTTCTCGCCACGGAACTGCTCAACAACGGTAGCAACAACCTTGGTCTGAGCTGCCTTAGCGGGATCAGCCTCAACCTTGTCGCCATCGATGACGCAGATAGCGGTCAGTTCGACCTTGGCGCCAACCTCAGCATCGAGCTTCTCGATGTTCAGCTTGTCACCTGCGGCAACGCGATACTGCTTGCCGCCAGTTTTGATGATAGCGTACATTCTTTCTCCTTGAATAAACGTAAGGCGATAACTTGTAAGCGTGACCGTAGCACGTCGGTTTTACCCAGTCTGCACAGCCTCCGCGTATGCATCGCGCTTATTCCTTAATTGCCCCTTTTGGGTGCAACCTGATGTATTATAGCGAAAATTTCGCCATTGACAAGCACTTTTATAAAAAACTAGCCGCGTACCATTATACCAGGGCCAAAACATTTCTTCCTCTGCGTATTCGCAACAACCATTGCTCCGGCGCTTAGCGGCACGCCGAACGCCCCTCTAAACAACCCTCTATTAAGTGACCATCTATCGATTTCTAGATAGGCGCATAAATGTTTGTTATAGAATACTTTAAATCTTTATTTTTGGTGCTTAGCCCTACGTAGTAAGCAAGAGCCAAACAAAGACAGCAGGACAATAAGAGGTGTACAACATGACTGTTTTCTCTTACAGCTTGTCGGCGCATCGCTTGATGAAAAATGCAGGATGGCTGCTTTTCGGCATCACCGCCGCAGTCGCTTTGCAAATCTGCCTTTCATTCAGCAATGTCGCATATGCCGATGAGATAATCCCAAACGAAGCTCTCCCAGATGCTTCTCTGGAAAATCCCCTGATGGGAGATAGAGAGACCCTTCCGCTCACCGAACCGGAACCTGATCCGTCCGACAGCGATCCTTCCGAGCTTGACCCTCCCTTCGAATACACCACCATCGAAGAGGGTATCTACACCATTGAATCTGAATATGGCACCGTCCTTGACGTGGCCGGCGCAGGCACCGACGACTTCACTAACATCCAGGCCTACGAGGGCAACGGCACCGGCGCCCAGCGCTTTCAGGTAAGCTCCAACGGCGCAGATGAAAACGGCAACACCTACTATACGTTCACCGCCGTTGACGCCCAGAAGGCCCTGGACGTCTTCGCCGCAGGTAAAGAGGATGGCGCCAACGTGGACATCTACGAAGCCAACGGTACCGCTGCTCAGAACTGGCTGCTGGTTCCCTCAACCACTGCCAGCGGTAAATCCTGCTACAAGATCATCAGCGCCGTCTCCGGCAAAGCCTTGGACGTTGACGGCAGCGACTCTGGCGCCAACGTGCGCATTTGGACTCCTTCCAAGAGCGCTAGTCAAAACTGGCTGTTCTCCCTCGTCCCCGGCCTCACCTACACCACCATCGAGGACGGCACCTACGTGATCACCTCCGAGCTCGGCACCGTCCTTGACGTCGAGGCCGCCGGCTCCGAGGACTTCACCAACATCCAGACCTACGAGGGCAACGGCACCGGCGCCCAGCGCTTCAACATCACCGCCGCGGGCACCGACGCCAGCGGCAACACCTACTACACCATCATCGCCGCCGACGCCCAGAAGGCCCTTGACGTCTTCGCCGCGGGCCGACGCGACAACACCAACGTCGGCATCTACGAGCCAAACGGCACCCCCGCCCAGCAGTGGCTGATCGCCCCGTCCCTGACCGCCGACGGCAGGCCCTGCTACAAGATCGTCAGCGCCGCCTCCGGCAAGGCCCTGGACACGGAGGGCAATGAGCTCGGCGCCAACGTGCGCATCTGGGCCGTCAACCCCACCGCTTCCCAGAACTGGCTGTTCTCCCTCGTCCCCGGCCTCACCTACACCACCATCGAGGACGGCACCTACGTGATCACCTCCGAATATGGCACTGTTTTGGATATTGAAGCTGCCGGCACTGAGAATCTTACTAACGTGCAGGTCTATGAAACAAATGGCACCGGCGCCCAGCGCTTCCATATTGCCGCCGAAGGCGTTGACAGCGACGGCAACACGTACTATTCCATTACCGCAGCCATCGCCAAAAAGGCCTTGGACGTCTACGCTCAAGGCCGTCGTGATGGCACCAACGTCATCATTTACGAAAACAACAACACCGTTGCCCAAAGATGGTATGTAGCCCTCTCCGCCACCGCCGATGGCAAGACCTGCTATATGTTCATCAGCGCCGTAGCGGGCAAGGCCCTGGATGCAGCAGGCGAAGAGATGGGCTCAAACGTTCGCACGTGGGCCATCAACAATACGGCCGCTCAGCATTGGCTGCTGACCCCCTGCTTGCCCAGCATCGCTGATGGCGCTTACATCATCAGCAGCTCCGTCGATGGAAACTATGTAGTTGACATTGCAGACGAAAGCGGAAACGACATGGTCAACGCCCAAATTGGGGCAATTGACGGAAGCCTTTCCCAAGCTTTCGCCTTCACTTACGATTCTTTCACGGGCTACTACACCATCACCAATTACGGTTCGGGCAGAGTACTTGACGTAGAGGCCGCCTCTGGCGCACCTCAAGCCAATATCTGGCAGTACGCTCCCAATGGCACTTCCGCTCAGCAGTGGACCGTTCTCGCTAATAGCAACGGAACCATTACCATTGCCTCCGCATTGAGCAATTATGTGTTCGATATCGCATCAGGCAAGGTGCTCCCCGGAGCCAATCTTATGGTTGATGTGGCAAGAAGCTCCGCAACCCAGCAATTTAAGCTGATTCCCACTGTTCCTCAGGCAATTACGGGCACGGTACGCATTCAGAACGGCTCTAACCCCGATCTTGTTATGGACGTATACGCAGGATCTACCGCCAGCGGAACCGAGCTGCAGCTGTACACCGCAAACTCCACCTTTGCACAAACCTTTGTGATTGAGGAAGACGGCGCAGGCGCCCTTACCATTCGCCCTGTTGTATCGGGCCTGTATGTAAGCGCAGCCAATGACGGATCCGTTACCCAGCAAGCCCTGGACGGCAGCTACCTGCAGAAGTGGACCATTGTTCCTACGCAGGATGGTCATTTCGCGATTCTGACTGCAGACACCCTGCTTTCCCTGGGCGCAAAGGCTTCTTCTGAAGGCGGCTTGCTTTATGCAGCCGCTCATGCAGCCAACGGTCAGTGGAACATCGTAACAGTGCCTCTTCTTCAAACGGGCATCTACAATATCAAGCTCGCTGAAGATTCTTCCGTTTCCGTTTCTGTAACAAATAACGCTGTTTACGCTGGCGCAAACGTTGAGCTTGACAGCACCGATACTTCAAACCACGAAAAGTTCTACATCGTTTACAACGGCGATGATTCTTACTCCGTTTATGGCGCATGGTCCACTTTGGCCCTTGATATCCTTGGCGGCGTCGCAACCGATGGCGCAACCATTTACCAGAATGACCGAAGCGATTCCGCATCTCAAAAGTGGGTCATCACCTGGAATGACGGCGCTTTCATCTTCAAGTCGGCACTGGGTGATTTCAATATGAGCGCAGCTGCCGCCTCCGCTGGCGCCAACATTGCTCTTGCAACCGCCGACAATGCCTCGAGCGCACAAAGATTCTTGCTCAATCAGACCAAGATGCAGCGCGGAAGCATATCTGACGTTATCACGGTACTCGACGAATTCGCCGTAGGAAACAGCCTGATCACCTTCAAAACCTTCAACGAGCTGTCCTCCAGCTCTCTGGATACACTGTGGACGGCAATGTATGATTTTTGGGATATAGGCAAAAGCGTAGGCTTCACCGTCATTGATCTTGATTCTGGCGCAGGCATTACCTTTAATTCTGACACTGTTTACTACAGCGCTTGTTCCATCAAGGGTCCTTACTCCATCGCTCTAGCAGAATACGAGCCGAGCGCCCTGTGGGCATACGAGAACTCCTTCTGGCACGCTCTGGACTATTCCAACAACGAGACTTATAAGACCTACTTCTATAAGTATGGCACCTGGCCCTTAGATAACTACAATTCCATTGGTCACGTTGAGCACTTCTCCTGGACCAACTGGACGGGCTACTACACCGCAGAAGACTTGTGCCGCATGTGGGTTGTCGCTCAGGACTTCCTGCTTGGCGACACCGATGAGGCCGAATGGCTCCGTGACGTTCTTGGCAACAATACCGCCGAGCTTATGCGTGGACCGGCCACTTATTGGGATTGGGGTCCCACCTACGCAAAGTCCGGTTGGACGGACTACACACGTACTGAGGGCAGCCTGGTTATGGCAGGCGACCACACTTTCGCTGTGGGCATCATGACTAACCTGGACTCCTATCATGACACCCTCATCTACCATCTCACTTACGCTTTGTGCAAGTGCATGGAAGACCTTATTTACTAGGGATAGGAATTCACCGCATAAAAGAAACGGCCGAGCTTGCTCGGCCGTTTCTTTTATGCGTAAAACAAGTTCGCTTCATCAATGAGCCTGGGCCCAATTCTGTCCATACTGCACATCAACCTTCAGGGGAACACGAAGCGAAGCCACTTGCTCCATCTCGGTACGCAACAGCTCCATGACCGACATAAGCTCGTTCTCAGGCACGCTCAGGTCCAGTTCGTCGTGAACCTGGATAAGCACACGGGCCTTGTATCCCTCACGGGTCAGACGCTCCTGCACGCGGCGCATAGCAAGCTTAATGATATCGGCGGCACTGCCCTGCATAGGATGGTTCATAGCGGTGCGCTCGCCAAAGCCGCGACGTTGGGCATTTTTGGCCGTAAGCTCGGGAATGTAGCGGCGGCGGCCGTACATGGTTTCAGCATAACCACACTTCATTGCTGTTTTCACCGTCTGATCCAAATAGGTACGCACCCCAGGATATGCCTCAAAGTAACGATCGATCATATCCTTAGCCTCACCGAAGGGAATACCTAAACTCTGAGCCAAGCCATAGGCCTGCTGGCCATAGACAATGCCAAAATTAACCGCCTTGGCACGACTGCGCATTTCGGGGGTCACCTCTTCCACCGGCACGCCGAACACATGGGCTGCGGTGCTGGCATGGAAATCAGCACCCGAGTTGAAAGCCGCCACCAGGTGCTCATCTGCGGAAAGATGCGCCAACAAACGCAGCTCAATCTGGGAATAGTCGGCAGAAACGAACACATCACCCCTACGGAGCGGCACAAAGCATTCACGAATGTGCTTGCCGAATTCCGTGCGCACGGGAATGTTCTGCAGGTTAGGGTCGCTGGAAGACAGGCGGCCCGTGGTGGTTACCGTCTCATTGAACGAAGTGTGCACCAGGCCGTCGCCACGACGCAGAGGCGGCAAGGCATCAATGTAAGTGCTCTTGATCTTGGCCAACTCGCGATACTTCAACACCAGGGCAGGCAGCTCATGCTCATGAGCAAGCTCAGTAAGCACCGAAGCATCCGTGGAATAGCCCGTCTTGGTCTTCTTCTTCGCCTTCAGACCAATGACCTCGAACAGAATATGGCCCAGCTGCTTGGGAGAATCAATGTTGAAGGTCTCCCCCGCCAGTTCATAAATGCGATCAGTAAGTTTGTCCAGCTGAGACTGGGCAAATGCACCTAGCTTTTGCAAACGAGGCACATCGATAGCCGCACCGGTACGCTCAATGATGGCCAGCACGCTCACTAAAGGCAAATCGATATCAAAATATGCTGCAGCGTTTTCATCTTCCTTGATTTTCTCCAGCAGCAAAGGAGCCGCCAGCTGGCATGCCGCCGCACGCAGCGCCAGCTTTTCCGCCGCGCTCGCCTCCTCCGCAGCCGGCAGCGCACCACCGCAATAGCGGCTGAGCAGCTCTTCCAGACTGTAGTCTGAGCTGGAGGAATTCAAAATATAGCCCGCCAGCGACAGATCAAAAGCATTGCAATTCAGCAGATCTTCCTCCGTCACCAAAGACGTCTCGGAAGAATCCACCGGATATATGGCATGCATGAGGTTCTTCAGATTCTCGCACACCAAGCTTCCTTGACGCACCACTGCAACCAGCGTCTCAAGCGCTTCATCGCCCTCAAGATAGCCGCGACCATCAGCAGTAGCAAAGGCAAGACACACCTGCTCTTCATCAAAGAGGGTCAGCGCCTCGGTCTTAGACAAGCATACGCCAATTTCCTGGCCCTTTTCCAGAGCCGACTCAATCAACGCATGGGCATCGGCGCCTTCCACAGGAGCCTCAACCTCAAGCTGCAAAGCGGGCTTCTCAGGCTCGCTCTCACCAATGTAGCGCAGTACGTGGCCCAAATGAGCCTGCAAACGGATGGCGCCAAAGGCAGCCTCTACGCTTTCGGCGGTATAGCTGGGGAAAGACACCTCTTCGGGCTGAATATCCAGGTCGGCATCGCGTACGATGGTTGCTACTTGGCGGCTCACGAAGGCGACATCGCGATTGTTCTGCAGGTTTTCCAGCTGCTTGCCCTTCAGCTTGTCCAGGTTCTCGTAGATGCCTTCCATGCTGCCGAACTGCTGCAGCAGCTTGGTGGCAGTCTTGGGGCCAATGCCCGGCACGCCGGGAATGTTGTCAGAGGAATCGCCCATGAGGCCCAGATAATCAGGAATCAGTGCAGGGCCCACGCCGTATTTTTCCTCCACCTGGGCAGGGCCCATGATGGCAATCTCGGATACGCCAGTTTTCATGGAAACAATGCTGGTCAGGTCGCTGGCCAATTGGCAAGCATCCTTGTCGCCCGTCAGCAGCAAGGTGCGATAGCCCAAAGCCTCGTCACGAGCGGCAATGGTGCCCAATATGTCATCGCCTTCCCAACCGGGCATTTTCACCACGGGAATGTTCATAGACGCCAGCAGGGCCTCCACAATGGGAAATTGCACGCGCAGTTCATTGTCCATGGGCGGACGCTGAGCCTTATACTGCTCCAGAGCATCAATGCGGAACTGGGGCTTGCCCGCATCGAAAGCGCAGATCACCGCGTCGGGTTTGCTCTCATCAATGAATTTCAGCAGCATGCTGTAAAAGCCGAACACCGCGTTAGTGGGAGTTCCATCAGGAGCGTTCATGGTGGGCGGCACCGCATGATAGGCGCGATGCATCAGGGAATTACCATCGATAACCGCAACAGTCTTAGGCATAGCATCTCCTTAAAAAGTATCAAGTAGATTATACCGCACAGTAGGACCTGAAAACCGCGAAGGCGAAACGGCAGGGAGCAATGCGAATTGCGAGGCCATGGATAAGCCCGCAAACAAAACGGCTTGGATAAACATTATCCAAGCCGAATGTGAATAAGGCCTTTTTACCGTTTCGCTCTCGCGTTTCCCTACGAGTTCCAAAGATAACCAACGCCGCGAACGGTCTCAAGGCGCTGAGACAGCTCAGGACCCAGCTTGGAACGCACACGACGAACATGCACGTCAACGGTGCGGGAGCCGCCATAATAGTCGAAGCCCCACACACGGCGCAGCAAAGCATCGCGAGAATACGTGCGGCCTGGATGAGTTACCAAGAAAGCCAGGAGTGCATATTCCAGGTAGGTGAAGTCAATGGGTTCACCGCCCACTTTTACCTGATAGGTGGCCAAATTAATGGTCATATTGTCCACAGTCAGATAGTCAGAAGAGGCAGTTTCGTTGCCCGGCCACAGCAGCTGGCGAATGCGAGCAGAGCACTCTTCCACCGATGCGCCTTGCACCACGAAGTCGCTTTTAACCTGCACAGGGAAACGGAACTCATTCAGATGAGCCTGGCTCACGATAATCAACAGCGCACCGCTGCCCTCGTGAGAAAGCAGCTTCTCAACCTGGGCCAACTTCTCACCCGAATCATTGGTTGCCTCGTAAATAACCAAATCGTAGTCAGGATGCTGCTGCAGCAAACGCTGCAGCTGCGCCGAAGAGCCGCTGGCAATATCCACGTCAAGGCCAGTGAGGGCAAGCTTGAAAACGCGAGCATTATCCAGACTGTCGGCAACAAAAATCACACTTTTACGCTGCATTTACAACACCGCCAAATATCGATCCATTTCCCACTGGGAAATGCGGCCCTGATATTCCTCCCATTCAGCACGTTTGTGCTCAATGAGGTAGCTGTGAATGTGTTCGCCTAAAACTTCTTTCATAAGCTCAGAAGCTTCAAACAGGTCGATGGCCTCGCCCAAAGTAGCAGGCAAGGTGCCAATGCCCATCTTCGCAAGCTCGCGGCGATCAGCAGGAAGCTTTTGCCCCTTCTCAATGGGATCCTGAAGCTCAAGACCTTCCTCAATGCCCTTAAGTCCAGCAGCAATAGTAACACTGAAGGCCAGATAGGGATTGGCCGCAGGATCAGGATTGCGCAGCTCAATGCGGCTGTCCATTTCGCTATCAGGACGATAGCCGGGAACACGAACCAACGAAGTGGGGTTGTATTTTGACCAGGTCAGGGTTATGGGATCTTCCCCGTTTGCCAACAAGCGCTTGTAGCTGTTGATGTTCTGGTTGGTAACCATGCAAAACTCGGGAGCATATTTCAAAACACCCGCAGTATAGCTTTTAGCCACCGAGGAAAGGTTATTGCCCGAAGGATCGCTCTCGTCAAAGAAAGCATTGTTGCCGTTCAGGTCAAACAAGCTCTGATGCATATGCATGGAGGAACCAGGCTGATCGGCCATGGGCTTGGGCATAAAAGACGCATAGACGCCATGTTTCAGGGCAATTTCCTTAACAACCTGTTTATAAGTCATGACCGCATCGGCCATAGACAGAGCATCGGTGAAACGAAGGTCAATCTCGTGCTGGGAGAAACCACGCTCGTGATGAGAGTACTCAACAGGAATGCCCATTTTCTCCAAGGTGATAATGGTGTCACGACGCAAGTCGGTAGCGGAGTCAAGAGAGGTCAGGTCAAACAAGCCACCGCGGTCAAGAGGCTCAGCGGCATCAGGGCTCTTGAAATAGAAGTACTCCAGCTCAGGACCGACATTCGCCACATAGCCCATATCAGCAGCCTTGCGGCAAATGCGCTTCAGCACGTAACGGGGGTCGCCCTCAAAAGGCTCGCCTGCCGGGGTGCAAATATTGCAGAACATGCGGCCGACGGCATTGCTATCAGGGCGCCAAGGCAAAATCTGAAACGTGGTAGGGCTCGGGAAAGCCAGCATGTCGGTTTCACCGGCACGCCCAAAGCCTTCAATGCAGCTACCGTCAAAGCCCATACCGCGGTCAAAGGCATCTTCAAGCTCGCTGGAAATCACGGCAAACGACTTCATGGTACCCAAAACATCAGTGAACCAAAAACGCACAAAGTGAACATCACGGTTCTCGACGGTCTTGATTACAAAATCACGCTGAAGATCGGACATTTGAGCCCCTCCCAAATAATGCAAAGAAACACTGGAACTGCCCTTTTAGGAGCATATGCACATAACAAAATAATATACGCGCACATTGTTTCAAATAGTTTTCAATTGTTTAGCGGAATTTTTTTTCACATTTGGCGCCTTACTTGCGCTCGCTCTGTGAATAAACGGTCACAAAACCGCACAAAAATAAAAAACGGGTCATAATATGATACTCAACGTAAACGCTGTTACAAAGGATTACTATGAACGCGAAAATGAACATCCCATTCTCTCCCCCGGACATTTCCGAGGACGAAATCAACGAGGTTGTTGACACCCTGAGAAGCGGATGGATCACCACCGGCCCCAAAACCAAGGAGCTGGAACGCCAGCTGAAGGAATACACCGGTTCTGCCGGCTTCGCCACTTTCTCCTCTGCCACCATGGCCCTGGAGGCCGTGCTTCGCCTGCTGGAGATTGGCCCTGGCGATGAAGTTATCGTTCCCGCATACACCTACACCGCTTCCTGCTCCCCCATTTGCCACGTGGGCGCAACTCCCGTGATTGTCGACATTCAGGAAGACTCCTTCGAAATGGATTACGATGCCATGGCCGCTGCTTTAAGCGAGCGCACCAAGGCTGTTATTCCCGTGAATCTGGGCGGCACCCTGTGCGATTTCGATCGCATTTACGCCGTGCTGAACAGCCACAAAGACCTGTGGCATCCCAAGGTCGGCACCTTGCAGGAGCTCTTCGATCGCATCTTGCTGATCACCGACGACGCTCATGCCCTGGGCGCTAGCTACAAGGGCGTTATGGCGGGCAACATCGCCGACTTCAGCACCTTCAGCTTCCATGCAGTGAAGAACTTCACCACCGCAGAAGGTGGCGCTCTTTCCTGGCGCCAGATTGAGGGCCTGGACAACGACGAGTTCTACCACAACGTCATGCTCATGCAGCTGCACGGTCAGAGCAAAGACGCCCTGGCTAAGACCAAGGTGGGCGCTTGGGAATACGACATTGTATTCCCCGGCTACAAGTGCAACATGACCGACCTTCAGGCGGCTATAGGCCTGGCTCAGTTCCGCCGCTATCCCGGCATGCTAGCACGCCGCAAGGAGATGATTGCCGCTTACGAAGAGAAGCTAGCCGCCTTTGACCTGGAGTTTTTGGATCATTACACCGAAGAAAAGCAGTCTTCGGGCCATCTGATGATCACCCGTTTGACTGGCAAATCCATGGACTTCCGCAACCAACTCATCCAGCGCATGGCAGAAGCCGGCGTAGGCACCAACGTGCACTACAAGCCCCTGCCCCTGCTTTCCGCCTACGCAAACCTGGGCTTCGACATCAAGGACTACCCCAACGCTTACGCCCACTACGAAAACGAGATTACGCTGCCCCTGCACACCTGCCTCACCGATGAGATGTTGCAGTACGTGTGCGACGTTTTCGCCGAATGCTACAAGCAGCTAGAGGCCGAAGGCGTTGCCTAAACCTTAAGACATTCGCAAACGCAAAAGGGAGGACCGCACCGCGCGATCCTCCCTTTTTTGAATTAATTCATAAAAGACCCCGTTGTTTGCAAACCCCTACATTTCAGCCACGATCAGGGTAACCAGCTTGCAGAAGTCGGCGGAGCGAGCCTCGGCCACTTCGAAGACCTCAGCATCGTTGGGAGAGGCGTTCTCCACACCGCAAGCCATATTGCTACATAGAGACATGCCCAGCACGCGCATGCCCACATGGCGTGCAGCAATAACCTCTTCGCACACGCTCATAGCCACCGTATCGGCACCCCAAATGCGGAAAGCGCGAATCTCAGCCGGAGTCTCAAAGCTGGGGCCCAGAAGGCCCAGATAAACGCCTTGCTGCGCACGAATGCCCTCGCGATCAGCAATGCCCTGAGCCAGCGCGCGCAAAGAAGGATCAAAAGCATCCAGCATGCTGAAGAAGCGGAAGGAAATCTGATCAGGCTCCATGCCCACAATGGGATTGCGCCCCGTGAAGTTAATCTGATCGGTCATGATGCAGAAGTCGCCCACCCGATAGCTCTCATTGATGGCGCCTGCCGCATTGGTGGTGATGAGGGTCTGAATGCCAAGGGCGTTCATGACCCACACGGGATATGCGACCTGCTGGGCAGTGTAGCCCTCGTAACCGTGCAAACGGCCCTGCATGGTAAGCACGCACTTACCACCCAGGGTGCCGCACACAAAACGGCCCACATGGCCCGTGCAAGAGCTGGTTCCCATAAAAGGAACCTCGCCAAAAGGCACGTAAATGGGGTCTTCAATCTGCTCGGCAAGGGGGCCCAAACCTGAACCCAGAATGATGCCCACCTCGGGGGTGCGTCCCTGCAGACGTTGGCCGATCGTCGCAGCCGACTGAGCGATCTTTTCCTTCAAGGTAATGCCTTCCATAATTACCCTTTCTTCATAGCAACCAGTATTCGTGGTCTGGAACACAGGTCAAAGGCAATGCGGCATTGGGTGAAACCGCACGCTTCAGCAAACTCTTTTGCCTGATCAAGGCAGGTTTCATGCAGCTCAACAGCATAAATGCCACCTGGTTTCAAAGCAGCTGCCGCCCATTGAGTGAGCGGTCTGAACAAATCAAGGCCATCCTCGCCGCCATCCAGAGCCAAATTGGGCTCAAAGGCCGTCACTTCTTTATCCAGGGAATCGAGCACCTGGGTTGGAATGTAGGGCGGATTAGAAATCACCAGGTCAAAGCTGCCCCAAAGCTCTTCGGGCACCGCCTGGCCCAGGTCTCCCTGAAATAGAGACACCCGCTCTTCCAAACCAAGGTTCTCCACGTTTTCGCGAGCCACCTCAAGGGCCTCGGGGGAAATATCAGTGGCCACCACCGTGCATTCAGGACGCTCGTAGGCCAAGGAGCAGGCAATACAACCGCTGCCCGTGCAAATGTCGGCCGCAGCAAAAGGTTCGTGAGCGGGCAGCAGAGCAAGAGCCTCACTGACCAGCACTTCCGTCTCAGGGCGCGGAATGAGCACGCCCTTGCGCACCTTCACGTCAATGTGACGAAAGCCCACCTCACCGGTAATGTACTGCAGGGGCTCCCCCGCGCCACGGCGCTGCACGTAGTCGCGCAACACGTCACGTTCCGCCATAGACAGAGGCTTGTCGTAATCGGCATAGAGCTGAATGCGGCTTAAGCCCGTCACTGCCGAAAGCAACCACTGCGCAGATAAACGAGGGTTCTCATCCCCTTTGCGGGACAAGAACCCCTCGATCCAGTCAAGCGTGGTGCGTATGGTCCACAATTCAGGCACTAGTTAATGGAGCTTTCCAACTTCTGGGCGCGATCGGCGGCCTGAAGAGCGGTAATCACGCTTTGCAGGTCATTGCCCAGCAATACGCCGCTGTAAGTGGCATTAAAACCAATGCGGTGGTCGGTCACGCGGTCCTGGGGGCCGTTATAGGTACGAATCTTCTCCGAACGGTCGCCTGAGCCAATCTGGGCCAGACGCTTGGCACCTTCCTCAGCCTGCTGCTCAGCCAACATCTTCTCGTACAGGCGAGCGCGCAGAACGGCCATAGCGGCAATCTTGTTCTGCAGCTGAGACTTCTGGTCCTGGGACTGAACCACCAGGCCAGTGGGCAGGTGGGTAATACGCACGGCTGAGTCGGTGGTGTTAACGCACTGACCACCAGGGCCACCAGCACGGTATACGTCAATGCGCAGGTCATTCTGATTGATTTCAACGTCAACTTCATCCGCCTCGGGTAAAACCGCAACCGTTGCCGTGGAGGTCTGAATGCGACCCTGGCTTTCGGTCTTGGGAACGCGCTGCACGCGATGAACGCCCGACTCGAACTTCATAACGGAGTACACACGATCGCCCTTCACCTTGAACTGAATCTTGGCATAGCCGCCCGCCTCAGAAGGCTGAACATCCAGCAGCTCAGTTCTCCAGCCCTGAGAAGAAATGAAACGCTCGTACATCTTGTACAGATCGCCAGCGAAAATCTTGGCTTCATCGCCGCCTGCGGCGCCACGGATTTCCACGATGATATCTTTTTCGTCAGCGGGGTCAGAAGGAATCAACATGAACTTGATGTCTTCTTCCATCTGGGGAAGCTTTGCCTCAATCTCGGCAATCTCTTCCTGAGCGAACTCCTTCATATCAGGGTCAGAGAGCATAGATTTTGCCTCAGCCAAATCATCCAGGCAGCGAATGTATTGGCGAGCCGCATCGGCCAGGGGGCGCTGGTTGGCGTATTCCTTTGCCAGGCGGTTATATTCCTTCTGGTCAGACAGAACATCGGGGTCGCCCATTTTGCCTTCCAGATCTTCGAAGGCAAGAATAATCTTCTCAAGCTTGTCGCGCATAAATTCTTCCTTATATAGTCACTGCCCTTAGGGCTTTTATACACAATTTTTGCAGCTTTTTATCATATCAGATTTAGCGCCCATAAGCTATGGCGCACACGGGCCGCCCCTACAAATGCCCAGAAGCAGCATACATGAGGAACTCCTTGTTGCCATCGCCACCCAAGATGGGCGAATCAATGACTTCCAAAACCTGGAGTCCCTGCTCACGGGCGCAAGACACCACTTCGTCCACCGCGCGCTGGCGCACCTTTTCATCGCTGACAACACCCTTGCATTTGCGAGCAATGGCAGCCCCGCATTCAAACTGGGGCTTGATAAGCATGATGGCGCGAAAAGGGGCCTCAAGGCGGGAAAGCACCGGCAAAATTGCCTTCAGTGAAATAAAAGAAGCGTCGCACACCACGTAATCGATGCCCTGAAAGCACACGTCAGGAGCCGTGCGAATATCGGTTTGCTCGAACAGATGCACTCGAGGATCAGCCGCCAGTCCCAAATCCATGCAGTCGGTTCCCACGTCAACGGAAAACACTTCAGCTGCACCATGCTGCAAGGCGCAATCGGTGAAGCCACCCGTAGACGACCCAATATCAAGCACGCGAGCCCCTGTAAGGTCAATCTCAAAGACGCGAAGGGCCTCTTCCAGCTTCAAGCCTCCACGGCTCACATAGCGCAGCAAGGGGCTTTCCTGATCTACCTCTACCACATCGCCCGGGGCAACCGAATGGGAAACCTTAGTTGCCACTTGGCCATTCACCCGAACAGCGCCCAACGAAACAAGCGCCTTCGCTTTGGTACGCGAAGGCGCCAGACCCTGTTGGGTTAGCCACATGTCAAGGCGGGCTGTCAAAGATTAGCGCTCCACAAAGTCACGCAGGACGTCAATAGGCTGCGCACCCGTAAAGCGACGAGCAGACTCGCCGTCTTTAAACAAAATGCAGGTGGGAACAGCGCTAATGCGATACTGCATGGCAATGTCAGGGCACTTGTCAACATCTACGGAATAGACAGCGACCTCGCCAGCCTTTTCTTCAGCCAACTGCTCGATAGCAGGGGCCATCATGCGGCAAGGACCGCACCACACGGCGGAAAAATCAACCAATACGCGACCCTTGCTATTGAGTACCAGCTCCTTAAACTGCTGGGAAGTAAGAGATTCCATCATTGCGAAACTCCTCAAATAAACGATTTAGTGTAAAAACTTCTACCTGCTATTGTATTCCCCTTTATGCGCAGAAAGTGTCAGGTATCCAACAAAGTGGCAACAGTTTCGGCGTTGTGCGGCAGATGAGTATAATTAGGGTACGGAAAGGAGCATGTTATGGAGAACATTGACCAAACTGCAGCCACCGAAGCTGATTACAAATACCAAACCCCCGCCTGGATAGGCGCTGACATAACCCCCTGCAACGTAGTGCTGGAAGGCGGCGCCATGCGTTGCCAGTTCACCGCCGGCGTTACCGATTTCTGGATGGAAAAGAAGTTCTTCCCTCAATTGGTTATCGGCACCTCGGCAGGCGCCCTTACCGGCTCTTGCTACGCCTCGGGCCTCTTAGGGCGAACCTGCTTCCTTAACCTGAAATACTGCGACGACCCTCGTTACCTGTCCATGAAGAGCTTCGTGCGCACAGGCAATGCCTGTGGCCGCGAATTCGTTTTTGATGAGGTGCCCCACCAACTGGATCCCTTGGATCCCGCCGCCTACAATGACTCTCCCGTAAAGTGCGTTGCGGTTAGCAGCAACCTGGAAACTGGCGAGGCCGATTATCACACCATCATCGACTACGAGAAGGAAATTGACTACCTTATCTCCACCTCAAGCCTGCCCCTCTTGAGCCAAGTGGTGGAAGTGGACGGCAAGAAGCTGCTGGATGGCGGCAACTGCGACAGCATCCCGGTGGATTATTCCCTGTCCACAGGCGCAAAAAAGCACATCGTGGTGCTCACCCAGGCAGCCGATTACGTAAAGCAGCCCAACAAGCTCATGGCCCTTATGCACACCGTTTACGCAAATTACCCCTATTTCTGCGAGCGCGCTGAGCACCGCCATTACGAATATAATCGCATTCGCCGCCGCCTCATGCGCATGCACGAAGCTGGCGAGATCTTTCTTATCATGCCCCAGAAACCCGTGGAAATCTCCCACATGGAGCGCGACCAAGAAAAGCTTCTAGATCTCTATGAGCAGGGCTACGCAGAAGCCATGAAGACCTGGGATGACCTGCAAGAATATCTTTCTCGTCCTTAAATGAATGCGGGCTGCCTAGTTAAAACCGAACAGCCCTTCGCTCTATTGCGCCCAACACCCTGCGTCTCCGCAAAAGGTTTCAAGATCGAAACAAAGCGGCATATCTGCCAAAACGAACATGCTATAATTTCTCATCTGCTCTTCAATTGCATCATCGAGCTTTCGAAAACAGCCCCGCCATTCTAGTTAGAGAGCCCACACGCCATGCATTCTGTTTCAAGCACACCTTGCCAGATTGCCGCAAAACACGCATACCTCATCATGGCACACAAGGACCCCGAACAGCTCAAGCTGCTCATTTCCTTGCTTGATGACCCTCGCAACGACATCTTTGTCCACTGCGATAAGAAGTCTGACCCCTCAATTCTTGAGGCTTTTAAGGCAATCTCACCCAAAGAAAGCTCGTATGCTGTTTTTTCCGAAAACGCAATCTCTTGGGGAAGCTATGCTCTCATTGATACCGAACTCAAGCTCCTGAAAAAAGCCACTAAGAACAATGTCTACGGGTACTATCACTTGCTTTCAGGCACCTGCCTTCCCCTTAAATCGCAAGATGTTATCCATCAGTTTTTCGACCAAAGCCAAAAGGAATTTGTAGGCTTTTGCAACAAAGACGAATGGCCCGGGGCCACTTGGCGCGCCGAATACCCCCACATTCCCTCTCTGCGAAAGAGTCCCCTTGGTTGGCGCCTGGATAACATCCTTGGGAAAATACACAAACTGGGATCGCCCAAAAAGACGCCCATCACGTATGGATACGGATCCCAGTGGTTCAGCATCACCCATAGTTTAGCTTGCGACCTTCTTGCTCATGAAGATTGGATACGTGAGCATTTTTGCCATTCCTTTGCCGGCGACGAGCTTTTTTTGCAATCGTTCATCATGACCTTCGGCTACGAAGACAGGCTTCCCGGCAAGATGGGCGACACCCATCACGCTATCACCAACATGCGCCTCATCGATTGGGCCCGCGGCGACGGAAACCACCCATACACGTGGCATAAGGAAGATTTCGACACCATCATGCAAAGCGAAATGCTCTTTGGTCGCAAGTTCTCTCTTGCAGAAGATGACGAAGTTATTTACAAACTGATTGACAGCATCGTGGCAAGCGCTTAACGCGCAGCACTAATACTCCTGGGCAATGGCAACCAGGTATTCCCGATAGGCACCAGCCAATGCGCGGGGAGCGGCAATATGAATCAACCTGCCATACTGAGCCAGCCAGCCAAAGAAAGTGGGGCTTTCCATAACGCGCACATGTACTTCAGCCGTGCCGTCGCCCTTGTCCAAAGATTCCACTTCCTTGCCAAAGCGATCGATAACGCCGCCCATAGCCTCTTCGTGCACGATGAGGGTGGCACTCACCGGTTCGCCAGCAAACATGCCAAAAGAACGGCGCTCGTATTCCTCCACGTCAAAGTGGGAAATGGTTTGATTGCGAACGCTGGGTTCCGCCGATACCGCCACCGAAGTCATGCGATCAATGCGGTACGTAATAAAGCTCTCATGCTTATCGTTGAAGGTGATCAAATAGTAGAAGCCATCGTTAAACACCATTTGAACAGGGGTCTCGCAATAGAGCTTGCCATCATGCTGGGCAACGGGGCGCTTGCCGCAATCGTACTTGTAGTACATAAACTCAACCTTATGCTTGCTGCGAATAGCGGCATTGATGATGTCGATATTCTTGAAGGCCGACTCGTTTTGCATCTTCACACGGTTTCCCACATGAATGCGGCGGCTTAGTTGCTTTCCCTGCTCTTCGGAGCAAAGTGTCTTGATGCTGCGCACCAGCTTATCGGCGCTTCCCTGGGTAAGGAAGCGGCAACTTTGCACGGCATCAACCAAAAGCTGCAGCTCGTTGAAGGTAAAACGGCGTCCTACCAGGCGATACTCAACTGGAGCGCAATGGAACTTCTTGATGGTCAGCCCAAATTCGTTCAGCGCCTGGATATCGCGGTAAAGCGCCTTGCGCTCTGCGTGAACACCGCATTCCCCCAGCTTCTCGATGATCTGGGGCATGGTTAGGCCATGATTTTCGTCAGTGCATTCTTCAAAAATACGAATCAGGTTAAGCAGCTTGAATTTGCCCGGTTCGAACGCCATGCAATGATCCTTTCCTCAAAGATTCCATACCTCAACCTACCCCAATAAGGGCTGGTCGAACTCGTAAAGCATCGCATTTATAGCAAAAATATCATATTCATTCTGCTCAATATAATATCGCACAATTAAATCAAATCGTGAGCTAGGTGAAAAGGCAAAACCTGCACGCGCCAACAAATCTTCAGAAGCCTCCAAAGAAAGCTCAAGAGCAATGCAAAAAGCAAGCACCGTTTTCTTGGTGGGCTGATAATTGGCGTCAGATCTGATCTTGCTAAAGTGTTGCCGGCTCACATTTGCCCTCTTGTAGACCTGAGCGTCGGTCATGCCTTTCATGGCAATGAGCTCGAGCAAGGTATCGGAAAACGATGCATCAATATGCCGCAGGGACTGCTCCAGCGCGCTCTTGTCAAAAGGATCCTCAAAGCTCGGCGCCTGCTGAAGGCAGGGCTCCTCATATGCCGTCTCTTCCAAACGAACGGCTTTTCCGCGCTCCTTGCGAGACGGTCGGCCAAACAAGCCACCAATGGTCTCCCGAAATCTAGAAGGGCTGCTAGAAGAGGCTGCCGTCGAAAGCGTATACTCAGGGGCAAAATCACACTGGAGCATAGGCTGCGCGCTGGCGTATCGACGAAATTCCCCTTCTTGGCACTCACGTACGTAAGCGTCGTTGATGAGCTGTTTCACCTGGGGCACATAGCGCTGAGCAGCCTGCACGCCGTTTTCGCCAAAAAGCACCAGTGTAATAAGCAGGTTCGTATCATGCTCTTGCAAAAACGCCTGCATGGTGCGGAAAGCGGCATCGAAAGAAACTTGGGCCGGGCATCCACGAGCTCCCGTAGAGATAAGGGGAACCGCCACCGATTCAACGCCCAGCTCAAGGGCCTGTTGGAAGATACGCTCATATACCTGGCACAGCATTTCAACCTGGGCAGCATCCCCTTGCCCCCACACTGGCCCCACCGCGTGAATCACAAAGCGCGCCACATGCTGCATGCAAGCAACAGGGGTGACCACCACACTTCCGGTTTCAACCGGCGCCAGAGGCGCCACGGCGGCCTGTATCTGCTCAAAGCCCACCACTTGTGCAATCGAATAGCCCGCTCCCCCGTCGATGAGAAGGAGCTCGTTAGCAGGCGCCACCAAAGCCTGGGCGGAAACCTGCGCTATATCGTTGCGAACCAAGGCGAAAGGCATGATGCAAATCTACCTTCTAATCAGCGTGGGCAACGCTGGGAATATCCTGCAGCTCAAAGCGATGAACCTGGGTAACCTCAGGGTATTTCTCGTGGTCGACCTCAGAAAGGAACATATTCAAAGGGCGAACCCACAAAGAGCAATCTCCATACAGCTTGCGGTAAACCACCAGCTCTTCATCGGTCTCGGAATGGCGAGCCACATCCTCCACCAAATACAAATCCCCCTTGAAGTGGCGGTAGATTCCCTTGATTTTCAGCTGCTGCATAACAGGTCCTTTCTGCATTTCTGTCTTAAATAAAGTATACTCTGACCCTGAAAATAGGCTGATAACTGTTACCAGAAAGAAGGTTTTCATGGTTAGCAAACTTAAAGGATTCAAGGAAATTGACCCTTGGGATCTGCAGGAAAACGTGTTCCAAATTATTGGCAAGGACTACATGGAGCTGGTTATGGGCAATCGCACCGAAGGAGCCAACGCCATGACGGCAGCCTGGGGCGGCTTGGGTGTCTTTTGGAACCTGCCCGTTGCCTACGTACTGGTACGCGGAGAGAAGTATCGCTACTCTCGCCATTTGATGGACCAAGAGCCCCTGTTCAGCGTGTGCTTTTTGGACGATGAGCACAACAAGGCCAAGGGTTACCTGGGCACCGCCCACGGCTGGGACGACCCCAACAAAATTGAAACCGCCGGCCTGCATACCGGCTGGTGTGGCCTTGAGCTCACCCACGACGCCGAAAAGGGTCTAGGCACCCATGTGCATACCCCCTTTATTGAAGAATCGCGCCTGGTGCTTATCTGCGAAACTGTATGCGTTCAGGAACTGCCCGAAGAGTGCTACAAAGACAAGGCGCTGTGGGAGCAGTTCTACACCACCCAAGACCAGCACTGCATGTACATCGCCGAAATCAAAGCAGCCTTTGTGAAGGAATAAGATCCCGCCAAAAGCACAAGGAGCCCCGCTATCGGGGCTCTCTCTTTCTTGCGCAAAAACCCTTTACGCCAGGTAAATGCCAGCGTCTTCCAGCACTTCTTCCAAGGTGTCGGCATCCAATGTGGTATCGAAGCTGATTTCCTTGGCAGTCAAGTCCAGCTGCACATTGGAGATTTCAGGCTCTTCCGCCAAATACTTCAACACGAGTTTCTCGCAACCGTCGCAATGAATGTTTTCCTTGCAGCTTTGGCAGCGGTAATAGGTGACTTTCGACTTCATCTTCAACAAACCTCTTGTTCTTGGCAAATAGCATCCCTGCGGCAACGCTGTCAAATTCTACAGCTTAAACACGCCGCGCTCTTCCAAAAAATCTTCCAAATCATCTTCGGACAAAGTGGTCTGCACCCACATGATGCGCTCTTTCATGTCCAGATTCACCGCCTGAATGGCCGGATTGGCCAACAGACGCTCCGCCAGGTTTTCACCGCAATCTTCGCAATGAGAATGCCCTACGCAAAACTGGCAGGTATTCATAGAAAAACGGAATTCCATTAGGCCTTCCCACCCTCACGGAAAAACGGACTCAACTCGTATCGTTTGCCATGCTTTGCCAGTAGCACCAATACCATGATAGTTGCCGCGACCTCTGCCACTGTAATGGAATACCAAATGCCGTCAATGCCAAACAGCAACGGCAAAAGCAGCACCGAGCCACATTCAAATATCAGCGTATGGGTAAAGGAGATGGCCGCGCTTATCAAGCCATTACCCAATGCGGTGAAGGTTGCCGACCCGAACATAGAAAAGCTCAGGAAAAGAAGGCAGATGGCGTAAATACGGAAGGCGTATACCGTAAGATCGTAAAGCCCCTGGTCATAGCCTACGTAAAGCTGAGCAAGAAGCGGCGCGCAAAGCTCTGCCAGAACAAACATCGCCAGGCCCATTGCTTCCATGATGCAAATACCGCGCCGCAAAAGGCTGCGCTTTTCCCTGCCATTTTGAGCGCCGTGCTGAAAGCTCATCAGAGGCGCCGTGCCCATGCAGTAGCCTTGCATGACCGCACCAAAAATCCAACCCACATACATGATGACGCCGTAGGCGGAAACGCCGTTCTCGCCCAAGTAGGTCATAAGCTGGAAGTTGTACAGCATGGAGACCACGCTGGTGGCAATGCTGGCCATCATCTCAGAGGAGCCGTTAACGCACACGCGGCCCAGCAGGCGGAAATCGGCCTTGGGTTTTCCCAGGCGCAGGAAGCTGCTGTTAGGTCGCAGGAAATACACCAGCGGAGCTATGCCGCCCAAAAGCTCGGAGACAACCGTAGCGCTTGCGGCACCCACAACCTCCAAGCCCAGCACGCCCACCAGCAGCCAGTCCAGCACGATATTGGTCATACCACTTGCCACTGTGATCACAAAGCCCAGATTGGGCTTGCCCGCCGTGGCGAACAAGGGCTGGAACGCAAATTGCAAGATGAAAAACGCAAGGGAGATCATACTGATGCGGCCATACAGCACGCAATCACCCAGCATGTCCTCGCTGGCGCCCAGAGCCAAAGACACCGGCTCCATAAGAAACGTGCCAACAGCCGCCAAAACCAGACCCGCAATAAGCGACGCCCAAATGATGGTGCTGAAATAGCTGTTTGCCTTCTGGTCGCTTCCCTCACCGCGGGCCTGGGACACAATAGCGCCGCCGCCGGTGCCCATCATGAAGCCCAGAGTGCCCAGAATCATAATGAAGGGCATAATCAGGTTCACCGCCGCAAATGCGGTTTTTCCTGCGTAATTAGAAATAAAGAAGCCATCCACAATACCGTAAATGCTGGTGAAAACCACCATAGCAATGCTAGGGGCTGCATAACGCAGCAGCTCCCTTGCGGTAAAGTGCTTTCCCATGTCAATTATTTTACTCATAGTCATTAGTTTAACTCAAAGCTAGAAAACGCGGCGAGGGGCATTACCCAGCTGCTATCTTGCGCGAAGTTCCCAAAAAGCCACCGCGCTTGCCGCGGCCACATTCAGAGAATCAACCCCCTTGCGCATGGGGATGATAACGGAATAATCGCTGGCGTCAATGGTAGCATCTTTCAGGCCGTCTCCTTCGGTGCCCAGGAACAACGCCAGGCGCGGCTCCTGCTTCAGGCGCGGGTCATCAACAGGCAAGGCGTTATCGCGCAAAGCTAGAGCAACGGTCTTAAAACCTTCATCCTGAAGAAACGCAACCACATCCTGCCCTTTTTCTAAATGGGCCCAAGGCACTTGGAACACGGTGCCCATGGACACGCGGGAAGCACGGCGAAACAGCGGATCATGGCAGGATGGCGTCAGCAGCACCGCATCAATGCCCAAAGCGGCAGCGCTGCGAAATATAGCGCCGATGTTGGTATAGTTGGTAATGTCCTCCAACACCGCCACGCGGTGAGCACCCTGCAGCAAACTCGAAGGATGAGCCGGAGCGGGACGGGCGAAGCAGGCCAGGGCGCCACGGGTGGTTTCATAACCGGTGATTTGCTGGAATTCCTCATGACCCACCGCAACCACAGGTACCTCAGGAAACTCCTGCAAAACGCGCTCGACCAATGCCCGCTCATGCTCCATCCAGCGCTGCTCAACGAGCAGGGACTGGGGCACGCACCCTGATGCCAAAGCGCGCTCGATAACGTTTTTCGATTCCGCGATGAACAAGCCATAGCTGTGCCCCTTGCCGCGAAAAGTGCATAGCTCCGCATCCTTCGTTCCCGCATAGGGGCGAAGAATCGCAGCATGAGCATCGTTTAGCAAGGTTAAGGGCATCCGATTTCCTTTCATATGCAACGCATTCTACCAATCTTTAAGAACTCTGGCTTGCGGTATGTAGTAAAATATTACGGTTAAACGTGCAAATAGAAAGACAGTCAAGAAAGGATGACTCGCATGAAGATCGTTTACAAAGACGGCACCGTTGATGAATGCCCCGCCGATCAAGAACTTGAGGTCATTCGCCACACTGCTGCTCATATTTTGGCTCAGGCCGTAAAACGCCTGTATCCTGAGGCGGATTTTGGCTATGGCCCCGCCACCGAAACTGGTTTTTACTACGATATCGACATGGGCGATACCAAGATTTCCGTGGACGACCTGCCCGCCATCGAAGACGAGATGCGCAAGATTGTTAAGGAAAACCTGCCCATTCGCCCCTCCATCCTGCCCCGCCCCGAGGCCATTGCCCTCATGCAGGAACGCGGCGAGAAGTACAAGGTTGAGCACATTGGCGACCTGGCCGAAGATGCCGAGATTGGCTTCTACACCCAGGGCGAGTACGTTGACATGTGCACCGGCCCCCACCTGCGCTACACCAAGGCTCTGAAGGCCTTCAAGCTCATGCGCATCTCCGGCGCCTACTGGAAGAACAACGCCGAGAACAAGATGCTCACCCGCATCTACGGCACCGCTTTTGCCACCCAGGCAGAGCTGGATGAGTATCTGAAAATGCTGGAAGAAGCTGAAAAGCGCGACCATCGCAAGATCGGTAAGGAAATGGACCTGTTCATGTTCCGCGACGAAGCTCCTGGCTTCCCCTTCTTCCTGCCCAAGGGTATGGAGCTGAAGAACACCCTGATCCAGTACTGGCGCGAGATTCATCGCGAAGCGGGCTATGTAGAAATCTCCACCCCGCTGATCATGAACCGTCACCTGTGGGAGACCTCTGGCCACTGGGATCACTACAAAGACAACATGTATTCCACCGTCATTGACGAAGAGCCCTTCTGTGTGAAGCCTATGAACTGCCCCGGCGGCGTTATGGTTTACCAGAACAAGCCCCACTCCTACAAGGAACTGCCCATACGCGCAGCCGAGCTGGGCATCGTGCACCGCCACGAGCTGAAGGGCGCCCTGCACGGCCTGTTCCGCGTGCGTTGCTTCACCCAAGACGACGCTCACATCTTCATGACCCCCGAGCAGATTCCCGCCGAAATCGCTGGCGTTGTACATCTGATTGACCAGGTGTATAGCAAGTTCGGCTTCAGCTACTTTGTTGAGCTGTCCACCCGCCCCGAAGACTCCATGGGTTCCGACGAAGACTGGGAGAAGGCAACCAACGGCCTGATCGAGGCCCTCAACACCCTGGGCATGGACTACATCGTCAACGAAGGCGACGGCGCCTTCTACGGCCCCAAGATTGACTTCCATCTGCGCGACTCCCTGGGTCGCACCTGGCAGTGCGGCACCATCCAGCTGGACTTCCAGATGCCCATCAACTTCGATCTGGAATATGTGGATGCCGACGGTTCCCGCAAGAAGCCCATCATGATTCACCGCGTGTGCTTTGGTTCCATCGAGCGTTTCATCGGCGTTCTGACCGAGCACTTCGCTGGCAAGTTCCCCACCTGGCTGGCCCCTGTTCAGGTGAAGGTGCTGCCCGTTTCCGAGAAGAGCGGTGAATACGCTCGCGGTGTGTACCAACGCCTGTTTGACATGGGCGTTCGCGTGGAAATTGATGAGCGCAGCGAGACCATTGGTTACAAGATTCGCGAAAGCCGCAACAACGACCGCGCACCCTACATGCTGGTTCTGGGCGAAAAGGAAGCCGAGGCTGGCGTCATTTCCGTTCGCGATCGCGCCACCGACAAGACCACGAGCATGACCCTGGATGAGTTCTGCGAGAAGCTGAGCAAGGAAATTACCGAACGCATCTAGCGGCTGCAAACAACTCGCACCTAAATGGCCATCCTTCGGGGTGGCCATTTTGTTGACAAATGATGGGGTAATTTGGCAGGTTTTACCAGCCCAGGGCGGTGCGCTGGGTGGCGATGGCATCGGCCAGCTGTTGACGGCTTTCCGTAATGAACTCGAAGGTCAAATAGTCGGGGTTTACCCGCTCCACAATGCTTCGAACTGCTGGCGTGGAGAAGGGTTTGTGCTGGTCAATGGCGAAAGCGTGGCTGAAGTTCTGGAACATGCGCTCCATGGGATCAAAGGAAAGCGCCGGCGGGTTGGCCATGATGCCCTTGGCGTATTCGCCCGTGACGGATTGTTGCAGATGCATGCCCCGCAAGGCATCCATCAAGCCGCAGCGTTCCAGGCCATCCAACAGCGTATGCAGGTAGGCAACGCCTTGTTCTTCCGTTTCGATATCCCAGTTGGTGTGGAAGGCGTGCCCCGTATCGAACATAAAGCCCTTGTTGGAATAGTTCACCGCTTGCAGCAGGTCACGGGCAACTTCAGGCCGAAGGAAGTTCAAGCCCGGGTGCCACAGGTTTTCCATGAGCAGAGCCACTTCCCCATCTTCATCGGCGAAAACGGCGCTGAGAAGTTCGGCCAATGCTGCGCATACCTCTTCATCAGTGCGGTGAAACCTCAGAGAAAACGATTCATCAGACCACACGTCCGACGCATGGAACACCGCATAGGCTGCCTGATATGTATGGGCATCTACCAGGTCTTTCTTGAATTTATCAACAATGCATTGCCTGTTCAGGCCACCGTAGTATTGTTCAGCCGCCTCAAGGAAGCCAAATTCGTGAATAAGGCCCTCTTCGCAGCCTTCCCACAGATCAATCCAAGTGTAGTAGGAGCTCATGTGCAGCCCCACCACGTGGCGGGGCTCTACCAAGGTTTGGGAGCCATCGTCCAACACCATGAGCTCTACGCCGTCAAAGCCCTCCATGAACTGCTCGAAATCGGCCTGATCGGCAAAGCGGTTCAGATCATCATCGCAGGTGGTAAGGTTAAAGGAGGTCTTCATTGCCAAAACCCCACTTATCTTTCGCCGTGATTTTACAGCAGTCTTCGAACTCGAATCCCCCCAGCAAGGTGGGCTCAACCGTGGCGCAATAGCCTTCGCAGTTGTTCACATGCCAGCTGTAATAAGAGCCTTTTCCGCAGGTAAAAGTATCCATGGCAGCCATAATGGTGCCTCCATGGGCCACCACAACAAGCTGACTCTCCCCCACCTCAAAGGCCTGCTTCAGCAGGGTGCGCAAGGCATTGGCAGTGCGCCGGCCAAAACCGTCTTTGCTTTCACCGTGAGGGCATGGGGTCTCGCAGTTGGCATCAACCCACGCCTGATAATCGGAATTGTCGGAAAGCTCCTGATAGTTGAGGTTTTCGAAGTCGCCGAAGTCCATTTCCCGCAGGTCGTCCACCACAATCTGCTGGGCCTTGGGGAAAGCAATGGCCGCCGTCTGACGAGCACGCAGCAAGGGGCTCACATACACACGCGCCACCCCCTCAACGGCGCCTATTGCACGGGCTGCATCTTCCCCAGCCTCGCTTAAGGGCTCGTCGGTGCGACCGATGTAGCGTTTTTGCACGTTTCCCGGCGTTTGTCCGTGACGCAAAAGCACAATGCGCATGGCTAGTTCGCCTTCGCGCCTTTGAGGACAACGGGAATACCGCACACCATGCGCACCACACCTGCGGCCTCTTTGGCCAAAGCCGAAGAAAGGGAACCCGCGCGCTCACGGAACTGCCTGTCATCCCAGGTCAGAGGAATAACGCCACTGCCAACTTCGGTGGAAGTCAGAGCTTCTTTGGCCAAGAGCAACTGAAGCACTTCATCGCTTATGGCCTTTTGACGCACCAGCTCTTCCACATGCAGCACCACTGCGGCATCTTCCAGCGATGCAGTGCTCGCTTCAGGTTCGCGGACGTCATAAACCGCAGCCTTATTCATGCCACAGCCTTCAAGGTACGTCTTTTTGCCCGAGGCAATTCCGCCCGTTACCAAAATCACAGCAACATCACCTTCTGAAGAATCACCAGGGTAATCAAGAAAGCCAGCTCAAGGGTTTGCAGCAAAAAGCCGGCAAGATCGCCGCTCCAGCCGCCAAATTCCTTGCGAGCCATATGAATGATGTACAGCGTCACCGCGGCAGCAACCACTAAAAGGGCAGCCGCAGCGGCAAGGGAAAAGTAAGCCACTCCGCCCAGCGCGGCAATGAAAATCACTGCCACCAACACCATGGCAGGCTTCTTATCTGCGGAAATCTGGAAAGAGGCCAGCATGCCCTGGTCGGTGCTACGGGCAACACCCAGCACGCAGAAGCTGCTCATGCAGCGAGAAATCACAAAAGTCAGAGCGAACACCAGCACCCCTTCCGGCGTCAGCGCCAGTTCAGAGGCCACCGCCACCGACAGAATCAAGTAGCTCGCAATGCAAATGGGAGCAAAGGCGCCCACGTGGGGGTCCTTCAGAATCTCGCGCTTGCGCTCAGGAGCCGCATGGCTGGACAAGGCATCCACCACGTCGCAGAAGCCATCCAGATGAATGGCGCCGCTAATGCCTGCGGGAATGAGCACCAGGCCCGCACCCGCCAGCAGGGGTCCCAAAGAAGCCGCACCGCACAACAGCGACCACAGCCACACAAACAGGCCAATGACCACGCCAATAAAGGGGAAGCCGGCCATCATGAAGCGCATGTTCTCAGGGGTCCACTCCACCTGAGGTGCGGGCACGCGGGAAAAGCAGGTGAACGCCATAGCCACCGAGCAGAAAAACGCTTTCAAGGTTTTCATTACGCGCACACCTCCTTCGTTTCATCCATCCAATCAAGGCTGCCCTTCACCACGAGGGGGCTGCCGCACGCCATATCGATTACCACGTCGCTCATGGCCGCTACTTGGCAGTTTGCCGTACCCAACATGCGTACATAGGCAGCAGTGGATGGGTCATAGGTCATGCCATCGGAACCCACATCATTGGTAATCATAATCAGGTTCTCGCAACGCGCACTCAGCGTCTTGACGCCTTCCATAACCGCAGAAAACACCAGGTCATGAGGGCGTTCATTGCCTTCGTCGTCGTAGAGCTCGTCGGCCATCAGGTTGGTGATGCATTCCAGCAGCACCACCGAATGAGGGTCATCCAGCTCAACGCCAGCCAAATTGCCGTAGCACTCGATGGTCTCAAAATGCTTACCCGCGCGCATAGCGCGATGCTTGGCAACCTTGGCCTCACCATCTTTGCCCCAGGGGCGCATGGTGGCAATGTAGTAGCGCTTGCCGGGAAACTGGGCCACTAGCTGTTCAGCCAGGTAACTCTTGCCGCAAGCAGCGCCGCCGGTAATCAAGATCATCATTGGGGAGCAACCTCAACGTCGTATTGCTCCACGCCAATCTGATCAAAGGACAGGCCGTTGTACACCATCAGCGCCATATCAATCAGGGGAAGCAGGCACGCGGCACCCGTGCCCTCGCCCAAGCGCAGGTCGGCGAAGATGATGGGGCGCACGCCCAGCTCATCCAGAATGGCTGCGGCAGCGGGCTCAAAGGACGAATGGGAAGCCAGCATTGCGCAACGGCTAGCAGGGCAAATGCGTGCAGCCACCAGCGCTGCAATGGCGCTGATCAGGCCGTCAATCACCACAGGAACGCGGAACAGCGCGCCGCCAATGAAAGCGCCTGCCATGGCAGCAATGTCGAAACCGCCCACTTTGGCCAGGCAATCCAGCGCATCGTTGGGGTCGGGCTCGTTCAGGGCAATTGCGCGCTTGATGGCATCAATCTTGCGCACAAGGCCCTCATCGGAAAGGCCAGAGCCGCGGCCCGTCACTTCCTCAACCTGCTTGCCCAGAAGCACCGTAGCCAAAGCGCTGGAGCTGGTGGTGTTGCCAATGCCCATTTCGCCCGAAAGAACAATATCGTAGCCCTCCATGGACAGAGCGTACACGCGCTCAATGCCCACCGCCAAGGCCTGACAGGCCTGCTCATGGCTCATTGCAGGGCCCTTGGTAAAGTTATTGGTACCGCGAGCAATCTTGCGGTTCAGCACGCCCTCGGCGTCATACACCATGCCCACGTCAACAGGATGGCACACCACACCGGCCAGCTTGCCCATAACGCACACCGACGACACCTGCTTGGCCATATTGGCAGCAACGATGGAGGTCACATCGGGGCCCGACTGAGAAACGCCCTCTTCCACCACACCATTATCGGCGCAGAAAGGCAGCGCCGCGCGCTTGCCAATTTTAACTTGAGCAGTGCCCGTGAGGCCTGCAATCTGAATAACCAAATCTTCCAAAACGCCCAGACTGCCCACGGGCTTTCCCACGCTATTCCAGTGGTCCAAAGCCTCTTTCTTGGCAGCCTCGTCAAGGGGAGCAATGACAGAATTCACTGATGCGAAATCGCCTGCTTTTGCCCACTGTTCAATTTGTTCATAGGAAGTCATTATTTAGCTTCTTTCTCTTCGTCCTCGTTCTTGGAACTGGCCACCAACATGCGACCTGCTCCACCAAACACAAACAAACACGCAGCTGCAATAATAACCCAAATAAGCGGCGAACGCTCCTCCCCACTTTCGCCAGCAGCACCATTCTTCGGGGCGCTGCCCAACGAAGCGGTATAAATCACCTCTTCGGGCCCTTCCTCGGAATCGTTTGCGTTAGTAGCAACCTTGGTATCATTTTCCAAAGCCTTGGTTTCGCCTCCTGCGCTGGGATTCTTCTTCTGCTCCTCAGCAGCAACCAAGGCGTCATAGTTCTTGCGCGCCCTTTGCAGTGCGGCCAGCGTATCAGGAGGAACCATAGCGTACTGCACAGACGTCAGGGCGGCCAGCGCCTTTTCTGCAGCCTCAATAGCAGGGCCGCTTTCCAGGGTGATAACGCCCAGATCATTCACCATGGCAGCTACAGCATCAACAGCCGCCTTCCCTTCCTGCAGCTCATTGAAAGAAGCACGAGCGCCGACCAAGATGTCCAGGGTGCCAGGAGAAACCTTCGCCAGCTGAGCCTCGGTCAATCCATCGCGAGCGGCCTCAGCGGCGGCAATGGCCGGCCCGCTTTCCAGGGTTACCTTGCCAATGGAGGCAACTTGCGTCACAAACGCGTCAACGGCAGCCTTGTCGGCCACCAACTGGTCATAGGTCTCGCGAGCGGCCGTAAGGGTCGCAATGGCCTCATCGGAAACAAGGGAGCGCTGGCGATCGGTCAGCTTGGCAAGAGCCTCTTTCGCCGCTGCAATGGCATCTCCGCTTTCCAGCGTAATGTCGCCCAGAGCAGCAACGCGAGCTTCAAAAGCCTCAGCCACTACCTTATCGGCCAGCAATTGCGCATATTGCGCCTGAGCCTCATGGTAGGAAGCGATAACCGATTCGGGCACCTTTTCCATCTGGAGCACATTCAGGGCATCCAGCATTTCTTGCACGTGCTGGATGGCAGGGCCGCTTTCCAGAGTCACCGGGAACAGTTTAGCTACGGCCTGAATAACGGCCTTCACCTGCTTATCGTTAACCAGCAAAGCCTGGTATTCGTTTTCGGCGCGAACAAGATCCGCCATGGTTCCATCAGGCACATAAGCGCGCTGGGAGGGAGTCAGGGCATCTGCCATAGCGCGGGCCGCAATGATGGCGTTACCGCTCTCTTCGGTTACAGGGAACAGGTTGGCAACCGCCTCAATGAACTGCTGGGCGGCCTCGTAGTCACCCCTCAGGGCATCGTATTGAGCCTGAGCCTCATCTAGACGGTCAAAAGCCTGCTGGCTCACTAGCTCACGCACTCCGGCAGAAAGTGACGCAGCTCGGCTCTGAACCGCCGCCAGAGCATCGCCGCTTTCCAGGGTTATAGGAAACAGGTCTTCAACGGCCTGCTCAAAAGCTTCAGCATGACGTTGGTTGGCAGCAGTACGGCCCTCCTCCGTGAAGCCCACGGCAAAGATGACACCAGAGTCGTTCTTCATGTACATGACGCCGCCGGAAGTAGCAATGACGCTGGCGATGTTGTACTGGGGGCCAGCAGCAGCGTCATAGAGCTCAACCAGCTCAATGTCTTCGTCGCCAGCACAATCGTTTTTCACCTTGGCCAGGGAAATGCCGCCCGGGTTGTTGTTATAGGTGAAGTAGAAGCACAAATAGCCGCTTTCTTCCGTGGCGGTGCTCAGCAGAGGCGATGCCTTCACGTCGCCCAAAGCCTGCACGGATGCGATGGTCTGTAGGCTGGAGGCATCAGCTACCACAAAGCGGCAGAAGGAGCCGCCGTCATAACCTGCGCCAATGCCGAAGTACAGGCGGCCTTTGTAGTACACCGGGGTGCTGGTGCTCATGGCGCCGCTCCACACATTGCGCGATTGCAAGCCGCTCAAAGAGCCTGAGCCAGCGTTGAAGTAAGCGGAGCAAAGGTAGCCCGCCTTGGTAGTGAAGTAAATCTGACCCGTTTCGGGGGCGTAACAAATGGCTGAGCGCTGATCGCCCATGCCGCCCAGGGAAAGAGTGCTGACCACGTCACCGGTGTACTTGTTCACGCAGCGCAGGGTGGAAGATGCATTGGAGCCTTCGCTGACGCCGTCATCGCCGCCAAACACCAGGTAATTGCCTACAGCCAGGCCACCAGCCCAGTAATAGCCGCCAGCGTTGGTGATGGACCAAGTAGCCTCTTTCAGCTCATCGCCCTTGGTGCGGTCTTCATCCTCAGCCTTGATGCACACGTAGTTGGCATCCTTCTTCTCGCTATTCCAAAAGCCGGTGTACACATAGCCGTCGGAATACACCACGGGAGAAACCGACTGACCCTTCAGAGGGTCCTTGTAGATCCACAGGGACTCAAGGGAAGTGGCATCAAAGGCCTGAATGGTGCCCGTGGAAAGGGACACGAAAATCTTGCCCTCGCCGTAGGCAAAGGGGGTATACCCCCAGTTGAAAGCAATGCTCAAATCGCCCTCGGCAACAATGGCGCCAGTATAAAGATCTGCCTTGTAAATCTTCATGCCACTCATGAATACCAGGCGATTGTCAACGATGAGCTGGGTGGACACTGCGTTATTCCAGCCCGATCCCAGCCTCAGGGCATACAACAGCTGGGCCTCATCTGCGGCCGCAGGAAGATCGTAATGCACGATGCCGTTGTTGTAGCTGTTACCGCGGAAGCTGGGCCACTCCGCCCACACATCCTGGGTCAGGGGCACGAGCTCTTCCTCTTCGGGCTCTTCAGCAGGTTCCGGGGCATCCTTGGCAGGCTCCTTGTCGCCTTGAGGCGCAACGGTATCCTGGGGCTCAGCCGCCGGGTTTTCCGCTGCAGGCTCTTGCACAACGGGAGCCATATCGGCAGGCTGAGTTGCTACCGGTTCATCAGCAGAAGGTGCAGCGGCCTGCTCATTTGCCAGCGCGCCCGTGGGTAAAAAGCCCAAGGTCAGCGTTGCCGCAAGAGCAATACTGACCAGCTTGGTTGTTATTTCCTTAAGGAGTTTCATTACTGCATGCCACCTCCCACATCGGCGCCCAGGCCCTTGCAGGTGTAGCACCACACAATGACATCGCCGTCGCTGAGCTCGTACTTGGAGCAACCGTAGTTGGGGAACCAGCCGTTAACCTTGTACATCCAACCAGACTCTTCGCCGCAGTCGAACTCGTATAGGTTGTTGATGCCCTCAATGTAGTTGGAGCCGTACAGAGCAGAGAAGGTGTATTCCATCTGAATTTCTGCGGCGCGGCAAGCGGCAACCAGCACCTCAAACACGGTGTCGCCCTCGTTGAAGGCCACCGTGGAGGTTGCCAGAATAGTGCCATTGGCGGGCACATTGCCTTCCTTGCCGGGGGTCAGGTCGGCCATATTATTCAGAATGGTGTCGCAGCGAATCTCAATGGTGCAGGTAGGCTGCTTGGTGCCGGAGTTACCACCAGTAGAGCTGCCGGAAGAATAGCCTGGGTTCACTGCCTGCTGCTGGGCCGCAGCGTGCTGAGCTGCGCGATCATCGGCAATCTTGGTAAGCTCATCGGCGGAGAGCACGCAAGCTGCACCAGCCGCAATGAAAGACTTCGCCGCGGCGATGCTATCGTTAGACAGGGAGTTTTCGGAGAACTCCCCAACGGTTGCCGCCCATGCGCCATCCTTCTTCAGCAGCGAAATGGCGCTGCCTGCATCTGCCTTGGCATTTACGCCCGAAAGGCTCACAGAGCCGTTGAGCACAGTCACCGTGGCACTGCCGTCTTCCTGGGAAAGCAGCAGTAGAGCATCATCGGAAGGAGTTGCGGCAACCGAATTGTCGCACAGCGACAAACCCAGAGGCATCTTTGCCCAGGCCAGAGCCGTGCCGCCTTTCAAGGAAGCGGTATACTTGCCACCCTCGTCGCCCAAGACAACCGTGGAGCGAGCACCCATGCGTAGGCCCGTCACGCCATCCTGAGTCAGTGCGATAGAAGATTTAGTCAAGGTTTCCAGCTGGTCGCCCGGCTGCAGAAGATCATCGTTATCAAGGGCGTAGCCCAGGCCGGCGCGTACGATGTTGGCGTTGCCCGATTTCTCGGTGGTTGTCAGCGCGGGCATTTCGTAGCCCGATGCAGTATCACTGGAGCTACCTCCCTTGAAGTTATTCACTGCCATAACGCCCCCAATCACAATCACGATGGCTGCAACCACCATGATCAGGTTAAACGCGCGTTTCTTTGCTTTTACGTTCGCCATAAGATATCTTCCTCTATCAACTCAAGCTTTCGCTTCTATTCCGTAAACATGCCCTGGGGAGCTTCCGCAGGCTCAACATGAGAAATCTGCTTCTTAAAATGCCACTCCCCCGTTATCTGCAAAACACAGGGAAGCAGGCAAAACACCAGATAGGCGCCGTAAAACACGAAGCTCAGCGGCGTCATGCGGTTGAAGATAACCTGGGGGTTATACTGAATTGCCGTCTGGGTAAGCAGCATGCCGGCAATGCAGATGGTGATAAGCACCACCATGGTGATAACCAGGCTGCGATCGCGAGCGTCAAAGCGATACAGCGAATAGGCGGTACGGCCGCGCAGCAAAGAACCGCGGCTGCGCATGGAGTCGGACATCTCCGCAAAGCGCTCGATGCTCCAGGAGACGATGATGGACACGCGGCGCACCCAGTTGTGAGCACGATCAAGCAAGTTGCCGCATCCCGACCCGCGTCCGATAGCCTTCTGAGCAGTGTCAATGCGGTGGGTACGGTCAGCCACCATGGGAATGGCACGCAGAGCCACGGCCAGCATCAGCGACAGGCGGGGCGACACCCTCCCCAGCAAATACACCACTTTATCGGCGGTGAACAGCTTAAACACGCAGGTCATCCACAGGCATGCGGTGGAAATTTGCGCGCCCTGTACAAAACCATAAGCCAGGGACTCCAAAGTAATGCGGTTGCCAATGATGGTTTCGCCCAAATTGGTGATGCCAAAGTGGGTGTTGTAGGCAAACCAGGCGCTCCATGCAAAGGGGAACACCAGTGCCACCAGGGCAAACAGCACAGCCTTACGGCCCTTCAGCGCAAATGAGTATATCAGGGCGCACACAAACCCCACCCCCACGAAAACAGGGTGGTTCCATGCCAACGCAGCAGCAATAACCGCCACGAAGAACAAGAGATTGAGGCCCGGATGATACGAATCAAAGCGCACGATAGACCGCCCTACTCGCCCATTCCGTACTTCACCTTGACGCGCTCCAGCTTGTCAAGCAGCGGATTGGTGGCAAAGAACAGCAACAGCGCCGTTGCAACAGCGCGGGTGAAATTCACCGGCACGCCCGAGGCAAAGATGGCCAGCACGCTCTCAACGGTGTAGTCGTTGGCCATAAGGAACAGGGCGCATACGTCCAGCAGCGGGCCAATAACGCACCAGGTGAAGAAGAAGCCGCCCACCGTCAGCAGGAGCACCTGCTTTTTGGTGTAATCCTTGTGAGGGATGAGGTTCTTCTGGGAAAGAATGCCAAACACCAGACCCGCCAGGCCAAAGGCCAGCATCTGCCAAGGAGTCCAGGGGCCCTGACCGAAGAGGAAGTTGCTCAGCAGCATGGACATGGCGCCGGTCATGAAGCCCGCCTGGGGGCCAAAGGCGATGCCTGCAATGATGATCACGGCAGCGATGGGCTTGAAATCGGGGAACCAGAAGAAGGCTGCGCGAGACACAATGGCCAGCGCGATAACCACAGCAAGAACAACCAGGTCACGGGCTTGGGGCTTGCGGCTTTCAAAGGTGGCGAAGAAGGGCACCGTGGTAAGCACCGCAATAGCCACGCTCACCAGGTAGTAGTTCTCAACGCCTAGAAGCACCGTAGAAGCCAGGGCGGCAAGAGCAAGAGCGATGCAGGCCACCGTGATGGCGAGCACCTTGGGGCTGGTTTTTACGCGTTCTTGCATAATGCGATCACATCTTCATCAACAATTGCGTTTTCAAACAGGTGGCGGCTCATGCGATTTGCGCTGGTGGTGTAGAAGCTGTTCTGCGCAAAGAACCTGCGCGGCGTATTAGTGGTCACCACGCCGCCATCAAAGAACATGGACACGCTGGTAGCGTAATGGGCGCAGAACTCAATGTCATGAGACACCATGACGATGGTCATGCCCTTCTCGCGCAGGCGCGCCAGCACGCCAGCCAGCTCGCGCTTGAAGAAGCCGTCGATGCCCTTGGTGGGCTCATCCAGCAGCAGAATTTCGGGGTCGCACAAAAGCACCTTGGCCAGAGCAGCGCGTTGCTGCTCGCCGCCAGAAAGATCGAAGGAGTGCGAGTCCAGCAGCCGCTCCACATCGCAGGTGCGAGCCACTTCCAGCACCTTTTCCTGCACTTGCTCGGGGGTGAGGCCCTTGCTGTCAATCATTTCTTCCAGGTCGGCGCGGACGGTCTTCTTCACAAACAGATTTTGGGGGTCTTGGGGCAACATGGCAATGCAGCCGCGGAACAGCTCTGAATTCTTCCAGTCCTTCAGCTTCTTTCCCTTAATCTTTATGGTGCCGCGGTAAGGCTTGGTCACGCCGCAAGCGCACTTCAAAGTGGTGGATTTGCCGGTTCCGTTGCCGCCCACCAGGGCAAACAGCTCGCCCTTATGCACGTCAAAGCTAGTGCCGCGCAGAATATCGGGCAGCTCGCGCTCATAGCGGAACCATACATCCTTAAAAGAAAGAACGATGTTGTCGTCGGTTTCCTCATATTCGGCGGCATCGGGCAAGGAGCGCTTGTCCTGGGGAATGTCGCTGAAGTTCTGCGTCAGCCAGGTGCGGCCCTCGCGCACGGTCAGGGGGCAATCGGCGGCGGCCACCTGAGAGGCAGCAGCGCCCGAATTCACACCGTAGAAGATGCGCATGGGAGCAGGCAGTGCGGCAGCCATTTCGTCGCCGGCCGTGATGAGCTTCTGGCCCACTTCGTGAGGCTCGCCATCAGCCAAAATGCGGCCCTGCTTCATCACCAGCACGCGATCGGCGGCGCTGAAGGTCTCTTCCAGGCGATGCTCAGACAAGATGATGGTGGTGCCCAACTCAAGATTGATTTTGCGCACCGTATTTAGGAAATCAGTAGCGGCAATGGGGTCCAACTGGCTGGTAGGTTCGTCCAAAATGAGCACACTGGGCTGCATAGCCATGATGGAGGCCAAATTCAACAACTGCTTCTGACCGCCGGACAAGTCTTTTACATCCTTATGAAACCAGCCCTGAATGCCAAAGTAGCTGGCCATCTCGGCTACGCGCAAGCGCATGGTACGCTGATCGCAGCCCATGCTCTCCAGGCCAAAGGCCAGCTCATGCCATACCTTGTCGGTAACCACCTGAGCATCAGGGTTCTGCATCACGTAGCCAATCTTGGCACTCTGTTCACGCTGAGACACCTGGTCCAGAGGCACGTCCTCAAACAGAATCTGGCCGGTACGGGTTCCATGGGGAGTGAGCACCGTCTTCAGGTGACGCAGCAACGTTGTCTTTCCGCAGCCGCTCTTGCCACACAGCATCACGTAACTGCCGGCCTCAATCTCAAAGGACACCTTATCCAGCGCGGGGTGGTCACACTTGGGATAGCTAAACGTTACATTCTGGAAAGCGAACTGCGCCATAGCACAATCTCCTTCACGTTAATCATGGTAGGCAAAACCAAAAGCGTACAATAAGCGCATAGAGAGCAAGTGAACAACGGGGTAACGGGGGCCGCCACAATGGTGGGATAAAACTCAATCTCCTGCACGCCCATAGCGGCGCCGGCAATGGACAAGGCGGCAAACACGCCCATGGCCGCCAACAGCAGCTTGTCGCGATTGCCAAAGTGGTAGATGGAGAAATTGGAGCGTTTGCCCACACCATAGCCGCGGCTTTTCATGGAATCAGCAGTTTGCACTGCGTTCTCGAAAGCCCAGGTGGTCAGCTGAGACAGCAGATCAGCGCCATGGGCCGCCTTTTCAGAAGTGGTTCCCACTTGAATGGATTTTCCCAAGCTGGCACGGCAGTGACCAAACTGGGAAAGCTTGTTCAGATAGGTGGGCACCAGGCGCAAAGCCATGGTAAGGGTCAGGGTAATAGCCGGTGCCAGGCCGCCAAAGAGATACGTGAATTTATCGCTGGTCATTACGCGGTTGTAAGAAGAAAACCAAATGAACATGGCCACGAACATGCAGCCCGTGCAGGCGCCATAAGCCAGCGCTTCCAAAGAGTATACACGACCACCGAAATAGGTGAACAGCACTGTCTTGCCCAGGGAATTAAACAAAGGGTTTATGCAGGTGACCAGCAAGAATACGGGCACCATAGCCAACGCAAACTTGCAAGCGCGCACGCCCTGAACGGATACTGCATATAGGAAAGAAAACAGCAGGGTGGCAGCCGTAAAGGCCGGGTGACGGAAGAACATGCAAAAGAGAATGGCCAGCGCAAAAAAGGCGAAAGTTACCGCCGGATGAAAATCCGAAAAAGCGTCTTGCTCTTTCATGCGCCCCTCCCTATCGCCTTCATCATAAAAGCCTTTGCAAGAGGTGATGCGCATTCGTGCACGAGACCCCAGTAAAGGCAGGATGCTCGCCTGTGCTCCATGATCCGGCTTATCCCCTTCCTTTGCAGCAAAGGGCTTCACGGTGACCTACTCGCGGGGAATTTCACCCCATTCAATGGACTGCAATCAACGCAGCTACGCACAAGTAATTTACTGTTTTCATTGTACTCTTTTGGCAGGAAAGGAGCCGATTCAACCGAAAAAGCCTTACGCCCATCGCAAAAGGGTAATCGCAGTTTTACCTGGGATTTCAGGCAAAAGAAAGAAAGGCCGCCCCGAAGGGCGGCTAAAGCTCATTCATAAACATCGCTTATTCAGCAGAAGGACGGCGGCGGCGGCGTTCCTGAGGCATGTTCATGGCAACAGTAGAGCCATCAACGGGCTGGGCAGTTTCGGGCCTGCGTGCGGGACGGCGACGCTGAGCAGCAGCGCCTGCGCCATTAACCGGAGTGGCGCAATAGGGGCACACGGTCCACGTAGGATCCAACGGCTTGCCGCAGCGGCCGCACTGATTCTTCAGCTGAGTATGGCAAGAGGGGCAGATGATGAAGTCGTCTTCAACGGGATAACCGCAGGTAGCGCAATTACCGTACTTTTGCAAAGCGCGCTGCTTATAAGCAATTTCCAGCTCTTGCTCATCGCGGTCAACCTGCAGCATAGAAGGACGCAGCAGGCAATATGCAATTAGGCCAACAACGGGAATGATGGCAACAACACCCCATACAATCCACTTAGCTCCACGCTGGTAAGCATCACGCACCACCCACACAATGGAAAGCACGTACAACACGGCAATCATAGCGCATACAACGACCAGCGCCATACGCATTTCTTCGGTGATCAGCGAAGATAACAGTTCACTCATGTTCTATCCTATCTCTTCCCTACTCCACTTTAAGCAAGAGCGGCAAGCTGCTCATCAATACGGGCCAACTTATCAGAAAGCTCAGCAAAGTGAGCACGATCTTTTTCGATAATCTCAGGAGCAGCCTTTGCCAGGAAGCCCTGGTTAGAGAGCTTCTTTTCCAGCTTGGCAGCGTCCTTGGAAACCTTATCACGTTCAGACTGCAAACGAGCGCGTTCTGCCTCAAAATCCACCAAACCCGAAAGAGCTACATAAATCTCCAGGCTGCCGGCAAGAGATACGCTGGCGCCAGCAGGTTTTGCGGCATCGGCGGCAATGGTCAGGTCGGACACGTTTGCCAAAGCGGAAATCAAACCAGCCTGCTCAGCCAGCAGCTCTGCCTGATTTCCGGCCTTGACGGTTACCTCCAAAGCGTTCTTGGGGGAAATGCCATAACGGGCACGGGTGCTGCGGATAGCGGAAATGGTATCGCACACCATGGCAATGGCAGCGGCGGCATTCTCGTCGCAGTAAGGCTTCAAGGCAGAAACCTGAGGCCAAGAGGCAACAATGAGATGCTTCTTCTCTTTCTCGCCGGGCAGGTCCTGGTAAATCTCTTCAGTAACGAAGGGCATAATGGGATGCAGCAGGCGAATAGCCTGGTCAAGCACGAAGACCAGGTTACGCTGGCAATTCAGGCGATCCTGAGGGTCGGCATCCTTGGACAGACGGCTCTTAGAGAACTCAATGTACCAGTCGCAGAACTCGTTCCAGAAGAAAGAGTACAGCTGGCGGGTGACTTCGCCGAACTCGAATTCATCAAAGGCAGCGTCCAGGCTCTCTACCAGCTGTGCAAGGCGGGTGAAAATCCACTTATCAGCGCTGGTGGTGGGGTTCGGGTCACCGGGAACATAACCTTCAAGGTTCATGCCCACAAAGCGTGCAGCATTGCGAATCTTGTTGGCGAAGTTGCGGCTAGAAACCAGCTTCTGCTCGTCAAACTTCAGGTCCTGCGCACCCGTAACCTGCAGCAGCAGGCCAAAACGCATGCCATCAGAACCGTAGTCCTTCAAAAGCTTCAGGGGGTCAACGCCATTGCCGCGAGACTTGCTCATAGGCTTGCCATCGGCGCCCATAACGGTGGGATGGATAATGACATGCTCAAAGGGAATCTGCTTGGTAAAGTACATGGAGCTCATAACCATGCGGGCGACCCATAGGCCCATGATATCGCGGGCGGTGGAAAGCACCTGGGTAGGATATGCCAGCTTGATTTCAGGAGATTCCATGCCGTAGTCGGCCCAATGCATGGTGGCAAAAGGCCACAGCTGAGAGCTGAACCAGGTATCCAGCACGTCTTCTTCCTGACGCACGGGCTTGCCGCACTTGGGGCAAACCTCAATATCGGTCTCAGAGGCATCCTGCCAGCCGCATTCGTCACAGTAGAACATGGGAATGCGATGGCCCCACCACAGCTGACGGGAGATGCACCAGTCCTTCAGGTTGGCCAACCAGTCCAGGTATACCTGCTTCCAACGAGCGGGATGGAACTGAATCTCGCCGTCTTCAACAACGCGAGCAGCCTCTTTCTTCAGCTCGTCCACAGCCACGAACCACTGCTCAGACTCCCAAGGCTCCAGCTTGGTATGGCAGCGGTAGCAGGTCATGACGGAGTGATTCAGGTCTTCAATGTGGTCCAGCAGGCCAAGGGCCTCAAATTCTGCCACGATGGCCTCGCGAGCCTCATCGCGGTCCATGCCGCTGAATTTGCCATAGCCCGCAACCACATGAGCGGTTTCATCGAAGATATTGATCTTCTCAAGGCCATGAGCCTCGCCCATAGCCCAGTCATTGGGGTCATGGGAAGGAGTGACCTTCACGCAGCCGGTACCGAACTCGGTATCTACGTGCCAGTCGGAGAAGATGGGGATCTCACGATTAACAATGGGAAGTTTGCAGGTCTTGCCCACCAGCTTGGCGAAGCGCTCGTCCTTGGGGCTTACGGCAACGCCCGTGTCGCCCAGCATAGTTTCGGGGCGCGTGGTGGCAACAACCAGATACTCCATGCCGTCAACAGGCTCGGTCAGAGGGTAACGCAGATACCACAGATGGCTTGCGTCATCTACGTACTCGGCCTCGTCGTCTGCAATGGCGGTGGTGCAATGGGGGCACCAGTTCACAATGCGCTTGCCCTTGTAAATCAGGCCAGCGTGATACCAGTCGGTAAACACCTTGCGAACAGCCATAACGTAGTCAGGATCCAAGGTGAAATGCTCGTCTTCGAAGTCGCCGGAGCAGCCCATGCCCTTAATCTGGTTCACAATAGTGGTGCCGTATTCTTTACGCCAGTCGTAGCAGGCCTCAATGAACTTTTCACGGCCAATTTCCAAACGAGAAATGCCTTCATCGGCAAGCTTTTTATCAACCTTGGTCTGGGTTGCGATACCAGCATGGTCGGTACCGATGATCCAGCGGGTCTGGTAGCCACGCATGCGAGCACGACGAATGCAGGTATCCTGAATGGTTTCGTTCAGGGCATGGCCCATGTGCAGAACGCCCGTAATGTTGGGAGGCGGAACCACAATGGTAAAGGTCTCATCAGCATGCTCGCCTTCACCCTTGCTGCGATGAAAATAGCCTTCCTTCACCCATTC